>NC_015580.1:2863437-3173125 GCF_000253255.1 Novosphingobium sp. PP1Y | reverse complement strand
GCCTCGGGGCCGACTTGCTGGGCAACCCAGTCGAGGAAGGCGATGACGTCATGCTTGGTAACGGCCTCGATGGCGTCGATCGCGGCGACGTCGATCACCGGATTGGTTGCCCACCAGTCCCACAGGGCCTTGCCGGCGCTTTCGGGCACCACGCCCAGTTCACCCATCTTGACGGCGGCGTGCGCCTCGATCTCGAACCAGATGCGGTAACGGGCTTCGGGTTCCCAGATCGCGGACATCGCGGGGCGGGCATAACGGGGGACCATGGTTCGACTCCTTCAGACCTGACGCGCGTGTGCCGCTAGGGGCAGGGCGCGCGAAAGGCAAGGGCGGGTAAGACTGAAACGCAAAAGCCGTTGTCGGATCTTCGCCGGCCGGCCCTGCGCGATAGCGCGGCCTGGTCGCGGGAACGCTATCGCGCGATCGAGATATAGCCGCGTGCCGCCCGGTGCCCATCTTTCGTCCCGTCCGCGAATATAAGGGATGTTACGAGGTCGGCCAGAAGCGATACTGCCTCGGACATTTTTTCGTCTCTGCGGCTTGCTAGAAAGTCAAAGTCAGCCTTATAATGCAACAAGTTAAGTGCCGAAAAAGGGTGTCGGTGCGACACTGGGGTTTATAAATGAACAATGCTATCAGCCGGGCGGGGCATGGGTGATGATGGCGCCGATCCGGCGCCTCGTCCGCTCGACGTGTTTCCCAGCCTGACGCCAAAGCAGCACGAAGTCCTGGGCTACGTCGCGGAGAATCGCACGAGCAAGGAAATTGCGTTCGAACTCGGCATTTCGGTCAGTGCCGTCAATCAGCGCATCGAGAGCATCCGCAGCCGCACCGGCTCACCACCGCGAGCAGAACTGGCACGTGCCTATCGGGCCTACCTGCAGGAGCAGGAAAAGGCGGTCGAGCCGGAGGAAGAGGCGTCTGGATCAGTGGAGCCGGTGGAGCTCCTGCGCGAAGACGATGAGCAACAGCGCGCGCCGGAAGTTGGCACTGCCAAGGTCAGTGTCGATGCCCGGGCACAGTTTCCGCAATCCCAAAACCCGGAAAGGGCGGATTTTTCCTTCGGGGATGCGCCATCCCGCACTCTCCTGGCAAAGGCCTTCATCATCACTGGGGGCACGGTCGTTGTCGTGCTGGTAGCGCTCGGCATCGTCGTAACGTTGCACAAGGTCTTCTGAAGCCGAGCGGGATGGGCATGAGAAATGCTCCGGCTCGTTTCAGCCAATTGCGCACTCGCGTCATCCCATCGGGCGTTTGACTTCAAGGGAAACGCCATGAAAGTGTTCGCAGGTGCAAACGCGTCGTTCCGACAGGCGGTCCTGCCTGCGGTTCATCCCTATTTGGCTCAAGCTATTCAACTCATCCCGGTGGAGACTTCGGATTGACCCAGATCGTCACGGTTCAAACCCAGCCTTTCGATGGACAGGCCCCCGGCACGTCCGGCCTGCGCAAGAAGGTGAAGGTGTTCCAGCAAGCGAACTACGCCGAGAACTTCATCCAGTCCGTTTTCGATTCCGTGACGCGTGAGCGGGGGGCGACCCTGGTTATCGGCGGGGATGGACGTTTTCATAACCGTACCGTTATCCAGCAGGCGATCCGCATGGCGGCGGCGAACGGCTATGGCCGCGTGCTCGTGGGGCGCGGCGGCATTCTCTCGACCCCGGCGGCCAGCCATGTGATCCGCAAGTACAAGGCCAGTGGCGGACTGGTCCTGTCGGCCAGCCACAACCCTGGCGGTCCCGACGAGGATTTCGGCATCAAGTACAACATCGCCAACGGCGGTCCCGCGCCCGAGGGCGTGACGAGGGCGATCCACGCCCGCACGCTGGAGATCGACCGCTGGCTTACCGTGGAAGCCCGGGACGTCGATCTCGACCGGATCGGCGACGTCGAAGTGGGAGCGATGACGGTCAGCGTGATCGACCCGGTCGCCGACTATGCGGACCTCATGGAAGAGCTGTTCGACTTTGCCGCGATCCGAAAGGCTGTTGCTGGCGGGTTCACCATGCGCTTCGACGCGATGAGCGCGGTGACCGGCCCCTATGCCGTCGAGATCCTTGAGAACCGTCTGGGTTTTGCGAAGGGCACGGTCGTCAACGGCACGCCGCTTGAGGATTTCGGCGGTCATCATCCGGACCCCAATCTCATCCACGCCCGGGAACTCCACGATCTGATGATGGGTGAGGACGCGCCGGACATCGGGGCTGCCTCCGACGGTGACGGAGACCGCAACCTGATCATCGGGCGCGGGCGCTTCATCACGCCCTCGGATTCGCTGGCCATGCTGGCGGCCAACATAGAGATTGCGCCGGCCTATAAGGGGCGCCTGGCCGGAATTGCCCGTTCGATGCCGACCAGCGCTGCTGCCGACCGCGTGGCCGAAGAGCTGGGTGTACCGTGTTTCGAGACGCCGACGGGCTGGAAGTTCTTCGGAAACCTGCTCGATGCCGGCAAGGTGACGATCTGCGGCGAGGAAAGCGCCGGTACAGGTTCGGACCATGTGCGCGAGAAGGACGGTCTTTGGGCCGTGCTCCTGTGGCTCAACATCCTGGCGGTAAGGCAGATCCCCGTGGATCAGCTGGCCCGCGAACACTGGGCCCGGTTCGGCCGCAATTACTATGCCCGTCACGATTATGAGGGGATCGACAAGGACGGCGCCGATGCCCTGATGGCAGGTCTCAGGAACAGTCTGGATTCTCTTGCGGGCCGCTCCGTTGGCGCGCTGCGCGTGAAGCTCGCCGACAGTTTCTCCTACACCGATCCGGTTGACGGCTCGGTCAGCGAGAATCAGGGCATTCGGGTGCTGTTCGAGGATGGCTCGCGCATCGTTTTCCGTCTTTCCGGCACCGGTACGCAAGGTGCCACCTTGCGCGTCTATCTCGAACGGTATGAACCGGCAGGCGGCCGGCTGGACGAGGATACCGGGGCGATGTTGGCGGAGCAGATCGCGGCAGCCGATGCGATCGCCGGGATTGCGCGCCATACCGGTCGTATCGCGCCAGACGTCATTACCTGACGGGCAGCACCCAAGGGTAGGGGCGGGGCCATGGCAATGTCCCCGGTCTGCGCACAGCATTTCCCCTGTCCATGCACCGGTTATCCCGGAGTTATCCACAGGCTTGCCCGAACCGGCGTGAACATGCCATTCCGCCGGGAATGGAACTCGAACAGTACCTTGGCCGCATCGGCCTGAGCGAAGCGCCCACCCTCGATCCGGGCGGGCTGGCCCAGTTGCAGCTCGCCCACAGGCGCGCCATCGGTTTCGAAAATCTCGATATCCGCTTGGGCCGCGGCATTCGCATCGACAGCGCTTCGGTGTTCGACAAGCTCGTGGTGCGTGAGCGGGGCGGATACTGCTTCGAGCAGAACCGCCTCTATGCCGATATGCTCACGCTCCTCGGCTTCGAAAATCGCCCTCTGCTGGCGCGCGTCCTGCTTGGCATTCCCGAGGGAGTCGCGCCGCCGCGCACCCATACGCTGCTGCTTGCGCAAGTGGATGGAAAACCATGGATCGCGGATGCGGGCTTCGGTGGCAGCTTCGTGCCGCCCCTGCCGCTGGAACACGGCGCGGAAGTGGGGACGTCTGACGGCGCACGCCACCGCCTGCTTCGCGTGGACGAGCCGGGTTCGCTGCTGGGCGAATGGCGGCTGGAGCGCGCCGGGCCGGTAAGCGCGACCGATGGCCGCAGTGCACCGCACGGGGACTGGCAGCCGCAGTACGCCTTCGATCTCACGCAAGTCGCTCCCGATGACCTGGAGATGGGCAATCACTGGACTTCGACGCGGCCCGATACGCGCTTCACTTCGCTGCATATCGCCAGCATCGTCCTGCCGGGAGGTTTCGCGGCGCTCAGCGAAAGGCAGCTGGCTGTCTATCGTGACGGGAAGAGCGAAACGCGCACGATCGACGATCCGCGAGACTACGCGCGGCTGCTGCGCGACCTGTTTCGTATCGACCTGACCGACGAGGAAGTCGCCGAGCTACCGCTGTTCGCCTGAACAGGTCAGTCCCATTCCAGCCTTAGCTCGGTGAGCGCCCCGACATTGCCGGCGCGATATCGCGGCGGCGAACCGGGCTTGACCCGGAACGACGGAATGCCCTTGAGCCATTCCTCGATGAACAGGATTGCCTCCAACCGGGCGAGCCCGGCGCCAACGCAGCGGTGTGGCCCAACGCCCATGGTGGTGTGGCGCACGGGCGACAGATTGCGCTCGAAATCGACCTTGTGGGGATTGTCGAAGCAAGCGGTGTCGAGGTTGTGGATCGAACTGTTGAGGTAGACGAGATCGCCTGACCTGAGGGTGATGCCGTCGATCTCGACGTCCCTCACGAGATTGCGGGTCACCGAGACCATCGGATAGCGGCGCATCAGTTCGTCCGCAGCTTGCGGAATAAGCTCGGGACGATTGCGCAGCAGGTTTTGGTCCTCGGGATAGCGCGCGAGATGCAGGGCAATGTTGCCAAACATCGATACCACCGTGTCGAGCCCGCCGAAAAGCAGGTTGCGGCACATGCGCTGCGCCTCGTCGAAGGTCCATTCGCGGCCCTCGATGGGAATGGAGAGGATGCGACTGAACAGGTCCTGCCCGGGTTTGCGTAGTCGTTCCTCGATATAGGGGCGCAAGTAGTCGTCGGCGGCATCGCGCAGCTGCTCGACCGTCATCGAGCCGTCGGGCCGGGTAAGCTGCTGGCCCAATGGACGCAGGCGCAGGCGGTCCTGCGTCGGCACGTCGATCAGCGTGAGGAAGATGTGAATTGGCAGGACTTCGGCGTATTCCTCCATGAATTCGCACTCGCCGTGCGGGGTGATCTGCGCGGTCAGTTCACGCGCGACCTCGCGGATCAGCGGTTCCATCGCGACGACGTGATTGTTCGCAAAGCCTTTCATTACGGCCATGCGGAACGGCTTGTGTTCGGGGGCGTCCTGCTGGAGCGGGATGAAGTTCATCGCTTCGCCGAGCCCGGGCGTTACCGCCAGCGCCTCGTTCGACAGGTTCTCTGCGTCGTTCCAGAGCTTGCGCGTCGTCTCGCCGTCGGCGGCGATCCAGTGCCCGCCATTGGCCGTTGTCCAGACCAGGGCATGGTCGCCGCGCACCGAGGCCCATGCCGCGAAGTAGTCCTCTTCGGAGCCGGGCGGGGCGAAGATGTCGAAATCGACGACCCGGTCCGCAGGAACATGGTCAGGGCGGTTCGCCGCCACAGTCGCCATAGCACTTTTCTCCCAATGTCTTGTCGGGAGCGAGGCTAGGGGGACGCGCTTGGTCGGCCTACTCGCACAAGGACGAGGTGGCGAATGACGCCGTGCCGATCTCTTGGCCGGTCAGACTTCGCGCAGACGCGGCATGAGTTCGACGAAGTTGCAGGGCCGGTTGCGGCTGTCGAGCTGCTCGGCAAGAATGCCGTCCCAACCGTCCTTCACCGCGCCATTGGAGCCGGGTAGGGCGAAGATGTAGGTCCCGCGCGCAACGACGGCAATTGCGCGGCTCTGCACGGTCGAGGTGCCGATGGTCTTGTAGGACAGCCAGCGAAACAGCTCTCCGAAGCCGGGGATTTCCTTGTCTTTGATCTTGTCGAGTGCCTCGGGCGTGACGTCGCGGCCGGTAAGGCCGGTGCCGCCGGTCGAGATGATGGCGTCTATGGCGCGGTCGTCGACCCAGTTGTTCAGCCGGTTGGCGATTCGCACCGCATCGTCGCGTTCGATCGCCCGCTCGACAAGCTTGTGGCCCGCTTCCCGGATCCGCTGCTCGAGAATGTCGCCCGAGGTATCGTCCTCGGGGCCTCGGGTGTCGGATACTGTCAGAAGGGCAATGTTGATCGGCTTGAAAGTCCGGTCGGGGTCAATGGCCACGCAAGATCGCTCCGTTCGCTGCCATGCGTACGCCCTTCGATCCGGCCAGTTCCGGGAAAGTCGGCCACATGTCCTGGGCAAGCGCCACCCGGCTTTCCGAAACGCCGCCCGCCTGGCGCTCGTACATCCAGTAATTGCGCAGGACAATGTTCACGTACCCGCGGGTTTCCCAGTAAGGGATCGATTCCATCCAGAGCAGCGGATCGCCGTTGTCATTGATCTCGGTATTCCAGCGCGTGACCGGAGCGAGACCGGCGTTATAGGCCGCCATGACCTTGGGTAGCAGGCCCTGCGTTCCCGACGCACTCTTCAGCATTTCGAGGTGCCGCTGGCCGAAGGCGAGATTGATCTCGGGCTTGTTGAGGTCGCTGGCCGATCCCGACACGCCGATGTCCGAGGCATGATCGCGTGCGGCGGAAGGCATGATCTGCATCAGGCCGCGCGCACCGGCGGGGCTGACGACGCTGGCCTGGAAGATGGATTCCTGGAGCGCATGGGCATAGACCAGCGCCGGATCGACTTTCCAGCCGCCGATGGGCGTCCACTTGGGAGTGGGGAAACGGGTCGCCGGTTCGGGCTTGCCGCCGCGCGGGGCATTGTAGGCCATCCACAATTGCGTCGAAGGCAGACCAAGGTCGCGGGCGAGGCGTGAGAGCGGTTCGTACTGGCCGGGATCGCCGATGCGGGCCTGATGGCGCAGCACTTCGTCGGCAAGGCCGTCCTCGCCGATCTCGGCGAGTTCCACGGCCGCGCGCACATTGGTGTTGTTGCGCAGCGATTGCCAGTCGGCCTGGGTAAAGTCCGCACCTGCATGCTGTTCGGGCAAGTGCACGCCGAGCTGTTCGCTCGCCAACATGCCGTAAAGCGTCTCGTCGCGCTTGGCCGCCATGCGCAGGGGTTCTGCGGCGAGGTCCGGGCGGCGGCAGCGCACGAGGGCGCGGCTCTGCCAGTAATAGGATGCAGAAGTCAGTTCCGCGTTCTCGGACGTTTTCGCGGCCTTGGCAAAGGCGTCGCCGGCGGCATCGCAATCGCCCAGGCGCCATGCGGCGAGGCCTGCCGTCCACCATGCCTCGCCAACCCAGGGGCCGGTACCGAGGGTTGCCAACTGCGCCATCTGGTAGGCCGAGGCGTCCTGGTTCTCGATAAAGAAGCTCCAGGCGACGCGCTGGCGCCACTCGGCGCGCGCCGAATTGCTCAGCCCGGCGTCGATCCCGTCGAGCAGGACTCGCGCGCCCATCGGGTCGTCGTTCTTGATGCGGTCGAGGATGCCGGAAGAAATTGCCTCGGGCATCGTGCCGTCGTTGATCGAGGAGGGACGGGTGCGCTTGGGCATCGAGGGCAGGCGGGCGAACTGCTGCTCGGTCGGCAGGTCGGGAATCGCCTCCGCCCCGCGCTTCAGGGCAAGGCGGGAAATCTGGTCGGCGCCGGGAAGCTGCGTGCCCTTGGCCAGCCAGTCCTGCAGGTCGGGCAGCTCGATCTTGGGCGAACCGGCGGCAAGATAGTATTCCGCGCGGGCCTGCTGGTGCAGCGGGCCGTCGGGCCGCTCGGCCAGCATCTGCTGGACCTTGGACCAGTTCTTGGCGTCGATCGCGTCGAACACCTGCTTGTAATAGGCGCGATCATCCTGGCTCAGCAGCGAAGGCACGGCAGTGCGGTCCGCGCGGGTGCGGAAATAGTCGACGGCGGCACTGTTCGCATATGCAGGAGCGGTCGCCACGGTCGCGGTGCACGCGATGGCGAGTCCGGCGATCCATCCTGCCTTGGCAAGTTTAGTCAAAATTCGCTTCCCCGATCGTTCGATCACTCCGCCTGCCCGGTGCGGCCCCGGCCGGTCAGGCGCAACCTGGCTCTGCGGTATCTGCGCCGGGCCGGTTCAGCCGGTCGTCCACTTGAGCCAAGCCTGCCAGAGAACGGCTTTCCATCGCGGCTGCGCCAGCAATGCAGGTAGCCCCCTCGAAGCAAGCAGAGGTATCGTTCCTCCTTCATGATGGAATGTGTGTAAAACGGCAGAGCGTTGCGGCAATTCGTGCCCAATGAGCGGCAGGACGTTTGTTCCCAGTAGGATAAGCCGTTCCGGCGCCACCAGATTGACATGATGGACAAGCACCTGGCCGAGCCCGCGCTCGTTCATCGCTGCCCAGTCGGGCGCCGGTGTCGCGCGGGGCAGGGCGCTTGCAAGGTAGATGTCCTCGCGGCGCGTGCCGAAGGCGGCCAACATGGCATCGAGCAGTCTGCCTTGCGGTCCGCCGAGCAGCGCCTGGCTGTCTTCGGGTTCCGGCATGTCGACAACGACCATCAGTTTCGCGCCCGCCTGGCCCTGTGGCAGCATCCTGCCCTCGGTGGAGCCATCGTCGAGCAGCGGTTCGCTAAGCCACCACTGGCCGAAGGCGGCGAGGTCGCCGGGCAGCGCTGCAGGATCGAAGCGGCTGGGCGGCGGCGTTGCTTCCACCTGTTCGACCGGTGTGCGCCGGGGACGCCGCGGTCCGGTGGAATCGGCGTCTTCGTCCTCAGGCGGGGTCAGCCACTGGCGCGGCTCGTCGAGGAAGGCATAGTCCACCCCCGCATCGCGCCACCAGTCCAGTGCACCTGCGATATCGTCCAGAAATTGCGTATTCGTGGCTTGAACCATCGCCGGGGTCTTGACCTGTCGGCGACGAGCAATCAAGGCACAAGAGAAATTAATCGTACGACTAAGTTGATACCGGATAACAGGATCGGAGTTGGGGGCCCCCATGATTGAACGCGAAGAGATGCCATACGACGTCGTTGTTGTCGGCGGCGGTCCGGCCGGCCTGTCGACGGCGATCCGGCTCAAGCAGGTTGATCCCGAGCTGCAGGTCTGCGTTCTGGAAAAAGGCTCCGAGATCGGCGCCCATATCCTGTCCGGCGCGACGATCGACCCCAAGGCGCTCGACGAGCTGCTTCCGGGGTGGGCCGACGACGGCTGTCCGCTGGCCGAAACACCGGTGACCGACAACCTGCACTGGCACCTGACGAAGAAGGGCAAGGTCTCGATGCCCGAGATCGTGATGCCGCCCTTCATGTCGAACGAAGGCAACTTCACGGGCTCGCTCGGCAACTTGTGCCGCTGGCTTGCCGAAAAGGCCGAGGAACTCGAAGTCGAGATCTTCCCCGGCTTCCCGGCTGCCGAGATCCTCTATGACGACAACGGCGCGGTGATCGGCGTCCAGACCGGCGACATGGGCGTTGACCGCGAGGGCAATCCCAAGGGCGACTTCCAGCCGGGCATGAACCTGCTCGGCAAGTACACCGTCTTCTGCGAAGGCGCGCGCGGCCACCTGACCAAGCGTCTCAAGGCCAAGTTCGACCTCGAGGCGAACTGCGAGCCGCAGATCTATGGTCTTGGCATCAAGGAACTCTGGGACATCGATCCCGACAAACATGCGCCGGGCCGGGTCATCCACACCCAGGGCTGGCCGCTCAGCGAGAGCGATTCCTGGGGCGGCGGCTTCCTGTACCACCAGGCCAACAACCAGGTCTCGCTCGGCTTCGTGACTGCGCTCGACTACAAGAATCCCTACGTCTACCCCTTCGAGGAATTCCAGCGCTGGAAGCAGCACCCGGAAATCCGCAAGATCCTCGAGGGCGGCAAGCGCGTGGCCTATGGCGCGCGCGCAATCAACGAGGGTGGCTGGCAGTCGGTGCCGCAGCTTGCCTTCCCGGGCGGCGTTCTGGCCGGTTGCTCGGCAGGGTTCGTCAACGTGCCGCGCATCAAGGGCACGCACACCGCGATGAAGTCGGGCATGCTCGCTGCCGAGGCGATTGCCGCCGCGATCAAGGCGGGCCGTGAGCAGGACTCGCTCATGGAATACGACAGTGCCGTTCGCGAAAGCTGGATCGCCAAGGAGCTCAAGCTCGTGCAGAACGCCGAGCCGCTGGTCGCCAAGTGGGGCGGCGAACTGGGCACGATCCTTGCCGGTGCGGACATGTGGCTGCGCACCCTGTTCGGCTTCGGTCTTGCCAAGCCGATGAAGCACCACACCGATGCCTCGACGCTGCAGCGGGCCGATCTGTACAAGCCGATCGAATATCCCAAGCCCGACGGCGTCATCAGCTTCGACCGCCTGACCAGTGTCGCCTACTCGTTCACCAACCACGAGGAAGAGCAGCCCTGTCACCTGCGGCTCAAGGATCCGACGGTACCCACCGCGATCAACCTGCCGGTCTATGCCGGGCCGGAAGCGCGCTACTGCCCGGCAGGCGTCTATGAGTTCGTCGACCCGGATGGTGCGGGGCCGCGTCTGCAGATCAACGCGCAGAACTGCGTTCATTGCAAGACCTGCGACATCAAGGACCCGACCCAGAACATCGAATGGGTCACGCCCGAAGGCGGCGGCGGACCGAACTACCCGAACATGTGATTTTCGGATCATGGCGAAATGACTGTGAAGCGTCGGGGGTTGCTCCGGCGCTTCACTCGTTTCAGGGAGGGCGCGATGACTCTTTCCGAAACCGCTTATGCGAAGATCAATCTCGCCCTGCACGTGCGCAGGCGACGCGAGGACGGCTATCACGAGCTGGAGACGCTGTTCGCCTTCGTCGATGATGGCGACCGGCTGACAGCTTCCGTCGCGGACCGCGATCACCTGACGACGCACGGTGCATTCGCCGGGAAGATCGACGATCCCTTCGACAACATCGTCGCCAGGGCGCTCACCGCCCTGCCACACGGCAAGGGCTGGTCGGTCGACCTCGACAAGCGACTGCCGGTCGCGGCGGGGCTGGGCGGCGGTTCGGCCGACGCGGGCGCGGTATTCCGCATGGTCGAGCGCGTCCACGGCCTGCCCGATGACTGGCACGCGAAGGCGGCGGAGCTGGGGGCAGACGTGCCGGCCTGCGTCCTCTCGCGCCCGTGCATCGGCACCGGGACAGGCACCGACCTTGAGGAAGTGGCCGAGAACGACCTTGCCGGATGCCCGGTCCTGCTTGTCAATCCGCGCGTGCCGGTGCCGACCGGGCCGGTGTTCAAGGCGTGGGACGGCGAGGATCGCGGGGCAATGCCGACAGGATCGCTGCGCGAGATCGCCCTAGCCGGGCGCAACGACCTGGAGGTCCCGGCCATCTCCATCTGCCCGCAGGTGGCCGATGTGCTTGCGGCCCTCGGGCGCACCGATCCGTTTCTCGCCCGCATGTCGGGCTCGGGCGCTACCTGTTTTGCCCTTTACGAAAGCCGCGAGGCCATGCTGGCCGCCGCCGAGGCGATTGCGCGCGACCATCCCGAATACTGGAAGATGACCGGAGCCCTGCGTTGATTCACGAAGCCTATCGCATCGTCGGAACCCCGCGTTTCGGCGGCATCCTTGTCGTTGCCGATCATGCCTCGAATCGCGTTCCGGACGACATCGCGCTTGGCATCGATGCCGCGCTGATGGACGAACACATCGCCATCGACATCGGCGTGGCCGGAATCGCGGAGAAGATGGCGCGTAATACCGGCACGGCGGCCTTCCTCGGCAATGTTAGCCGCCTCGTATGCGATACCAACCGCGACGAGACCGACCCGGCCGCGATCCCCGAAAGGAGCGACGGCCGCGTCATTTCCGGCAATCTCGACATCGACCGCGAAGCGCGTCTGGCGCGTTTCCATCGCCCGTTCCACGAAGCGCTGGGAGAGATCCTGCACGGCACGCCGCAGGCACTGACCCTGATCCTGCACAGCTTCACCCCGGCGCTGGAAACCCGGCCCGACGAGGAGCGCCCCTGGCACTGCGGCCTGCTTTACGATGAGGACGACCGCGGCGCGCGCCTTGCCGAGCCCTTGCTCGAGGCCGATGGCCTGATCGTCGGGGACCAGCTTCCCTATTCGGGCAAGATCTACAATTCGACGATCTGCCGCCACGTCGAAAGCGAGGGACGGCCATACCTCTACCTTGAAGTGCGGCAGGACCTGATCGCCGGCGATGCCGGACAGGAGGAATGGGCCGAGCGCCTGACGCGCATCTGCAATGAAGTGGCGATCGGCCTGGAGTAGCGCTCAAATTGTCGCGTCGGCTGCGACAGGACAGGACCTAGAGCAGCCTGCAAGGTGGCAATGCCCTCCGTCTGAGCTATTCCGCATCGCCGCCGAAGGCGATCTCGTTCAATTGCTCGCGCGTCTGTTCGTACATCATGTCGATGTCGATCCGCTCGCCTTCCTCGACGCGCTGCGAGATCATCGTCACCGGGAAGCACAGGATGCTCGTGCCCGGCCAGTTGAGCGCGGGCTGGCGGCCGTACTCGTCGTCCACCGTCACCCAATCGAGCATAAGGTCCTGCGCCAGGGCATCGCCCATGGCGATCCCCAGCGACTGCAGTTTCCAGGTGTCTTCGGGGCCGACCCATCCTTGCGCCAGGTTGGCGCGGATCACGGCCAGCTTGCCCTCGATCGTGTCGTAGGCCTCGTCGGGGTTGTTGGCGAAGTGGCCCTTGATCCATCCCCTGGCCAGATCGAGCCACTCTTGCTCCTCGGGTGCGAGGGTAAGGGGTTCAGGCATGTCCATGGCACCATGATAGCAGCAAGGCGGCCGGCGGCCAAAACCGGCTTGTGAATAGCCTGTGTGCAATCCCCGCAAGTGCCGCTTGCGCAAGAAAAGGTGCGGCGCAGGCGCCCTTCATGGTATTTTTTCGCTTCGGATGAGGTCCCATATGGCGTAGGGGCGCACCAAGCACTTGTGCGCCTGTGGGGCGCTGTTTTCGACCGGAGTTTCGCTGATGCCTGCCTATCGTTCCCGCACTTCCACCCACGGCCGCAACATGGCAGGTGCCCGTGGCCTGTGGCGCGCGACCGGCATGAAGGACGGCGATTTCGGCAAGCCGATCATCGCCGTGGTCAATTCATTCACCCAGTTCGTGCCCGGTCACGTCCACCTCAAGGACCTTGGCCAGCTCGTCGCCGGTGAGATCGAGGCCGCGGGCGGCGTCGCCAAGGAATTCAACACCATCGCGGTCGACGACGGCATCGCCATGGGCCACGACGGCATGCTCTACTCGCTGCCCAGCCGCGACCTGATCGCCGACAGCGTCGAGTACATGGCCAATGCCCACTGCGCCGATGCGCTGGTGTGCATCTCCAACTGCGACAAGATCACCCCGGGCATGCTCATGGCCGCGCTGCGCCTGAACATTCCGGCGGTCTTCGTTTCGGGCGGGCCGATGGAAGCGGGTAAGGTCGTGCTCAAGGGCAAGGAACACGCGCTCGACCTCGTCGATGCCATGGTCGCCGCTGCGGACGAGAGCTACACCGACGAGGAAGTCACCGCGATCGAGCGCTCGGCCTGTCCGACCTGCGGTTCGTGCTCGGGCATGTTCACCGCCAACTCGATGAACTGCCTCACGGAAGCGCTGGGCCTTTCGCTGCCGGGCAACGGCTCTGTGCTGGCCACCCATGCCGACCGCGAGAAGCTGTTCCGTGAAGCAGGCCGCCTTGTCGTCGACCTGTGCCACCGCTACTATGAGCAGGAGGACGAGAACGTCCTTCCGCGCAAGATCGCCAGCTTCGGTGCTTTCGAGAACGCGATGAGCCTCGACATCGCCATGGGCGGTTCGACCAACACCGTGCTGCACCTGCTTGCGGCCGCATACGAAGCAGGCTTGGACTTCACCATGACCGACATCGACCGCCTTTCGCGCAAGGTGCCGTGCCTGTCCAAGGTCGCGCCGGCAAAGTCCGACGTCCACATGGAAGACGTTCACCGCGCCGGCGGCATCATGGCGATCCTGGGCGAGCTGGACCGTGCCGGACTGATCCATCGCGATCTGCCCACCGTTCACAGCCGCACCCTTGGCGATGCGCTGGAGCGCTGGGACATCGTGCGCACCAAGGACGCCTCGGTGCAGGAATTCTTCAAGGCTGCTCCGGGCGGTGTGCCCACGCAAACCGCTTTCAGCCAGTCGCGCCGCTGGAAGGAACTGGATATCGACCGTGAAGGCGGCGTGATCCGTTCGAAGGAACATGCCTTCAGCCAGGACGGCGGGCTCGCTGTCCTGTCGGGCAATGTCGCGCTCGACGGCTGCATCGTGAAGACGGCGGGCGTTGATGACAGCATTCTCAAGTTCACCGGCCCGGCGCGGGTCTATGAAAGCCAGGATGCGGCTGTTGCCGGTATTCTCGGCGGCGAAGTCGTTGCCGGTGACGTCGTAGTCATCCGCTACGAAGGACCGCGCGGCGGACCGGGCATGCAGGAAATGCTCTATCCGACCAGCTACCTCAAGTCGAAGGGCCTCGGCGCGGCCTGCGCGCTGATCACGGACGGGCGCTTCTCTGGCGGCACTTCGGGGCTGTCCATCGGCCACGTTTCGCCCGAGGCGGCCGAAGGCGGCGCGATCGGTCTGGTCGAGAACGGCGACGTGATAGAGATCGACATCCCCGGCCGCTCCATTTCGCTGAAGATTTCGGACGAGGAACTGGCTGCGCGTCGAGCCAGGATGGAAGCGCGCGGGGCCGATGCCTGGGCGCCGGTCCATCCGCGCAAGCGCAAGGTCTCGGTTGCGCTGCAGGCCTATGCGGCGATGACCACCAGTGCCGCACGCGGCGCGGTGCGCGACGTAAGCCAGCTCAAGCGGAACTGAGCTGCATGGCGCGCGGCGCGGCGGTTGTCGGACTTTCGCGCGGCGTGCTCGCGCTGCTGCCGCTGATCGCGCTGGTCGCATGCTCGAGCGGGAAGCCGCAGGCGCCGGCGACGGCCGAAGGGGCCGACCACATCGCCTGCGCCGTGGGCGGCGCGCAAAAGCTGACCGAGGCCTGCGCCGTCGAGCGCGGCGAGGTCAACGGCAAGCTGATGCTGGTCGTTCATCATCCCGATGGCGCCTTTCGCCGCTTTGAAGTGCTGACCGACGGGCGCGGCATAGCCGTGGCCGATGGCGCCGACGAGGCGGTGACTGCGCTAAGGGACGGCTCGCTCGACGTGAGCGTGGGAACGGATCGTTATGTCTTCCCCGCGAAAGTGCGGCCCAGGCCCGATGCCACCGGAGAAACTGATGTCCAGCGAACAGACGCCCAGCGATCGGACGCGAATTGACCAGATCCTGACTGTCGCGCAGATGCGCGATGCCGAGCAGGCCCTTATCGACGCCGGGACATCGGTTGACGAACTGATGCAGGTGGCCGGTCGAGGAGCCGCGGATTGGGTCTGGCGGCTGGCTGGACATCACAAGGTCACGGTCCTTTGCGGCCCGGGCAACAACGGCGGCGACGGCTATGTGATCGCCGAGGCAATCCGCGAGCGCGGGGGGCATGCCGTGGTCATCGCTGCGACCGAGCCAAAGACCGACGCTGCCCGCAATGCGCGGGCGCTCTTCAGGGGCGAAGTCGTCGCCCTCGATGACCTTGGCGGCGATGTTCAGGTGGAAGGCGACGTCTTCGTCGATTGCCTGTTCGGCAGCGGCCTTGCGCGTCCCCTGACCGGGGAGCACGCGGCCGTCGTCAACGCTCTGGCGGCATCGCACCGCCTGTCGATCGCGGTCGACTTGCCCAGTGGCATCCAGTCCGACAACGGCATGCTGCTCAACGGGCATTTGCCGAAGTACGACCTGACGATAGCGCTGGGGGCCTGGAAATTCGCGCATTTCCTGATGCCCGCTTCTGCGCGCATGGGCGAATTGCGGCTGGTACCGATAGGCGTGGAACCGGTCGCGGGGGCCGCCTTCGCGGTGGCGCGTCCGGCAGTTGCCGCACCCTCTGCGGATTCGCACAAGTACAAGCGCGGGCTTCTTGCCGTTGTCGGCGGGGCCATGCCGGGCGCGGCGATCCTCGCCAGCATCGCCGCGCAGGGCGCAGGGGCCGGCTATGTCAAGCTGTTCGCCGACAGCAAGCGCAATGCGCCCGCCGATCTCGTCGTCGATACAGGCGCATTGTCCGATGTGCTGGCCGATGATCGCAACAGCGCGGTTTTGGTCGGCCCGGGGCTCGGACGCGACGGTCTTGCGCGCGAAAGGCTCGCCGTCGCGCTCGC
The DNA here is from genome assembly GCF_000253255.1 of Novosphingobium sp. PP1Y. Classification (NCBI taxonomy): domain Bacteria; kingdom Pseudomonadati; phylum Pseudomonadota; class Alphaproteobacteria; order Sphingomonadales; family Sphingomonadaceae; genus Novosphingobium; species Novosphingobium sp. PP1Y. The sequence goes on along the minus strand of NC_015580.1, from coordinate 3,157,326 downwards.
CGATGCGGTACCCGCAGTCGTCGATGCCGACGCGCTGATCCTGCTTGCCCCGCGTCATCTCGCCGAACGGCAGGCCGCGACGATTGCCACGCCCCATGAAGGCGAGATGGTCGCGCTCGAACGTGCCTTCGACCTCGATGGCAGCGGTTCGCGGCCCGAGCGCGCCCTCGCGCTGGCGGCGGAAAGCGGCATGATCGTCGTTGCCAAGGGGCCGGATACCGTCATCGCTGCGCCTGACGGTCGGCTCGCCTGCGCACCGCGCGCGACCGCGTGGCTTTCGACCGCTGGTACCGGGGACGTGCTTGCCGGAGCGATCGCCAGCCGGGTCGCCAGCGGGGTGCCCGCCTTCGAGGCGGCCTGCGAGGGCGTATGGCTCCACGGCGAGGCTGCGCGGCTTTGTCCGCCGGCTTTCACTGCCGGACAGCTTGCCGAGAGGATACCGGCTGCGCTAGCGGCCTGTCTGTGAGCGAAACCGAAGAAATCCTGCGCATCGCCTCCAAGGGCGATGGCGTAACCGCAAGTGGCCGATTTGCCTGGGGCGCCGCCCCGGGGGACATGCTGCACGAGGACGGCACCCTGGAATGGGGGCCGCATCACGTGGAGCCGCCCTGCCGCCATTTCGGCCGCTGCGGTGGCTGCCAGTTGCAGCAGCTAGACGAGGAGAGCCTTGCAGCCTTCGTCGAGGCGCGCGTGGCCAATGCCTCGGTTTCGCAGGAGCTGGGCGCCGAGACGATCACGCCGCCGCATCTCTCGCCGCCGATGAGCCGCCGCCGCGTCTCGCTGCGGGCGGAAAGTTCGGGAGGCCGCATCGTCGTCGGCTTCCGCGAGGCGCGTTCGCACCGGCTGGTCGAGCTTGAGGAATGCCATGTGATGGCGCTCGAGCTGGCGGCGCTGCTGGCGCCCTTGCGCAAGCTGCTGATCACGATGGGCAAGGGCGCGCCCAAGCCGAAGAAGGGCGGAAAGCAGGGCAAGCGCCAGGAAAAGGGTGGCGCAATGCCGCGCATGGCCGCCGACATCGAAATGACCCTGGTCGAGCAGGGCGTCGACCTGGGGGTAAAGGGCCTGGCCACGGAAGGGCTAGCGGCGACCGAGGCCATGCTGGACTTCGCGCGCGACCACGGTCTTGCGCGCCTTACCATGGATGGCGGCTACGGCCACGAAGTGGTCTGGGAGCCTGAACCGGTCACGGTGAAGCTGGGCGAAGTCTCGGTGCCGTTTCCGCCGGGCAGCTTCCTGCAGGCGACGCAAGACGGCGAGGAAACGCTGGTCGGCGCGGCCTGGGAATGGCTCGCCGGGATGCCGACGGTTGCGGATCTTTTCTCCGGGCTGGGCACATTCGCCTTCGCGCTGGCGGGACCGGATAGGAAAGTGCTGGCCGCAGAGGCCGCGCGCGATGCGCATCTGGCCTGCAAGGCCGCCGCAGACCGCTCACAGCAGCCGGTTTTTGCCGTCCACCGCGACCTGTTCCGCAATCCGCTGCAGGCAGACGAATTGGGCAAGTTCGCGGCGGTTCTCCTCGATCCGCCACGCGCCGGCGCGCGAGAGCAGGTGGACTGCATCGCCGAATCGAGCGTGGGGCGGGTGGTCTATGTTTCCTGCAACCCGTCGAGCTGGTCACGCGATGCGGCGCGGTTGATCGAGGCGGGGTTCCGCCTCGTCGAACTGCGCCCGGTAGGCCAGTTCCGCTGGTCGACGCATGTCGAGCTGGCGAGCCTGTTCGTTAGGGACTGAGAGTGCGCGGGCGGCTTGTTGCGCCGCCCGTTATTCTCCGGCGGCCTTGGCCATCATGTCCATGAAGTCGCGCGCGGCTTCGCGATCTTCCTCGCTCTTGAATGCGACGTCTAGGTCGGGCGCGGCGCCGAACATGTACATCAGCGTCCACAGCGCGAACTTGCGGCTACGGTCCTTTTCCATTCCGAAGTCGACCTTCATCCGGTCGATGCCCACCTCAAGCGTGGTCGGGGCAATGGTGGTCAGGTCGTCGGTGCCGAAGTAGCGGCGCAGCTGGTCGTCGAAATCCATGACCCAAGCCTTATCAGCAGGCGCGCATCAGGCGAAGCTGCAATGTGATGCAGGCCGATCGGCATCGGCCGAGACATCGGCCGGCAGCCGTGGGTTCAGTCGCGCCGCTTCGTCCAGCCGAGGCAGGAGGCGCACAGCTGGTAGGAGACGATGCCCCAAGCGCTGGCGATAAATCCGACGAAGAAGGTGTACCAGTTCAGACCCCACCCGGTTTGGAGGACCTTGTCCACCAGCGAGGTCAGGGTCAGCAGGATGAAGAAGACCACTACGCCGAAGAAGGCGTACTTTCCTGGTTTGATAGCCGGAAAAGAGCGACCAGCTGCCACGCTCGAACTCCCAAGTTCATTGTTTCTTGGAGGTACAATATGTCGATTCGGCGCCTTGGTCCAGAGCCTGCCGGGCGTCAGAACATGGCGAGTGCAGCGCGGGCGACGAGGAACATCAGGCAGAAGCTCGAGAGCGCGAAGACACCGAAGCGCAGGCTGATCTTGTTGATGGTCGATTGCACGATCGAGTGGATTACCCGCAGGGCAACGTAAGCCCAGCCGATCTGGGCATTGAGACCATCTCCCTGGCCGATGATGGCAAGGGTGATCGCAACGGCATAGAAGACGGTCGGCGCCTCGTGCAGGTGGTTGTAATTGTGGGCCTTCCACTGGACCTGCGGCGGAAGGAGATTGTCGAGTGAATTTGCCGGGTCGCTGGCCAGCTCTTCAGGATCGACCTTCGCGGCGCTGAGGGCCGGAATGCGGGTGCCGTAGAGCCAGAACCACATGACCATGGTCCACGCGGCCAGCGCGACCACAGGTTGCAGTATCGCCATTCCGATCATTCGATTTCCCCCTCTGCCAGTGCCTTAGCGTCTGCCGAGACGGGGAACTTGTCAATCGTTCCCGGCCAGTACCGAGGCAAAGCTCGCAGGATCGGTATTGCCGCCGGACAGCACGATGGCCGTGCGCTCCGCAAGCTCGACCTTGCCCGCCAGAACGGCGGCCAGCGCAGCCGCACCTCCCGGTTCGACGACCAGGCGCAGCCTCTGGAATGCAAGCCGCTGTGCGGCCCGAATTTCCGCTGGCGTCGCGATCAGGCCGAAGGGGCAGCGTGCTTTCAGAACCTCGAAATTGACCGGACGCGTCGCCGGGGTCTGCAGGGCATCGCAAGCGGTCGGCGGCGCATCGGGCGCAACGGGGAGGATCTTGCCCGCTGCCAGGCTGCGGCAGACATCGTCCCATCCTTCCGGTTCGACCGGGATCACGCGCGAATCGGGGCACGCAAGGGCAAGGCCTGCGGCAAGTCCGCCGCCGCCGCAGGGGGTGACGATCAGATCGGGCGCGCCGTTCATTTGCCGGGCAATCTCGATGCCGACAGAGCCTTGACCCTCGATGATCCACGGGTCGCCGAAGGCATGGACCAAGGTAGCACCGCGCTCGGCCGTCAGCCGTTCGGCCACTTCATCGCGGTCCTCGCCGCCAGGCCGGTCGTAGAGCACGACTTCGGCGCCGAGCGCACGCGTGTTGGCGAGCTTCACCTGCGGCGCGTCGATGGGCATGACGATGGTCGCGGCAATGCCCAGTTCACGGGCGGCCCAGGCGACGCCCTGCGCGTGGTTGCCGCTCGATACGCCGATGACGCCGCATTTGCGTTCTTCTTCGGACAGCGCGGTCAGGCGGTGCCAGGCGCCGCGGATCTTGAACGCGCCGACAGGCTGCAGGCACTCGGCCTTGCACCAGATCCTTGTGCCCTCGACTTCGAGCGGGAGCAGGGGAGTCATGGGAAGGATTTCGCCGACCTTGCGCGCGGCGAGTCTCACGCCCTCGGCGGTCGGCTTGCGGGGGGATGCATTGCTCATCGCCGCGCTATAGTCTCAACGCGAGATGTGCACCATCTGGTAATAGCCGAGCGGTCCGCGCAAGTGCTCCAGCCTGAGGTGCTTCTCGCGCGCGATTCGGGTGCAAACGGATTCCATCCCGGTGCGCGGGGTGACGTGGAAATGGGCGAGCCACTTGCGCAATCCCCCCGAGAGCGGCGCGGGCAGGCCGGCCAGATCTCCGAAGTCGACGACGCGCACGGAGCCGCCCGGGGCCAGTGCCGCAACCGCTTGCTCCAGCGTCGCTTGCCAGCCCGGGATCATCGAGAGCGCATAGGACAGGACGATGCGGTCGAAGCCCTCGCGCCCGAACAGGCCGCGCGCATCGAAACGGGTGGCATCGCCGAGGGCCAGCCGACCGGACAGGCCCAGCCGCTTGCGGGCGTTCTTGAGCATCTCGGCGGAAATATCGAGGCCGTGGCACTGCACGCCGGGCCAGCGGCGGGCAATGAGCTGCAGGTTGCGTCCGGTGCCGCAGCCCAGCTCGAGCACGGCGTGACCGGCGCGGCATTCCAGCTCGTCGATCAGACGGTCGCGGCCGAACAGGTAGTACTTGCGCGTAAGGTCGTAGATGTGCCGCTGGCCGCGATAGACCCTGTCCATCAGTGCGGCATGGTCGGTCGCAGGTGTCGAGCCGGTCACGCGCGCAGCTCGTAGAGGTGCACGCCGCCGTAGATCGAGGAGCGGTCGGCCAGTGTCGCCGCCTGCGACTCCACCTCCCGGTATTCCCAGCGATCGAGGATGGCATCGGGCACACGGCCGGGCAGCAGCGAGGGCTCGGCGGCTGTGCGGAACAGTACGCGCGATCCCGGCCGGGCGGTGCGGGTGATCTGGCTCCACAGCTCGGCCAGTTGCGCGTCGCTCATCCAGTCCTGCGCGTCGAGCAGGATGTAGCGGTCGTAGGAGGCATCGCCGGCTTCGGCGAGGACCTGGGTGAAATTGGCATGGCGCACGGTGAGCCGGTCGAGCCGCTCGCGCACGAGGGGCAGGTTGCCGCGCTGCAGGTAAGGGGGCAGGGGATGCTCCGCGCCGCGCCCATAGCCGCGCCCGAAAGCCTGCCAGGCGAAGTAGTTGTCGTTGACGGGGAAGTGGCAAGCCAGCTTCTCGAGCCGGGCGCGCAGGACGTCCGCCATGCGCTGCTCGCCGGCAAGGGCAGAGTATTGGGCGGGCGGAATGCCAAGGCCGAACAACGATGCGGGGTGATTGGTCAGCCAGCGGACCAGGCGGCGTTCGAAGATGGGCGCGAAGCGTTCGTCGAAGACGCGGCGCTGGTCCTCGAGCGACCCTGCGCCGAGGATTTCGGCAGGATCGATCCGGTACAGCTTGGCAAGGATGTGGGCGAGGCCGATGAAATTGCCGAGCAGTCCGTGCTTGTAGATCCCGCGGGTGAAGGCACCGATCCGGCGGCGACCGACGAGATCGCGGCCTTCCCAATAGCGCCGCGTCGCCTCGTCGAGATGGGGGGCGAGCAGCAGCGAGTAGGTTTCGACATTGGACGGATGATCGGCCTCGGCAATGAAGCGTCGCACGTTTGCATAGTCTGGCAGATGGCGCACGGCGGCGTGCTTGAGCTTGTTGAGAGCGATGTGCGCGGTGTTGAGGTCGACGCAGGTGATCGAGTGCGGGTTGGCCGTCAGGTAGCTCAGTGCATTGCAGCCGCCGCTGGCGATGGTGATGATGCGGCTGTCGGGCCCGATCTTCAGCGCATCCATGTCTGCCACCGGGTCTTCCCAGATCTGGGCATAGACCAGACCCTTGAACGCCATCGCGAAAGCCTTGTCGAGTAGGCGGGAGAGGCGGGGGGATTCGTGGCGGACAACAGCCTTTTCGATGAGGGTCGAGGCACTCTTGGGCATCTGGATCAGTCCTTCGCCGCTGACGGTTTTGCGACCTTTGTCCGCCGCGCGTGACCGGGTGATGACGCGACGAAGGCAGTTTATGACAGCTCGACAATCGACATATCCGTGAACTTCGCAGGCGGATCGGCGTTGAGTTGTCACACAGGCATTCTATATGCGGCCCTTCGCACCTGTTCGTGCGCGCCCTGTCCGGGTGAATTGAAGGAGAAGATCGGTGAGCAAGGTTCTGGTGATCGGCGCAGGCGGCGTCGGCTCGGTCGCAGTCCACAAGATGGCGATGAACCCGAATATCTTCAGTGACATCCACCTCGCCAGCCGCACGGTCTCCAAGTGCGAGGCAATCGCGGAGTCGGTGAAGGAACGCACCGGCGTGACGATCGGCACTTACGCCATCGACGCCGACGACGTGGAGGCCACTTCGGCGCTCATCCGCTCGATCGGCCCCGAGCTCGTCGTCAATCTCGCGCTGCCCTATCAGGACCTGGCGATCATGGACGCCTGCCTGGCGACCGGCGTCAATTACATGGACACGGCGAACTACGAGCCCAAGGACGTGGCGAAGTTCGAGTACCGCTGGCAGTGGGAATACCAGGACCGCTTCAAGGAGGCAGGACTCATGGCGCTGCTCGGTTCGGGCTTCGATCCGGGCGTTACCAGCGTCTTTGCGATGTGGCTCAAGAAGCACAAGCTCAAGACGATCCGCACGCTCGACATTCTCGACTGCAACGGCGGCGATCACGGCCAGGCCTTCGCAACCAATTTCAACCCGGAAATCAACATCCGCGAAGTGACTGCGCCCGCGCGCCACTGGGAAAACGGCGAATTCGTCGAGACTCCCGCGATGGGCGTGAAACAGTCGTTCGACTTCGAAGCTGTCGGCCCGAAGAACATGTACATGATGTACCACGAGGAACTGGAAAGCCTTGCGAAGTTCATCCCCGAGATGGAGCGCGCGCGCTTCTGGATGACTTTCGGCGACGAGTACATCAAGCACCTGACCGTGCTGCAGAACGTGGGCATGACCCGCATCGATCCGGTCATCTACAACGGTGTCGAGATCGTCCCGCTGCAGTTCCTCAAGGCGGTTCTGCCCGAGCCGGCCTCGCTCGGCCCGACGACCAAGGGCAAGACCAATATCGGCGATATCGCGACCGGCGAGGCGCTCGACGGTTCGGGTGAGAAGACGTTCTACATCAAGAACATCTGCGACCACGAGGACGCCTACGAGGAAACCGGCAATCAGGCGGTGAGCTATACCACCGGCGTTCCGGCGATGATCGGCGCTGCCATGATGCTGACCGGCGCCTGGAAAGGTGAGGGCGTGTTCAACATGGAGCAGTTCGACCCCGATCCGTTCATGGCGATGCTCAATGAGCACGGCCTGCCGTGGACCTGCGAGGAACTGGCCGAACCGCTGCCGTTCTGAGGCTGTCTGGAGGAAATCGTTCCGGTTTCCTCCGTCCTCCCCGCTCGGACGGGGATCGCGCTTGTTTTCCCCGCGGCGATGAAGCGGGGCCCTGCCTGTGCGGGGGCGACGGTGATGTTGGGGTTTGAGTGATGGAAACCAGAGCCGGTGATCCGGGCGCATTCGCCCAATTCGACCTGTCGCGCGTCGACAGCCCCAGCTTCGTCGTCGACGCGGCGAAGCTGCGCGACAACTTGCGCGTGCTCTCCGAGGTCGGCGAGCAGTCGGGCGCAAAAGTGCTCTCGGCGCTCAAGGCGTTCTCGATGTGGTCGACCGCCCCGATCATCGGCGAGTACCTCGACGGCGTGTGCACCTCGGGCCTGTGGGAAGCGCGGCTGGCCTCCGAGTTCTACGACGGGGAGATCGCGACCTACTGCGCGGCCTACAAGCCCGACGATCTCGACGAGATCCTGCGCCTTTCGGATCACGTGATCTTCAATTCGCCCCAGCAGATCGAACGGTGCTGGCCGATCATCGAAGCCGCCCGTGCCCGTGGCGAGGATTTCGACATCGGGCTTCGCATCAATCCGCTCCACCCCGAGGGCGAAGTGCCCCGCTACGATCCGTGCGCGCCGCATTCGCGCCTGGGTTTCCCGATCGACCAGCTGACAGAAGAGCATGTCGAGTTGATCGACGGCGTGCACATGCACACCTTGTGCGAGCAGGATTTCGAACCGCTCCACCGCACCTGGGACAAGGCATTCGATTATCTCGAGCCTTATTTCGGCCAGTTCAAGTGGATCAACATCGGCGGCGGCCATCACATCACCCGCGCCGACTACCAGCGCGAGGAACTCGTCGAGTTCCTGCGCGACATGGCCGAGGACACCGGCGCGGAAATCTATCTTGAACCGGGCGAGGCGGTCGCTCTCGACGCGGGCATCCTCGTCGGCACGATCCTCGATGTGGGCTTCAACGGCATGCCGGTTGCGATCACCGACATCTCTGCGACCTGCCACATGCCCGATGTGATCGAGGCACCCTATCGCCCCGCGATGCTGGGTGAGGTGCCCATCGACGGCGACGACCTCGTCGACGAGGCGCAAGGGGGCAGGGTACGCCTTGGCGGACCGTCCTGCCTCGCGGGCGACGTGATCGGCGACTATGTGCTTCCGGTCGAGGCCAAGCCGGGCGAGCGCTTCGCCTTTCTCGACCAGGCGCACTACTCGATGGTCAAGACAACCACCTTCAACGGGGTACCGCTGCCCTCGATCTGGCTGTGGGATTCGGAAACGGATTCGCTCGAGTGCGTCCGCAAGTTCGCATACGAGGATTTCCGCGACCGCTTGAGTTGAAGGGCTTAGGCGAGTAGGGGCCTTTCGTCTCAATGCAGGCGCGATCGGGCCCCTTGGCGGCGAGTCGCCGGGACCTTCTTGTGAGCGCTGGCGTTGTTATTGGTGTGAGGGGCGGTTCTGCCGCCCCGGGTTTGCATTTTTCCGAGTGGAGAGATTTCTGGGTAACATACGGAAATCACAGGAGGTAGTCACCGGGAACCACCCTGCTGAGCAGGGCTGGAAACCCTATGTGACGTTTTTGTGAACCTTCCGGATTTTCACTTGCGATTCATCACCGCAGGCTTATATCCCGCCCCTCGCTGCCCCATGGGGACTTCCAAACCGCAAGGCAGCTTTGACGCTAACACACCGATTGGGGGTCCCTTGAGTTGCTCGAACATCCTGACGCACCGGCTGTAGTTCGCGCCCTGGCGCCTGACGAACCCGTTATCCTGAACCGCCCGCACGCTGCTGCGCGCGCTGCCCGCTTCTTTGCAACGAAGTTTCCGGGCAAGTCGCTCTATGCGGTGAAGGCGAACCCGTCCCCGGATCTCGTACAGATCCTGTGGGACAACGGCATCACGCATTACGATGTCGCCTCGATTGCCGAGGTGCGCATGGTTCGCGGCGTCCTGCCCACGGCAACGCTGTGCTTCATGCACCCGGTCAAGACCGCGAGCGCCATTCGCGAGGCCTATCGCGTTCATGGCGTGCGCACTTTCAGCCTCGATACGCAGGAGGAACTGGAAAAGATCCTCGCCGCGACTGCCGACGATGAAGGCAATCTCGCCGCCGACCTGCGCCTCTGCGTGCGCCTGCGCGTCTCGTCCGAATATTCGGAGCTGAGCCTGGCCTCGAAGTTCGGCATCGACCTGGCCGATGCCGCGCCGCTGCTGCAGGCGACCCGCCAGGTCGCCGACTGGCTCGGCGTCTGCTTCCACGTGGGTTCGCAGGCCATGACGCCTTTCGCTTATGTCCAGGCGCTGGAGCGCGCGCGTGCCGCGATTGCCGATGCCGGCGTTGTCATCGACATGATCGATGTCGGCGGTGGGTTCCCGTCGAGCTATCCGGGCATGGAGCCGCCGCCGCTCGAGGACTACTTCGCGATCATCCACCGCCACTTCGAGGCGCTGCCGATTGCCTACAACGCCGAGCTTTGGTGCGAGCCGGGCCGGGCGCTGTCGGCCGAGTACAACTCGCTGATCGTCAAGGTCGAGAAGCGTCGCGGCGATGAACTTTACATCAACGATGGTGCCTATGGCGCTCTCTACGATGCCGCGCACGTCGCCTGGCGCTTCCCGGTGCGGCACCTTCCGCGCGGTGGCAGCAACGACAATGCGGCCATCGACGTTGCCGAAATGCAGGAATTCTCGTTCTACGGCCCGACCTGCGACGATGCCGACTTCATGGAGGGCCCCTTCATGCTGCCGGCGGAAATCAAGGCGGGTGACTGGATCGAGGTGGGCATGCTCGGTGCTTACGGCGCCGCCATGCGCACTGCCTTCAATGGTTTCGGCCAGGGCGATGTCGTGACCGTATCGGACGAGCCGATGGCGAGCCTGTACACCGGCCGCAAGGATCCGCGCGTTTCGGACAACGTAGTCTCGCTGCGCTGACCGGCAGGGCACAGACCGGAATTGAAAAGCCCACCGCAGCGATGCTGCGGTGGGCTTTCTCGTTTCAGGCTTTGCTGCGGTCGGTCAGTCCTGTTCGAACAGGTCCTTGTAGGTACGCGGCTGGCAGCGCAGGTACTGCGGCGCGGCCTTGACCTGCGCGCCCAGCTTTGCGGCAGCGTGCCAGGGCCAGCGCGGATCGTAGAGGATCGTGCGGGCAATCGCGATCATGTCGGCGTCACCGGTGGCGACAATGGCCTCGGCCTGTTCCGGCTCGGTGATCAGGCCGACGGCGATGACCGGTATCGAGACCGCTTCCTTGACCTTTCGTGCCAGCGGGACCTGGTAGTTGGGGCCGACCGGGATCTTCTGTTCGGGATGGAGGCCGCCACTGGAGACGTGGATGGCGGCGCAGCCGCGCGCTTCCAGTGCGCGGGCGAAGGCGGCGGTCTGCTCGGCATCCCAGCCGCCGTCGACCCAGTCGGTGCCCGACACGCGCACGGTCACGGGCTTATCGGCCGGGAAGGCCGCGCGCACGGCGTCGTAGATTTCGAGGGGGAAGCGCATCCGGTTTTCCAGGTTGCCGCCGTAATCGTCGTCGCGATGGTTGGAGAGCGGCGAAAGGAACTGGTGGAGCAAGTAGCCATGCGCGGCGTGGATCTGGATGGCATCGATGCCCAGGCGCGCTGCGCGGCGCGCGGAATCGGCAAAGGCATCGCGGATGCGGGCAAGACCGGCTTCGTCGAGCGCTTCGGGCGGATTTTCATGCGGCTGGAACGGCACCGCAGAAGCGGAGAGGGTCTGCCAGCCGTTCTCCTCGCCCGGCGCGATTTGTGCGCCGCCATCCCAGGGGCGCGCCGTGGTGGCCTTGCGGCCGGCATGGGCAAGCTGGAGCGCGATCGGCATGTCCGACCAGCGTCGCACACTCTCAAGAACCTTGCCCATGGCCGCTTCAGTCTGATCGTCCCAAAGGCCGACGTCGGCATAGGAGATGCGCCCCTCGGGCGTGACCGCTGCAGCCTCGATGGTCAGGATTCCTGCGCCTGACTGGGCAAGCGTGCCAAGGTGAACGGTGTGCCAGTCGGTCATCCGCCCGTCCTCGGCGGAGTACTGGCACATCGGCGCGATGACGATGCGGTTGGCGAGGGTGAGATTGCCGACCTGAATTGGCTCGAAAAGCTTTGTCATGTCATTCCTCATGATCGTGTCGCCGCCGGGGGGCAGGGAGGGGATGATGCGCCTCGCGGGGACGGACGCGCAGCCGCGACGGGCAGAACTTGGGGATTGGCCGGGTCGCAAAAAAGGGCTCCGCCGCCTGAGCGGGGAGCCCTGAGGAGTAGAAATTGTTGCAGGCGCCAAAGTGAGCCTGGCCATGCCTGAAAATCAGGCGGCCAGCTTCATCTCCATGCGCTCCCAGATCTCGACCAGCGCGTTGGTCAGGTCGCGCATCATGGCCTCGGTATGGGCAGGGCCCGGGGTGAAGCGCAGTCGCTCGGTGCCGCGCGGCACTGTCGGGAAGTTGATCGGTTGGACATAGGCGCCGTACTCGGCAAGCAGGATGTCGCTGATTTTCTTGGCCTTGACCGGATCGCCCACCATCAGCGGGACGATGTGCGTGGTCGAGTCCATCACCGGCAGGCCGGCGTCGCGGAACATCTGCTTGAGCATGCCGGCCGAACGCTGCTGGCCTTCGCGTTCCTCGTTCGAACTCTTGAGGTGCTTCACCGAAGCCAGCACGCCCGCGACCAGAACCGGCGAGAGTGAGGTGGTGAAGATGAAGCCCGGGGCATAGGAGCGGATGCAGTCGATGATCTTGGTGTCGGCCGCGATGTAGCCGCCCATGACGCCGAACGCCTTGCCCAGCGTGCCCTCGATGATGTCGATGCGGTGGGCTGCCTCGTCGCGGTCTGTGATGCCGCCGCCGCGCGGGCCGTACATGCCGACCGCGTGAACTTCGTCGATGTAGGTGAGGGCGTTGTACTTGTCGGCAAGGTCGCAGATCGCGTGGATCGGCGCGACGTCGCCGTCCATCGAGTAGACCGACTCGAACGCGATCAGCTTGGGCAATGCGGGATCGGTTTCAGCCAGGAGTTCCTCGAGGTGTTCGAGGTCGTTGTGGCGGAATACCTTCTTCTCGCAGCCGGAATTGCGGATCCCTGCGATCATGCTGGCGTGGTTGAGCTCGTCCGAGAAAATGACGCAGCCGGGCAGCAACTTGGCCAGCGTCGAGAGCGTGGCGTCGTTCGAGACGTAGCCGGACGTGAACAGCAGCGCGCCCTGCTTGCCGTGCAGGTCGGCCAGCTCGCTCTCGAGCTCGATGTGATAGTGCGTGTTGCCGCCGATATTGCGGGTTCCGCCCGATCCGGCGCCGACGTCCTGCAGCGCCCCTTCCATCGCTTCGATGACCTTGGGGTGCTGGCCCATGGCGAGGTAGTCGTTCGAGCACCAGACCGTGATCGGCTTCGGGCCATTGTGACCGGCGAAGCACCGCGCGTTGGGGTAGGCCCCCTTGTTGCGCAGGATGTCGATGAAGACACGGTAGCGGCCTTCGGAGTGCAGGCGTTCGATGGCCTGGTCGAAAATGTGCTCGTAGTTCACGTAGGCGGTGTCCTGCGTTACCTCTGCGGGGCCTTTTACCCTAAAGACGGCGGCCGTTTACATTATACTTCGGTCCATGACCAGTCAGATGTCTCATTCACCTTAATCCGCAAATCCGCGCTTTACCGAGGTAAGGACTGACGGTTCATGGCCCGAGATGACGGTCATATGGGGAGCGGCTCGTGCCAGGGCATTGATCGTCATCAACCAGGAGACGATTTCCTTGCGCTCCTGCGGACGCAGGTAGCTGGTGACGATGCGCGCCGGCGGCAGCACTTCCTTCCAGCTGCTGTCGATCATCGCGGCGTCCCCGGTGAAGAGGAATTCGCGCCCGTTTGCGAGGCGGGCGTAGATCATGTTCGAACCGATGGTGAGGCCGGGCAGCGGAATGACGACGACGCCCGGCGCCACCGCATGCGGCTCGCCGGTTTCGGCCATTGGCATCGCCCGGGCGCGGGGCAGGCTGAAGCCGTCATTGCCGTTATGCAGCGGGTGATCGACCAGAAGCAGGGACAGGCTGGCGTTCTTTGCCGCGTTGTCGATCCGGCGCTCGGCCATATGGTCGAACTCGCGGACATTGTACTGCTCGGCTGCGGCGGGCGTCGTGCCGCCGTCGATGGTGATCGGACCTTTGCCCGGAACGATAAGCTCATAGGCCCGCAGCGCCGAGCGGGCAGGGCGCAGGCCTGTGCCTGCCGCCAGCTTGTTGCTCAGGATGTAGCGATAGCCAAGCTGCTCGTATTTCACGGCGGTCGGCTTCTGGCCCGGTATGCTCTCCGCGAGAGAGCGCAGCTGCGCGATCGAAAGCCCCTTCGGCATGGCGCCGTCACGGTCCGCGTCGAGCTGGAACCAGTAGTAGGGCAGGCCGACAATCAGGATCAGTGCGATAAGAAGCAGGTTCAGCCTTGGAGTCAAAATTTTCCGCCCTCGATCAGCCCAAAGTTCGCCAGCGCTTCGCGATATGCGCCCGGCGTGCCTTCCGGCCCGGTGAAGAGCGCCCGGTCGGGTACCTGGCGAGTGCATGCCTGTTCGTCAGTGAGCCGCGCGATCTGGCGTGCGATACCTGCGGCGCCGTGCACGAAGCGCACGTCCGGACCGAAGACTTCGGCCAGCTCGGTCCTGAGCAGTGGAAAGTGCGTACAGGCGAGAACGACGGTGTCGATCCGCTCGCCATCGGGCCTTGATCGCAGGGCCTCGCAGGCCTCCCGGATGATTCTCATGTCCACCGGCTCGCCGCGCAGCTTCGCTTCGGCTGCCTCGACGAGACCCGGAGCGCCATGGCGCAGCAGGATCTTGTCGGCGGCGAATTCGTGCTCGAGCCGGTCGACGTAGGCCTGCCGGATCGTCGCTTCGGTGCCCAGCAGGCCGATCACGCCGCTGCGCGTCATGGCCGCAGCCGGCTTGATCGCCGGAACGGTGCCCACGATCGGAACCTCGAGCACGTCGCGAACCATGCCCAGGGCGATCGTCGAGGCGGTGTTGCAGGCGATGCATACGAGTCGTGGCTTGAAGCGCTCCGTCATGCGGCCGAGCAATCCGGCGACGCGGGCGGCGACTTGCGCCTCGCTCTTGGTGCCATATGGCAGGCCGGCCGTGTCCGCCGCGTAGATCACCGGCATGGCGGGCTGGAGCTTGCGCACTTCCTCCAGCACCGTGAGGCCACCAACCCCCGAGTCGAACAGGAGAATCGGAGCTGACGGTTCGTTGCTGGCCCGGTCGCCTGCGGTCTGCCCGGTGGTGGAACTATCGGAGGACATCGTTTTTCCCTGAACCTTGCGACCTGTTAACCGCTGCCATGACGAAAGAGCAACTAGGCTTCGCCATTCCAGAGCAAACCGCTAAGGGAGGCGCATGCAGTGGATATTCGCTTTGGCACTGGGCTACGCGCTCGGCTCCGTACCCTTTGGCCTCATCATCACCCGGATTGCCGGTGCGGGCGACTTGCGCTCGATCGGTTCGGGCAACATCGGCGCAACCAATGTGCTGCGCACCGGACGCAAGGGGCTGGCTGCGGCCACCCTCCTGCTGGACCTGCTCAAGGGCCTTGCCGCGGTGCTGATCGCCGCGGTGCTGTGGCCGGCATCGGTCTGGCTGGCTGCACTCGGCGCATTTCTGGGGCACTGTTTCCCGGTGTGGCTGAAGTTTCGCGGCGGCAAGGGCGTGGCGACGACGGCGGGCATTGCCTTCGGCCTCGCCTGGCCGGTGGGCCTTGCCTATGCCTTGACCTGGATCGGCCTGCTCCTGACCGTGAAGATTTCTTCTGTCGCGGGCATGACGGCGGCCGTGGTCGCTCCGCTGGTGGCCCTGGCGCTGGGGCACCAGGACGCCGCGCTCGTCCTCGCCGTCATCGCTGCGATCGTGCTGTTCCAGCACCGCGAGAACATCGCGCGGCTTCGCGCCGGAACCGAGCCCAGGGTGGGCGGCAGCAAGAAGTCCTGACGGAGGCCTGCGCGTGAGCGGCGGGCAGGCGCTTGCCGCGATCGACAGGGAGGAAGCGCTTGCGCGCATCCGTCTGCTGCGCTCGCCCAATGTCGGTCCCGTCACTTACGCGCAGCTCCTTGCGCGCTTCGGCGATGCGCGCCGGGCCGTCGAGGCGCTGCCCGAAATCGCGGGGCGCTCCGGCAAGCGCTATCGACCGGCGCCCGAGCAGGTTGCACTCGATGAGGCGAGGGCAGTGCGCCGGGCAGGGGCGCGCTATCTCTTCCACGATGCGCCCGAGTATCCTGCGCTGCTCGCCGCAAGCGAGGCGCCGCCGCCGATCCTGATCGTCAGGGGCGATGCTGCATTCCTGGCAGCGCCGTGTGTTGCGCTCGTCGGCGCGCGCAACGCCTCCGCAGCGGCAGTCAGGCTTGCCCGGATGCTGGCCGGAGAACTGGCGGACGCGGGCATGACGGTCGTCTCTGGCCTTGCCCGCGGCATCGACGGCGCCGCCCATCACGGCGCGCTTGGCGCCGGCGGCGCGACCGTGGGAGTGATCGCCAGCGGCATCGACGTGACCTATCCGCCGGAACACGCAGAGCTGCAGGAACGGATTGCACTGGACGGCCTGCTGATCGCCGAGCAACCGCCGGGCACGGAGCCGCTGGCGCGGCACTTTCCGTCGCGCAACCGGATCATCGCCGGCCTGAGTTCAGGAACCCTGGTGGTAGAGGCCGCCCCGCGTTCCGGTTCGCTGATCACGGCGCGGCTGGCCGGAGAGATGGGCCGCGAAGTCATGGCGATCCCCGGCTCGCCGCTCGACCCGCGATCGCACGGCTGCAACCAGCTCATTCGCGACGGCGCTATCCTCGTCCAGCGTGCCGAGGACGTGATCGAGCTGCTCAGCGGTTTCGATGGATCGGCGCGCTCGACATTCCGCGAAGCCATGCCGGACTGGGGGGACTGCGAGGATATTTCCGAGGCGGAGCCCGCGCCGCTCGCCGACCTGCTCACCACGGCCCCGGTGCCCGTCGACGAGTTGATCCGCCAGTCCGGCGCCAGTCCGGCGGCCGTGCAGCTTGCGCTGCTGGAACTGGAGATCGCCGGTGCGCTCGTGCGCCATGCCGGAGGCCGGGTCAGCCGGGCGTGATGGCTTCCCCCATGATTCGCAGCTCGATCGGCATTGTCCGGTGCATGGTCGATGCCCTCTTGACGGGCGCTCAAAGCCCGACCCAACTTGTACGTGTGTATATGTGTGCGTACATGCGCACGCGCGTAGCGCTTATCGAAAGTCTGAAATGCAGCTTGTCATCGTCGAATCGCCGGCCAAGGCGAAAACCATCGAAAAGTACCTGGGCAAGGACTTCAAGGTCCTGGCGAGTTATGGCCACGTCCGCGATCTTCCGCCCAAGGATGGCTCGGTTCGCCCGGACGAGGGCTTCGAGATGGATTGGGAGCTCTACGGCGACAAGCAGAAGCAGGTCCGCGCTATCACCGATGCCGCGAAGGTTTCCGACCGACTGATCCTCGCGACTGACCCTGATCGCGAAGGCGAGGCGATTTCGTGGCACGTGCTGGAACTGCTCAAGAAGCGCCGCGCGCTGCCCAAGGACGTGCAGCGCGTGACTTTCAACGCCATCACCAAGGACACGGTGACCAAGGCGATGCAGGCCCCGCGCGAGCTCGATCAGGACCTGATCGACGCTTATCTTGCCCGCCGCGCGCTCGACTACCTGTTCGGCTTCACGCTTTCGCCTGTCCTCTGGCGCAAGCTGCCGGGCGCCAAGTCCGCGGGCCGCGTGCAGTCCGTGGCGCTGCGCCTGATCGTCGACCGGGAGCGTGAGATCGAGGCGTTCAGGCCGCAGGAATACTGGTCGGTCGCCGCGCACATGGAGCAGGATGGCACGCCTTTCACCGCCAAGCTGGTCGCTTTCGAGGGGCAGAAGCTCGATCGCCTGAGCCTGGGCGACGAAGGCATCGCGATGCGCGCGAAGGCCGCCGTGGAGCAGGGTGCGTTCAAGGTCGAGAATGTTGAGACCAAGCCGCATCGCCGCAATCCGCAGCCCCCGTTCACGACCTCGACCCTGCAGCAGGAAGCCTCGCGCAAGCTCGGTTTTTCGGCCAGCCAGACGATGCGCGTGGCGCAGTCCCTTTATGAGGCGGGCGCGATCACCTACATGCGTACCGACGGCGTGCAGATGGACCCTTCGGCCATTTCCGCGTGCCGCAAGGCGATTTCGGACCGCTACGATGGGCACTACTTGCCCGAGAAGCCGCGTCACTACGAGACCAAGGCGAAGAACGCGCAGGAAGCCCACGAGGCGATCCGTCCCACCGAGTTTACCCGCGACCGTTTCGGTTCGGGCGACGAGGCGCGCCTCTACGACCTGATCTTCAAGCGCGCGATGGCCAGCCAGATGGCCTCCGCCGCCCTTGAGCGCACGACGATTACGCTGCGCGACGGCACCGGCCGCAACGAACTGCGCGCCACCGGCCAGGTCGTGAAGTTCCCCGGCTTCCTTGCGGTCTACGAGGAAGGACGCGACCAGAAGGACGACGACGAGGAATCCGGCCTGCTGCCGATGATGCGCAGCGGCGACGCGCCCGCGAAGAAGGACGTGACCGCCGAGCAGCACTTCACCCAGCCGCCGCCGCGCTTCTCCGAGGCCAGCCTCGTCAAGCGGCTCGAGGAACTGGGCATCGGCCGCCCTTCGACTTACGCCGCGACGATCCAGGTCCTGAAGGACCGCAACTACGTCCGCACCGAGAAAAACCGTTTCTTCGCAGAGGAATCGGGGCGACTTCTCACCGCATTTCTCGAGCGCTTCTTCGAACGCTACGTGGCCTACGACTTTACTGCGGGCATGGAAGAGGAACTCGACGACGTCTCGGGCGGCCGCCATGCCTGGAAGGAGCTGCTCGAGGCCTTCTGGCGCGATTTCAAGCCGAAGTCCGACGAGGTGATGGAGCGCAAGCCCTCGGAAGTCACCGAGGTGCTCGACGAGTTCCTTTCCGACTACCTGTTCCCGCCCAAGGACGACGGTTCGGATCCGCGCGCCTGCCCCAAGTGCGCCGATGGCCGGCTGGCGCTGCGTGGCGGCCGCTATGGCGCCTTCGTCGCCTGTTCGAACTATCCGGAGTGCAAGTTCACCCGCAAGTTCGCGCAGCCGGGCGGCAATGGCGAGACGGCCGATGACGAGGAACTGGGCAAGCACCCGGAAACCGGCGAAGAGATCACCCGCAGGGTCGGTCGCTTCGGTCCCTACATCCAGCTGGGTGAGGGCAAGGAAGCCAAGCGCGCCTCGATTCCCAAGGACATCGACGAGCTGACGCTGGACTGGGCGCTCAAGCTGCTCAGCCTCCCGCGCGAAGTCGGTAAGCACCCCGAGACTGGTAAGGAAATCGTCGCGAATATAGGGCGTTACGGGCCTTACCTGCTGCACGACGGCAAGTACGGCAAGCTGCGCTCCACTGCCGACGTTTTCGAGACGGGCATGAATGCGGCTGTTTCGATCCTGGCCGAGGCCGCGCAAGGCGGCGGACGCGGCCAGCGCGCCAAGGCGGAGCCGATCAAGGTGCTGGGCAAGCATCCGACGAGCGAGGGCGAGATCAAGGTCCTCGCTGGACGCTACGGTCCCTACGTCACCGACGGCACGACCAACGCCACTCTCCCGCGCGACCAGAAGCCTGAGGAGCTGACCGCCGAGCAGGCGATCGCCCTGATCGATGCCAAGGCCGCCAAGGGTCCGGCCAAGGGCAAGAAGAAGGCTTCCGCAAAGAAGGCTCCGGCGAAGAAGGCAACCGCCAAGAAGGCGGCAGGCAAGTCTGGCGAAGCCAAGACGGCGACCAAGAAGGCCCCCGCCAGGAAAGCTTCAGTCACGAAGACTTCGAACGACACGTCCGAACAGGACGGTGAGGTGCCCTGGGATGTAGACGCGTGAGCGCAATGGCGCCGGATTTCGCGACCGGCTTTCGTTTCATTGCCCGGCAACCGACAAAGGAGGACAAGCAATGAGCCAGAAGATTGCCAAGCATAAGCAACCCTGGAAACCCGATGAACTGCAAAAGCTGCAAATGCTGGCGGGCAAGGGGAAGGGGCTCAAGGAGATTGCCAAGGCGCTTAACCGCACCGAGGAATCGACCAAGGACGCAGCGCGTCAGCATGGCATGACGATTGCCAAGCTGCGCTGAAGCGCAGCCCTGTAGTTGAGATTTATACAACTGTAGGGAATTTTATGGCGATTGCCGGGACACATCGGGCCGCGTAGGCGTTTTTCCATTATGCTGCAGTTGCGAAACGAAATGTCTTCGGCTTCGGCTGGGAAGCCGGTAGGAAGCGATCTCTCCTTTGCCGATGACGCGATGCCTGCCAACGCAGAAGCATCCGCCGGGCACGAGGACGATGGCCTGGCCATGCCGCGCCGGATCTGGGCGATCGTTGCCATTTCCTTCGGCACGGCTCTTTTCGTGCTGGATGGCACGATTGCCAATGTCGCCCTGCCGACGATTGCGCGGGACCTTCACGTCGAAGGCGGTGCCATCGTCAACGTCGTCACCCTGTACCAGCTCGTCATGGTGATGGCATTGCTGCCGTTCTCCAACCTCGGCGAGCGGCTGGGACTGCGCCGGGTCTACCAGATCGGCCAGGTCATTTTCATGGCCGCCTCGGCGCTTACGCTAGCGGTCAATTCGCTGCCTGCCCTGCTGATGGTTCGCGTCGGACAGGCGCTGGGCGCGGGCATGGCAATGAGTGTGTCGACGGCGATGATCCGTCAGATCTATCCCAAGACCAAGCTTGGCAGCGGCCTTGGCATCAACTCGGTGATCGTTGCGTCATCGAATGCCGTGGCGCCGGTCCTCGGGGGTCTCATCGTCGCGCGGGCTGACTGGCGGCTGATCTTCGTGGCGGCCGTTCCCTGCGCCCTCGTTTCGCTGCTGATCGGACGCTTCCTTCCCGACCCGGTGCGCGGCAAGGTACCGTTCAACTGGCGTTCGGGCCTGTGGAGCGCGGCGACTTTCGCCATGCTTGTGGGCGGTATCGAACTGGCGGTGCACGGTGGTTGGCTGTTTGCCGGAATCGCGCTGGCCCTGGTCGGACTCGCATCGGCGCTGTTGCTGGCCCGCAGCGAAAAGGCGCGGATCAACCCGGTCTTCCCGGTGGACCTGTTGTCGCGCCCGGCCATCGGCATTTCGATCCTGGCGGCGATGGCCGGTTTCATCGGCTCGGCCGGGCTCGTCGTCGCACTGCCGTTCCGTCTGGAGCAGGGCATGGGCTTCAGCCCGTCCGAAGTGGGGCTGCTGATTCTGCCGCTTCCGCTGACGATGCTGTTCGTCTCGCCTGCGGCGGGATGGTTATCTGACCGCGTTTCGCCTTCGATTCTCGGGCTGACCGGCATGGTGATCGCCGCCATCGGGCTTATCCTGCTGGCCTTCATGCCGGTTCAAGCCGGGGCCGCGGCAATCGCCTGGCGCCTCGTCGTCTGCGCCCTGGGGTTCGGCCTGTTCTTTTCGCCTAATGCACGCATGGTCGTGAGCAATGCCCCGCGTGAACGGACGGCGGCGGCTGGCGGATTGCTGGCGACCGGACGGCTCTTCGGCCAGACCCTCGGCGCGGCTTCGATTGGCCTGTTCCTCTCGTTCGGAGCCGGACTGGGGCCGATTCCGATGCTGTTTGCGGCAGGGTTGGCATTGCTCGCCGGTTTGGGAAGCCTCACGCGCTGGCGCGTCGCCGAGAACCCGCGCGGCTAAGCGAAATGGCGCGGAGCTCCGCGAGTTTGCCTAAACCTTGGGTCCTTTGCTTGCCGCCGGGCTCTCCTGCTTGAGGCGGGACTTGTCTTCCTTTGCCGGTTCGGCCGTGTCGGGCTCCTGAGGCTCGGGCGCGGCCTCGGTGTTGACCGGAGCGAGTGGTGGCTGCGCAATGGTCTGCATTTGCGGGACCTTCGGCTGCACGCCGCTCCTTTCCAGCCAATAGGCAATGCCGTCTGCCGTCGCCTTCATGCCAGCGAGGTTGAGGTGCCACTGCAGACCGTGCTTGCCGTCGTAGCCCTTTGGTGCGCCGATCATCCAGGGCTCGGCATCGCAGGGGGTGTGATTGGCGGAGGCCTGGTTCATTTCCACGACGATGGCCCTTTGCGCCTGCGCTACCTTGCCGGTGATCTCGGCCAGCCGGGCGCCGATCTGGCGCACGATGGCTGCGGCATCCTCGCTGACCGGAGTGTTCGCGCACAGCGTCCCTGCGGGCAGCGGCGTGAGGTACTGGACGAAGACGAGCCGCGCGTTCGGCGCGACCTCGCGCACGCGGCGGGCAATGGCGTTGAGCTGCTCCTCGACGCGCAGGTAGTCGGCTTCGGTGGGATTGCGAATCGCGCCGCACGGTTTCGGGGCGAAACCGGCTGCGGCCAGTTCGCCGGCGCGCTGGATGCAGGTCGCCGAAAACAGGTCGCCGACATAGCTGAGGTCATTGCCGCCGATGGTGACGGTCACCAGCCGGGTCGCTGCATCGACCGAAGCGAGCTGCGCCGGGACGTCTCCCCAGGGGCCGAGGACGTGGTCCGTCGTCGCGCCCGAACAGGTGCGGTCGACCAGAACCATGCCGAAGCGCTGCGCCAGCAGGGTTGGATAATTGTTCATGCTCTGGCCGCAGCGCGTCGGCGCGCCGGGCGCCGCGGGCTTGCCGGGCGGCAGCAGAGGTCCGGCAGCATAGGAGGAGCCGATCGCAACGTAGCGCGCGCCTTCCAGGCTCTGCGCAACGGAGGTTTCGGGGTTTGCCTGCTGCGAAGCGATCTGGCCGACGGATTCGATGTTGTCGGTCTCGGTGGCCTGCGCCTCGACCAGCGGGGCAGTCGCGCAGCTGAAGAGGAGTGCCGCACAAGCGGCGGCAACGCGGGGCATCGGGATCATTTTACCCAGTCCAGTCCGATCTCTTCGTAGATGTCGCGGGCCTCGGCCCAATCTTCCTCGACCTTGACGTGGAGGAAGAGGTGAACCTTTTGCCCGAGAACTTCTGCCAATTCGTTACGCGCGGCCTCGCCGATGGCGCGGATCTTCGCGCCGCGCTTGCCCAGGACGATAGCCTTCTGGCTGTCGCGTGCGACGACGATCTGCTGGCGGATCTCGACCGATCCATCCTTGCGCTGGGTGTAGGATTCGGGGCGCACCGCGCTATCGTAGGGCAATTCGTCGTGGAGCTGCTTGTAGAGCTGTTCGCGCGTCACTTCGCAGGCCAGCAGGCGCTCCGAGGCGTCGGAAACCTGGTCCTCGGGGTAATGCCACGGGCCTTCGGGCATGAGCCCGGCAAGGTGCGTCTTGAGTTCGGGCACGCCGTCGTTGGTAAGCGCCGATACGAAATACACCTCGTCGAAGCTGACCGCCCCGGTCAGTTCTTCGGCCAGCTTGAGCAGGGGTTCCTTGGCGCTGGCGTCGACCTTGTTGAGCACGAGCAATTTGCGCTCGGGACGGTCCTTGAGCGTTTCGAGCAGCGGCGCCAGTTCGTGCCGGCGTTGCTTGACCGCGTCGACCACGAGCAGGATCGCGTCGGCCTCCTGCGCGCCTTCCCAGGCGGCGGCGACCATGGCGCGGTCGAGGCGGCGCTTGGGAGCGAAGATGCCGGGTGTATCGGCCAGGATGATCTGCACTTCGTCCTGCAGGGCAATGCCCATCAGGCGGGCGCGGGTGGTCTGCGCCTTGGCCGAGGTGATCGCCACCTTCTGGCCGACGAGCGCATTGACCAGCGTGGACTTGCCGGCATTGGG
The DNA here is from genome assembly GCF_000253255.1 of Novosphingobium sp. PP1Y. Lineage (NCBI taxonomy): Bacteria > Pseudomonadati > Pseudomonadota > Alphaproteobacteria > Sphingomonadales > Sphingomonadaceae > Novosphingobium > Novosphingobium sp. PP1Y. The sequence continues at coordinate 3,134,459 of NC_015580.1, read as the reverse complement.
AGCGCCGATCACGGCGACGAGACCGCATTTCTCGGTCATGGGCGAATTCCTTGATAGTCAGGTTGGCACGCGCGCCTCGACAGGCTTGGCTCGCGCGAAACAGGGCAATGGGTCAAGCCGGTAACGCCCCAAGTCTGCCTGAGGACGTGCGCGGCATAATCCATCATGCGAATTTTTTCATGAACTCTTCGGCGGCCTGCGTTTCCGCATCCTGCTTGGACGAGGCCGTGGCCTGGGCGCTGCCGACATGGTGGATCGTGACTTCGACCGTGAATTGCGAGGCGTGATCGGGTCCGGTGCGCTCCAGCAGGCGGTATTCGGGCATCCGACGGCGATTGCCGGCGGCCCATTCCTGCAGAGCGGACTTGGGATGCTTGCGCTTGCCCGTCTTGCCCTGCACCGCATCGGCCCACAGCTTGCGCACCATGGCCTTGGCGCTTGCGAAGCCGCATTCGGTGAAACATGCGCCGATCAGCGCTTCCATCACGTCGCCGAGGATGTTGTCGCTGTCCTCGCCGCCGTCGTCGCGGGCCTGCTTGCCCAGCCGCATGCGCGGCCCGAGTTCGATCTGGCGCGCGATCTGGGCACACATCGCCCGGCTGACGAGGGCATTGAGGCGCTGCGACAGGCGGCCCTCGGCCTCGTTGCTGGTCTGGTACAGCCATTCGGCGACAACCAGGCCAAGGACCCGGTCGCCAAGGAATTCCAGCCTTTCGTAATTGCGCTTCTCGCCCGTACTGCCGTGGGTGAGGGCGGCCAGCCAGAGGGCCTCGTCCCGAGGCGCGCTGCCGGTAATCCTAGTTATGAAGTCGCGGGTAGCATCGTCCAGCAAGGTCAGAAGGTCCCGCCGATGCGGCTCCAGCGTGCCGCGGTGAACCAGGTCCAGGGCTTGATCCATTCGGCCGAGCCATCGGTCGAGAACATCATGACCGCGGCCTTGCCCACCAGGTTGCCCTGCGGGACGATGCCGATGCCCTGGCCTTCGACGGCAGGGAAGCGGCTGTCCATGGAATTGTCGCGGTTGTCGCCCATCAGGAACAGGTGATCCTCGGGCACGATGTATACGCCGGTATCGTCCTGCGGCGTGGTGCCGAGGTCGAGCACATTGTAGCTCTTGCCGTTGGGCAGTGTCTCGCGGAACTGCGGATAGTGGCAGACCGGCTTGCCGTCCTTGCCCGTCGCTTCGAATTCGGGTCCATAGCAGTCGGTGTTCGGCGAGACCGGCAGGATGAAGTCGTCCACGCGCTGCTTGGGCACCGCCTTGCCATTGATGAAGACCTGGCCGGACTTGATCTGGATCTCGTCACCCGGCAGCCCGATGACGCGCTTGATGTAGTCGACGTCGTTGCCCGGGGGCGCCTTGAAGATGACGACGTCGCCGCGCTCGGGCTGGCTGGCGAAGATGCGGCCCGGGATCAGCGGCAGGCTGAAGGGCAGCGAGTACCTGGAATAGCCGTAGGACCACTTGGTCGCGAACAGGTAATCCCCGGTCAACAGGCGCGGCAGCATGGATTCGCTGGGGATGTTGAACGGCGAAATGATGAAGCTGCGCAGCACCACCACGGCCAGCACCAGCCAGAAAAGAAACGAGAAGAAACCCTCGTCCTTCTTCTCCGCCGCCGCAGGCTTCTTCGCTGTCGAGTCGATGGCCGGCTTGGCGGCGTCGCTATTGGTCTCGCTCATGGGCGGAACCCTTGTTGCGCAAGGTGCGATCCGTCAAGTTCAATCCCGCCTTGCAACCGTCTCTTCTCGACGAAGAACCGTCTTGGCCTTCGCAGCCGCAACATGCATAAGGCCAGCAAGTACACTGTTCAGGAGCAATTTATGAGTGAATCAGCCTGGGAAAAGCTCAGGGGACTGGCCAAGCCGTCGCTGGCTGAGCTCTTTGCAGGCGATCCGGCCCGGCTCGATACTCTGGCGACCCGCTTCGAACTGGGCGAGGACGAGGCGGCGACCACGATCCGTTTCGACTGGTCGAAGACCCATCTCGATGCCGCTCACATGGCCGCTTTCGAGGAACTGGCTCAGGCGATGGATTTCGCCGGTCGCCGCAAGGCCCTGTTCGGCGGCGAGATCGTCAATCCGACCGAAGGCCGTGCCGCCGAGCACACCGCCCAGCGCGGCGTCGGCAAGGAAGAGAGCGTGATGCTCGCGGCCGAGAACCATCATCGCATGGCTGCGATCGTCGAAGCGATCCACCGCGGCGCGATGGGTGAGGTCAAGCACCTGATTCACATCGGCATCGGCGGTTCGGCGCTCGGACCGGCGCTCGCGGTCGATGCACTGGCGCGCGACGGTGCGATGGTCGATGTGCACGTCGTATCGAACATCGACGGCTGCGCGATGGAAGAGGCCTTCAAGGGCTGCGATCCGGCCAAGACGATGCTGGCGGTCGCGTCCAAGACGTTCACCACCATCGAGACGATGACCAATGCCGAAAGCGCCATCGAGTGGCTGCGCGAGAATGGCGTCGAGGATCCGTACGGCAGGGTCGTCGCGCTGACCGCCTCGCCGGAAAAGGCGATGGAATGGGGCGTCGACGAGACCCGCATCCTGCCCTTCTCGGAAAGCGTGGGCGGCCGCTACTCGCTATGGTCCTCGATCGGATTCCCGGTGGCGATGGCGCTGGGCTGGCCCGATTTCGCCGAGTTCCTGGCCGGGGCCGCGGCGATGGACGAGCATTTCCGCGACACTGACGGAAGCGCCAACCTGCCGCTGCGCGCGGCCTTTGCCGACCAGTACTACACGCGCCTGCGCGGTTGCCAGACGCGCGCCGTGTTCGCCTATGACGAACGGCTGGCCTTGCTGCCCGACTACCTCCAGCAGCTCGAAATGGAATCGAACGGCAAGAGCGTGAAGGCAGACGGCAGTGCGGTCGATGGCCCGACCGCGCCGATAACCTGGGGCGGGGTGGGTACCGACGCGCAGCACGCGGTGTTCCAGCTTCTCCACCAGGGCACGAACCTCGTGCCGGTGGACTTCATCGCCTCGATCGCTCCGGGCCATGACCTGAACCTCGATCATCATCGCATCCTCCTGTCGAACTGCTTCGCGCAAGGCGCGGCGCTGATGGCGGGCAAGGAAAGCGACGATCCGGCCCGTGCCTATCCGGGCGACCGCCCCTCGGCGACGATACTGCTCGACGAAGTGAGTCCGGCCACATTCGGCGCGCTGATCGCGTTCCATGAGCATCGCACTTTCGCCAATGCGGTGCTCATGGGTATCAATCCGTTCGACCAGTTCGGTGTCGAACTGGGCAAGGAAATCGCCAAGCAGATCGAGAAGGGCGGCACCAAGTTCGATCCTTCGACCGAGGCGCTGCTGGAACTGGCCGGAATCAGCTGAGGCCGCTTCGGGGCCTTTTCGGCCCTGAAATGACCGAGTGGCAATTTCAGTATTCGGCAAGAATTAACCCTGTAAGGTCGGCCGCGATCGGTGATTGCGGCCCGCCTTTTTTCCGGATGCGCGGCGAAGGCATGCGGGCCTGCATGGGCAGGGGGACAAGGACATGGCGAGGCCTTCGCGAGTGGTACGTGATGCGGTCATGGCGAGTGTCCTCGCAATGGTCCTGGCAGGTTGCGGCGGCGGCGGTGGCGGGAGCGTCAATTCGACGCCCGGCCCGGCGCCCAGTCCGACTCCCGGCCCTACACCAAGCCCGACCCCGACACCTACGCCCACTCCAACGCCGACTCCGGTGCCTACCGGCTACGTCATCACGCCCGAGAGCCAGCAGCCCCGGCGATCGGTACAGGACGATGCCGAATTTCGGAACAACTACGTCTCGTTCGAGTACGTCAATGCGCTCTATGCGCTCGACAACGGATGGACCGGGCAGGGCGTGAAGGTTGCCGTGCTGGATGATGGCGTGAAGGAAGTGTCCGAACTTCAGGGCAAGATTTCCAGTCTCAGCCGCGATTACGGTACGGTCACCGAGAACGGCGTCACCACGCAGCGCAATGTCATCGGGGACGACTATTCCGACCATGGCACGATGGTCGCGGGCGTGATTGCCGCACGCAACAACGGCACCGGTGTGCAGGGCATTGCACCCGGCGCCGAGGTCGTCGCCCTGCGCATCAGCGAGATCGACCTGGACACCACCGATCCCGACGCACAGGAGACCCTGGGCATCGGAATCTCGCAGGCCATGGCCTATGCCGGGGACAACGGCATCAAGGTTGTCAATGCCTCGATCGCCAAGATCGATCCGGAAGTGGCGAGCCCGACCTGGGCGCAGATGGTGGCGCGCTACCAGACGAGCGGGGGACTGTTCGTCAATGCGGCCGGCAATGACAGCGCGGCCAATGTCGACGGCTACCTCGACCTCAATTCCAGCAATTCGCGAAGCTGGCTGTTCGTCGTCGCACTGGAGGGCACGCAGACCAGCTACGAACTTACCGATTATTCGAATCAGTGCGGCACGAAGGCGATGAACAATTGCGTCGCAGCCATGGGCACGAATGCAACGCAATATACCGATGGCTCGCTCGTCCTGTTCAGCGGGACGAGCTCGGCAACGCCGCAGGTCAGTGGTCTTGCCGCCCTGATCCTGAGCAAGTGGCCCCAGCTGACCGGCGTCGAGGCCGGGGAAGTTATCGTCAACACCGCCCGCGACATCGGTGCGCCGGGCGTGGACCCGGTCTTCGGGCATGGCCTGATCGACGCGAAGGCAGCGCTTTCGCCGGTCGATCCGACCCTGTCCAACGGCGTGACCCAGACATCGCTGACAAGTTCCAGTCTCGTCGTTCCCACAGCGGTCGGCGCTGCCGGGCTCAAGGCACGGGCGCTGGGCAATGTGACGGTACTGGATGCCTACGGGCGGAATTTTACCGGCGACCTGTCGGGCCTCGTCGCGCAGCCCGGCGTTGACCGCTTCTCGATAGAGCGCCGGATGCGGGTGCAGGCCAACGCCGGAAGCACGAGGCTGGCGACCCGCGATCTCGATGCCAGCGCGGGCTTCACCCGCTTGCGGGTCGGGCCGGGTGAGGATGAAGTGCGCACGATGCTGACCAACGGCCATGTCGCCTGGCGAAGCGGCAAGACGTGGTTCAGCGCCTCGCTCAATTCCACCGACAGCGTTTCCAGCGAATTCATGGGCCTCGCTCCGAGTTCGGACGCGGTCTTTGCCTATTCTCCGGTCGCCGATCTGGCGGTGACTGCGGAACGTCCCCTCGCCGGGGGACGCCTTGGCTTGTCGGTGGTGGGTGGCCGAGCCGACTACGGTTCGGCCAATGGCGCGCTCATTTCCTGGCGCAAGGGAGGAACCGGTCTCAAGGCCGGGCTGCTGAATGAACAGGGAACCGTCTTCGGCACGCCCACCGGTAGCGGCGCACTGCGCTTTGGCGACGGCGCCCGAACCGCTTTCCTCGAAGTCGCGCAGTCCGCGCAGCTGGGGTCCTGGAGGCTCTCGGGCTATGCCAGCCTTGGGGCAACCAGGCTGAAGCTGGCCGACGACATGCTGCTGACCGATGCCGGGACATTCCTTACCAGTCGTTTCGCAGTCACGATCAGCCGGGCGGCTCTCGGCGGGATGCTTCGGCTTGGGCTTGCCCAGCCCCTGACGGTCGTTTCGGGCGAGGGGACCTACACGATCGGCTCGGGTTATGACTTCGCCACCCGTTCGCTGTTGTTCACCGACCGGCGCGTCGACTTTGCAGGAGCGATAGATCCGCTGCTGATCGTGGGTTTCGAGAAGGGCGCGCCGCGTTCGCAGCTGCGTGTGGTCGTGGCAAGTACTGCCGATACGCGGGATTTGCGGGCAATGGGTGCCTGGCGGCTGGTCCTGAACTGACTGCAGCGCCGGCCCCGCGAGCCGGGGCAGGCCGCGATTAAAAATTGCGCCATCGCGCTCAGGCGGTTGGCAATCGCTGATTCTATGCCCCATATGCGCCCCGACCAGTCCAATGGCGCAGGCCGGGAGCACGTGAATGTCCGAGTACGATTATGACCTTTTCACCATCGGCGCCGGTTCGGGCGGCGTGCGCGCCAGCCGCGTTGCGGCAGCGCACGGCGCGCGGGTAGCCGTGGCGGAAGAGTTCAGGGTTGGCGGGACATGCGTGATTCGCGGCTGCGTCCCTAAGAAGATGCTGGTTTACGGCGCCCATTTCGCCGAAGATCTGGAAGACGCCAAGCACTTCGGCTGGGACATTCCCGAGGCCAAGTTCGACTGGGTCAAGCTGCGTGACAACGTGCTCAACGATGTCGACCGCCTCAATGGTCTCTACACGCAGACGCTCACCAATCACGAGGTGGAGATCTTTCACGAGCGGGCACGGATCACAGGGCCGCACGAAATTACCTTGTCGAACGGCGAGAAGAAGACCGCCAGGGTCATTCTCATCGCGACGGGCGCGCGGCCGCATGTGCCCTCATTCCCGGGACATGAGCTGGGCATCACCTCGAACGAGGCCTTCCATCTCGATGCGATTCCGGGTCGCGTCCTGATCGCCGGTGCGGGCTACATCGCCAATGAGTTCGCGGGAATCTTCAATGAGTTCGGCGCCAAGGTGACGCTGATGAACCGCTCCGACCAGCTTCTGCGCGGATACGATGAAAGTGTGCGCGACCGGCTGCTGCAGATCTCGCTGACCAAGGGCATCGAGTTCCGATTCAATGCCGAATTCGAGAGGATCGAGCAGAATGAGGACGGCTCGCTCAAGGTCTCGATGAGCAATCACGACCCGATGGACGTCGACTGCGTGCTGTTCGCTACCGGTCGCGTACCCAATGTCGAGGGACTAGGCCTCGCAGACGTCGGCGTGGAAGTCGACGACAAGGGCGCAATCAAGGTCGACGAGTACTCGCAGACCAGCGTCGATCATATCTACGCCGTGGGCGACGTTACGAACCGCGTGCAACTGACCCCGGTCGCCATCCGCGAAGGACAGGCCTTTGCCGATACGGTCTTCGGCGACAAGCCGACGACGGTCGATTACAGCTGCATTCCTTCGGCCGTTTTCAGCCATCCGCCGATCGCGGGCGTGGGCATGACCGAGGGAGAGGCGAACCAGAAGCTGGGCACTGTGCGGGTCTATACCAGCGACTTCCGGCCGATGAAGAACGTCGTCGCCCACCGCAACGAACGCTCGCTCTACAAGATGATCTGCGACGCCGAGACGGACCGCGTCGTGGGGCTGCACATGATCGGGCCCGAGGCCCCCGAAATCATGCAGGCGGCTGCGATCGCGGTAAAGGCGGGGCTGACCAAGGCGGACTTCGACGCCACGGTCGCGGTGCACCCGACGATGTCGGAGGAACTCGTCCTGCTCAAGTAGGGCAGGCCTGCCCTCGCGCTTTGCGGGGGTTGCATGACGGTGCGGGGGGGCTATGCCCCTCGCATGCGTGTTTTCCGATGGTTGCCCGCGAGTCTTCTCGCGGTGCTTTCGACCCCTGCGTTGGCCCATGGCGGGCACGTCCACGCCGATGCCAGCCCCTGGACGCTCTGGCAGTTGTCGCCCGAGATCATTGTCGGTCTCGTGGTCGTTGCCCTGATCTACTGGAAGGGCAGCCGGCATGGCCTCGTCGCCGAGCGATGGCGGCTGCTGGCGTTCAACGGTGGCTTGCTTGCCCTCTTCGTGGCGTTGATCTCTCCGGTCGAGCGGCTGGCCGACCACATCTTTGCGGTCCACCAGGTCGAGCATATGCTGCTGCGCACGGTGGCACCGATGCTCATCTTCCTGTCGCGACCGCAGGCCGCGCTGGTGCGCGGGTTGCCCAGGGGCGTTAGCCGGTTCTTCGCCGGTTCCGGGCCCTTGCGTGGCCTTGTCGACTTCCTGCGTACCCCGTTCGTGGCGACGGTCCTGTTTCTCGCGGCCAGCCTGTTCTGGATGTTGCCCCACTGGCACGATCTCGCGATCTTGGACGAGCCGATCCACTACATGTGGCACATCAGCCTGCTGGTGACAGGGCTGATCTTCTTCTCGGTCATCTTCGACCGGCGCGCCGCACCGCAAGGGCCGGGGCTGGGCGCGCGCCTTGCGATGTTTGTCTTTGCGGCGCTGGGCAACATCGTCCTGGGCGCGTTCCTGACCTTCAAGACGATCCCGCTCTACGATGCCTACCTGGCGCTGGGGCACATGTGGCATGTCTCGATGCTCACCGATGAGCAGACCGGCGGCATCGTCATGTGGATCCCGGGCACGATGATGTTCGCGATCTCCGCGCTTGTGGTGATCCACCGCTGGGGCAGCGAGGAGGAGCGGCTGGTGTCGCGCCGGATGCGGACGGGACGCGAACTGACCGCTGAGCGAGCACCTGCAAATCGTGCCCTCGCGATCGGTCTGGCGGGCTTTGCGTTGCTCATGCTGGCGATCACCGTCAGCGTGGTCGCAGTGATCGATCATCCGCACGACAAGGCCCGCGATTTCGGCCTCTCCGGCAAGATTCCCGGTTGAGCGAAACTTGCGCTCCCGGGCCATCGGGTATGCCAAATGTGGCGGTTTTCGAGGCTGCGTTGATTTAATCGGTCGGTTAAAAACTATTGACCTGAGGCTCGCAACCTGCCTTAGGCACGGACACGAGAACAAGCTGAAACCTCTTCGGAGAAGGGAAGCCGAATGTCCGCGAATATTGCCGAAATGGAGAAGCGTCGCGCCGCCGCCAGAATGGGTGGGGGGCAAAAGCGTATCGACGCTCAGCATGCCAAGGGTAAGCTGACCGCGCGTGAGCGTCTGGAAGTCCTGCTCGACGAGGGCAGCTTCGAGGAACTCGATCTCTACGTCGAGCATGACTGCGTCGACTTCGGCATGCAGGACCAGCGTATCCCCAGCGACGGCGTCGTGACCGGTTCGGGCACGATCAACGGCCGACTGGTCTACGTGTTCAGCCAGGACTTCACCGTGTTCGGCGGTTCGCTCTCGAACCGTCACGCGCAGAAGATCTGCAAGGTGCTGGACAACGCGATGAAGGTCGGTGCGCCGGTGATCGGTCTCAACGATTCCGGCGGTGCGCGCATCCAGGAAGGCGTCGCCTCGCTTGCAGGCTATGCCGAAGTGTTCCAACGCAACGTGATGGCTTCGGGCGTGATCCCGCAGCTTTCGCTGATCATGGGTCCCTGTGCGGGCGGCGCGGTCTATTCCCCGGCGATGACCGACTTCATCTTCATGGTGAAGGACAGCTCCTACATGTTCGTTACCGGTCCCGACGTCGTGAAGACCGTGACCAACGAAGTCGTCACCCAGGAGGAACTCGGCGGTGCGGTCACGCACTCCAGCAAGACCTCGGTGTCCGACCTGGCGCTGGAGAACGACGTCGAGACGCTGCTTGCCGCGCGCGACTTCTTCGACTTCCTGCCGCTTTCCAACCGCGAGGAAGTGCCCGAGCGTCCGACCGCCGATCCGTGGGACCGTCTCGAGGAAAGCCTCGACACGATTATCCCGCCCAATGCCAACCAGCCCTATGACATGCACGAAGTCATCAGGAAGACGCTGGACGAGGGCGAGTTCTTCGAGATCCAGCCGATGCATGCGGCAAACATCATCTGCGGTTTCGGCCGCGTGGAAGGCAAGACCGTGGGCATCGTCGCCAACCAGCCGATGGTGCTGGCCGGCGTGCTCGACATCAACTCGTCGAAGAAGGCCGCGCGCTTCGTGCGCTTCTGCGATGCCTTCAACATTCCGATCATCACCTTCGTCGACGTTCCCGGCTTCCTTCCCGGCACCGACCAGGAGCACAACGGCATCATCAAGCACGGCGCGAAGCTGCTCTTCGCCTATGCCGAAGCCACCGTGCCCAAGATCACCGTGATCACCCGCAAGGCCTATGGCGGTGCTTACGACGTCATGGCGTCCAAACACCTGCGCGGCGACCTCAACTATGCCTGGCCGACCGCCGAAATCGCGGTCATGGGCGCCAAGGGCGCGGTGGAGATCATCTTCCGCGGCCGCGACGCCGACGGTATGGCCGCTGCCACCAGGGAATACGAAGACCGCTTTGCCAACCCGTTCGTGGCTGCCAGCCGCGGCTACATCGACGAAGTCATCTACCCGCATTCCACCCGTCGTCGCATCGCCCTCGGGCTTCGCAAGCTGCGCAACAAGCAGCTCGAGAATCCCTGGAAGAAGCACGACAACATTCCATTGTAATCCGTGGTGGGCAGGACGACATTGCCTTCATGCGTCGTCCCTGCCGATCCGGACGTGATCGATGGCTGCCCCCGCTGTATCCGCTTCGAAAGACGCGGGACGCAAGCTCAAGGGACGGCATTTGGATGAAATCAGGACGGCTGCAGGTCCCGCCAAGAGGATCGCGTCCTTCCGCAGGAGAAAGTACAGATCATGGAAGATATCTACATCCTCAGCGGCGCCCGCACTGCTATCGGCTCGTTCGGTGGCTCGCTGGCACCTTTCCGTCCGGCCGAGCTTGGCACGATCGTCATGGAAGAGGCGATCAAGCGCTCGGGAATCAGTGCTTCGGACATCCAGAACGTGGTGGTCGGCAATGTCGTGCCCAGCCAGCCGAAGGACGCCTACATCTCGCGCGTTGCCTCGGTAAACGCGGGCGTCCCGGTTTCCTCGCAGGCCATGAACGTCAATCGCCTGTGCGGCTCTGGACTTCAGGCGATCGTTTCGGCGGCCCAGGCCATCGCCCTTGGCGAGCATGACTTCGCTATCGGCGCCGGTGCGGAATCGATGTCGAATGCCCCGCACATGACCAGCTCCGCCCGCAACGGCGTGCGCATGGGCAATGTCGTGTTCGAGGACGCGATGCTCGGTGCGCTGCACGATCCCTTCGAGGGCATCCACATGGGCGTGACCGCGGAGAACATCGCGTCGCAGTGCCAGATCAGCCGTGAAGAGCAGGACGCGCTGGCTGTCGAGAGCCACATGCGCGCCGCCAAGGCGATTGCCGAAGGTTACTTCAAGGACCAGATCGTCCCGGTCGAGATCAAGTCGCGCAAGGGCACAAAGGTGTTCGACACCGACGAGCATGTCCGCGCCGATGCCACGCTGGAAGGCATGGCCAGCCTCAAGGCGGTGTTTCAGAAGGACGGTACGGTCACGGCCGGCAATGCCTCGGGCCTCAACGACGGCGCCGGCGCAGTCGTTCTCGCCAGCGGCAAGGCCGTTGCGGCCAAGGGACTCAAACCCCTCGCCAGGATTCTCGGCTGGGGCCATGCCGGCGTCGAGCCGAGCCTGATGGGCCTGGGCCCGGTCAAGGCAGTTCCCGTCGCTCTCGAGCGTGCAGGTCTCAGCCTCGACCAGATCGACGTGATCGAGAGCAACGAGGCATTCGCTGCACAGGCTTGCGGCGTTGCCAAGCAGCTCGGCTTCGATCCTGCCAAGACCAACCCGAACGGTTCGGGCGTTTCGCTGGGCCATCCGATCGGCGCGACCGGTGCGATCCTGACGATCAAGACGATCTACGAACTCAAGCGCACAGGCGGCAAGTACGGCCTCATCACCATGTGCATCGGCGGCGGCCAGGGCATCGCCATGGTCATCGAGAACGTGGAGGGCTGATCTCGTGAAGCTCGGCCGCATGAACCACATCGGTGTCGCGACGCCGGATCTCGATGCCTCGATCGCCTTCTACCGCGACGTGATGGGCGCCACCGACATTACCGAGCCCTTCGTGCTCGACAGTCAGAAGGTGCGCGTCTGTTTCGTCAACACCCCGGGCGAGAACGGGACCGCGGGCACGCAGGTCGAGCTTCTGCAACCGACAGAAGCGGATTCCGCGGTGGGCAAGTGGCTGGAGAAGAACCCGCTCGGGGGGCAGCACCACATTTGCTACGAAGTGCCCGACATCCATGAGGCGAAGGCCTGGTTCGAAGGGCAGGGCAAGCGGGTGCTGGGCGAGCCGCGCATCGGCGCACACGGGACGCTGATCTTCTTCGTCCACCCCAAGGACATGGGCGGCCAGCTCACCGAGATCATGGAAACGCCCAGGGAAGCGCATTGAGGAACAAGGCGTCCCGGGTCTGACCCGGGACCGCTGGCCGGGCGCGGCCTGAGAATGCCAGCGATCCCGGTTCGTACCGGGAGGAAAATATACGAGGGAAACGGGAAATGGCTGACATCAACGACTGGAAGGCAGCGGCGGACAAGGAGGTCAAGGGCAAGGACCTGACCTGGCACACGCCCGAGGGCATCGCGGTCAAGCCGCTCTATACCGCCGAGGACGTCAAGACCGATCCGGGCCTGCCCGGCTTTGCGCCCTTTACCCGCGGCGTCAAGGCATCGATGTATGCAGGCCGTCCCTGGACGATCCGCCAGTACGCCGGTTTCTCGACCGCCGAGGAATCCAACGCCTTCTATCGCCGCAACCTTGCGGCGGGCCAGAAGGGCCTGTCGGTCGCCTTCGACCTTGCCACCCACCGCGGCTACGATTCCGATCACCCGCGTGTCGTTGGTGACGTTGGTATGGCAGGCGTCGCCATCGACTCGGTCGAAGACATGAAGATTCTTTTCGACGGCATTCCGCTCGACCAGATGTCGGTCTCGATGACCATGAATGGCGCCGTGATTCCCGTGCTCGCCTTCTTCATCGTCGCCGGCGAGGAGCAGGGCGTTCCCACCGAACAGCTTTCCGGGACCATCCAGAACGACATCCTCAAGGAGTTCATGGTCCGCAACACCTATATCTACCCGCCCGAACCCTCGATGCGGATCATTTCGGACATCTTCGCCTACACGGCGGACCACATGCCGAAGTTCAACTCGATCTCGATTTCCGGCTACCACATGCAGGAAGCCGGGGCGACGCAGGTGCAGGAACTGGCCTTCACCATCGCCGACGGCATGGAGTACGTGAAGTACGGCGTGGCCTCTGGCCTCGACATCGACAAGTTCGCCGGCCGCCTCTCGTTCTTCTTCGCGATCGGCATGAACTTCTTCATGGAGATCGCCAAGCTGCGCGCCGCGCGCACGCTGTGGTATCGCGCCATGACCGAGCTCGGCGCGAAGTCAGAACGCTCCAAGATGCTGCGCACTCACTGCCAGACCTCGGGCGTCTCGCTGCAGGAGCAGGATCCCTACAACAACGTCATGCGCACCACGATCGAGGCGATGGCCGCGATGCTGGGCGGCACCCAGTCGCTGCACACCAATGCCCTCGACGAGGCGATTGCGCTGCCGACCGACTTTTCGGCCCGCATCGCACGCAACACCCAGATCGTCATCCAGGAAGAGACAGGCATGTGCAATGTCGTCGATCCGCTGGGCGGCTCCTACTACATCGAGGCACTGACGCAGGAACTGGTCGACAAGGCCTGGGAGATCATCGAGCGCGTCGAGAGCGAAGGCGGCATGGCCAAGGCGGTTGCCGCCGGCTGGCCCAAGGCGATGATCGAGGAAGCCGCTGCCGGTCGCCAGGCACGCGTCGACAAGGGCGATGACGTGATCGTCGGCGTGAACAAGTATCGCCGCGATCAGGAAGACGCGATCGAGACGCTGGAAGTGGACAACCACAAGGTCCGCGAAGCGCAGATCGCCCGCATCAAGCGCGCCCGCGAAAGCCGCGACGAAGCGGCCTGCCAGGCTGCGCTCAAGGCGATCACCGAAGGTGCGAAGGGCAAGGGTAACCTGCTGGCGCTGGCAGTCGAGGCTGCGCGCCACCGCGCGACCCTGGGCGAGATCTCGGACGCGATGGAAGCCGTCTTCGGCCGTCACGGCACGTTCCCCACCCCGGTCAAGGGCGTCTACGGTTCGGCCTATGCCGGCGACAACCGCTACCAGCAGGTGATCGACGGCGTGGAAGCGGTTACCCGCCGCCTGGGCCGCAAGCCGAAGATGTTCGTCGCCAAGATGGGCCAGGACGGCCATGACCGCGGCGCCAACGTGATCGCCTCGGCCTTCACCGACATGGGCTTCGAGGTCGTCTCCGGCCCGCTGTTCCAGACGCCGGAAGAAGCCTGCCAGATGGCGCTGGAAAGCGGCGTTGACGCGGTCGGTGCCTCTTCGCTGGCGGCCGGTCACAAGACGCTGATCCCCGAACTGATCGGCCACCTGCGCAATGCCGGACGCGCCGACATCAAGGTCGTCGCGGGCGGCGTCATCCCGCCGCAGGACTACGACTTCCTCAAGAAGGCGGGCGTTCAGGGCATCTACGGTCCCGGTTCGAACGTGGTCGAGTGCGCCGCCGACATGCTGCGCCTCCTGGGCCACAACATGCCGCCCGCCGGCAGCGAACTGGAAGCGGCCGAGTAAGGCGCGAGGGGCGAGGGGCGATGTCACTGGGTTTCTCTGTCGAGGCGCTCTTGCCTGACGCGCGGGTCTCCGGCCCGCTGCGCATGGGGCTGGTGCGTCTAGACGAAAGCCGGTGGCTTGATCCCGAGCCGAACCTGGCCGCGCGCGCGGCGGGCTTTGACGCCCATCCCGAGAGCGTGATGGTCCTGCCCGAAGCCGAAGCGGGGATTGCCGAACTGGCAGACCTGCTTGGCGTGAAGGGCGGACTGGAGACTTGCGCACGCTCGGTCTGGGAGGACCTGTGCGTGATGGTGCAGGATGCGCCGGGACAACCGTTCCGCCTGGGGGCAGGGGCCGTCGCCTTTCCGACCGACTGGCGTCTGTCCGAAAAGATTGGCCGCCCGCTGCACCAGGTCCATGAGCCGATCCACGGCTATGCCGAGCAGTTGGCCCCGGGCGTGGACAAGTTCATGAACGGATTGCAGTCGTTCAACATCTTCGGACGCACCAATGCCTTCGTCGTGGCCTCGAATGACTTGCGCTACATGCCCGCAGCTGCGCCGGAGCAGCGCTTTGCCCATGTCACTGCGGACAATGCAGGCGAGACGCTGTTCGTGCGCTGCGAACGCGAAGCACTGCGGCGCTTGCCGAAATCGCGCGCGATCGTCTTCACCATCGGCATTTACCTAAACCCCCTCTGCCAGCTCAGCGACGCTGCGGTGGCGCGAATTGCGCAGTCGGTGGAGGGTTTTGCAGGTGGGGAACTGGAACGTCGCGCCGGACCGCACTATGCAGCGGCGCTGACCGCCTATGCCGCGCGCCGTGCGCAGGCCAAGGCTGCCTGAGGAATTCGAGATGACCAACGCCCCCCAAACCGAGCCCCGTACCGACTGGACCCGTGAGGAAATCGCTGCGCTGTTCGACCTGCCCTTCACCGAGCTGGTCTTTCGCGCCGCCGAGGTCCACCGCGCCAATCACCCGCATAACGAAGTGCAGCTCTCGACGCTGCTCTCGATCAAGACCGGTGGTTGCGCCGAGGACTGCGGCTACTGCTCGCAATCGGTCCATGCCGACAGCGGCGTCAAGGCGACCAAGCTGATGGACGTGCAGGCCGTGCTGCAGCGCGCGGCGCAGGCGGCCGATCAGGGCTCCACACGCTTCTGCATGGGCGCCGCGTGGCGCAACCCCAAGGATCGCGACATGCCGGCCATCATCGAGATGGTGAAGGGCGTGCGCTCGATGGGCATGGAAACCTGCATGACGCTGGGCATGCTCACGCCTGAGCAGTCGCAGATGCTGGCAGATGCCGGGCTCGACTACTACAACCACAATATCGACACCTCGCCTGAGCGCTACGACCAGGTCATCACCACGCGCACGATGGACGATCGCCTCGAGACGCTTTCCAACGTGCGTTCGGCAGGGATCAACGTCTGTTCGGGCGGGATCGTCGGCATGGGCGAAACGCGCGAGGACAGGGTCGGCTTCGTCCACACGCTGGCGACGCTGCCCGAGCATCCCGGCTCGGTACCGGTCAATGCTCTGGTCCCGGTCAAGGGCACGGTGCTGGGTGACATGCTCGCCGATACCCCGCTTGCCAAGATCGATGACGTGGAATTCGTGCGCACGGTCGCGGTGGCGCGAATCACCATGCCGCGTTCGATGGTACGCCTTTCGGCGGGCCGCGAGTCCATGTCCGAGATGACCCAGGCCATGTGCTTCATGGCCGGCGCGAACTCGATCTTCACCGGCGACAAGCTGCTCACCGCGCCCAACGCGGGCGATGACAACGACGCGGCGATGTTCGCGCGCCTCGGCATCAAGCCTATGGCGATCAGCGAAACCGATGCGCAGGTCGAAGCGTCGCGCATGCCCAAGGGCTGCATCAAGCTGGAAGCGATGGACTGATGGCCGCGGCCCTCCCTCGTCATCCCCGCGCAGGCGGGGAGCCCGCTGCACGGCGGGACCTTGCGTTCAAGCGGCAATCCCGCCTTCGCAAGGGTGACGGCAATGGGGAGGGGGCCGAGTGATCTTCACGCTGTTGCTGATGGCGGCCGAGCCGCAAGTCGATTGCTCCAATGCAATGACGCAGACGCACATGAACATCTGCGCCTACAAGGACCTCCAGGCCGCCGACCGCTCGCTTAACGCGGCGTGGAAGCAGGCCGCGGCCAAGGCCCGGTCCGAAGGCGCACAGCAATTCGCAAGGCTCCTCGATGCCCAGCGCAAGTGGCTCGCGTTCCGCGACGCCCAGTGCCTGGCCGAGAATGGCCCGCGCGAGCAGAGCGGCACGATCTGGCCGCTCGTTCAGAACACCTGCATGCAACGACTCACCGAGGCGCGCACCGATCAGTTGCGCGAATACGTGGAAACGGAGAACTGATGTTCAAGAAGATCCTCATCGCTAACCGGGGCGAGATCGCCTGCCGTGTCATCAAGACCGCGCGCCGCATGGGCATCCAGACGGTCGCCGTCTATTCCGATGCCGATGCCCGCGCGCCATTCGTGCAGATGGCCGATGAGGCAGTGCATATCGGTCCGGCGCCTGCCGCGCAGTCTTACCTGATCGCAGAGAAGATCATCGAGGCCTGCAAGCAGACCGGCGCCGAAGCGGTTCACCCGGGCTACGGCTTCCTCTCCGAGCGCACGGCCTTCGCCGAGGCGCTGGCTGCGGAAGGCATCGAGTTCATCGGCCCGCCCGTGAACGCGATTGCCGCGATGGGCGACAAGATCGAGTCCAAGAAGCTCGCAAAGGAAGCCGGCGTCAACGTCGTGCCCGGCTACGTCGGCGAGATCGAGGACACCGAGCACGCGGTGCAGATCTCCAACGACATCGGCTACCCGGTGATGATGAAGGCTTCGGCCGGCGGCGGCGGCAAGGGCATGCGGCTGGCCTATTCCGAGAAGGACGTCCGCGAGGGCTTCGAGTCCGTCAAGCGCGAGGGCCTCAACTCCTTCGGTGACGACCGCGTCTTCATCGAGAAGTTCATTCTCAATCCGCGCCACATCGAGATCCAGATCCTCGGCGACAAGCACGGCAACATCCTTTACCTGAACGAGCGCGAGTGCTCGATCCAGCGTCGCCACCAGAAGGTGGTCGAGGAAGCGCCGTCGCCCTTCGTCACCGAGAAGATGCGCAAGGCCATGGGCGAACAGTGCGTCGCGCTGTCCAGAGCCGTGGGCTACTACTCGGCGGGCACGGTCGAGCTGATCGTCTCAGGCGCCGACCCGAGCGGCGAGAGTTTCTACTTCCTCGAGATGAACACCCGCCTGCAGGTGGAGCACCCGGTCACCGAAGCGATTACCGGGGTCGACCTCGTCGAGCAGATGATCCGCGTCGCTGCCGGCGAGAAGCTGGAGATGACGCAGGATGACGTGAAGATCGACGGCTGGGCCATCGAGAACCGCGTCTATGCCGAAGATCCCTATCGCGGCTTCCTGCCCTCGACCGGTCGCCTCGTGCGCTATCAGCCGCCGGTGGATGGCTGGACCGATGACGGTGCGGAGAACGGGCGCCGCGGTATCGATGGCATTCGCGTCGACGACGGCGTCTACGAGGGCGGCGAGGTCTCGATGTTCTACGACCCGATGATCGCCAAGCTGATCACCTGGGGCAAGACCCGCGATGAGGCCGCCGACAAGCAGATCGCCGCGCTCGACGCCTTCGAGATCGAAGGTCTCGGCCACAATATCGACTTCGTCTCGGCGATCATGCAGCACCCGCGCTTCCGCTCGGGCGAGCTGACCACCGGCTTCATCGCCGAGGAATATCCCGAGGGTTTCACCGGCGCGGCGACGTCGGAAGAACTGAAGGTGAAGCTTGCCGCCGTGGCCGGCTTCGTCGCGACTGCGCGCTCGGACCGCTCGCGCCGCATCTCCGGCCAGCTTGCCGATCCGACCGATCCGCCGGCCGACTGGACAGTGACCATCGACAAGACCGACTACGTGGTCGTGCTTGACGAGGATGTGGTGACGGTGAACGGCGAGGAAGTCGAACTCGCGCTCGAGTACACGCCGGGCGACCGCCTGGTCGAAGCCGAAGTCGACGGCGAGGACCTTGGCATCAAGCTCGAAGTTACCCGCACCGGCTTCAAGATGACCACGCGCGGCGCAATCCACAAGGTCGACTGCCTGCCGACCCGCGTGGCCTATCTGTCGCAGCACATGATCGAAAAGATCCCGCCGGATCTTTCCAAGTTCCTCATCTGCCCGATGCCGGGCCTGCTCGTCGCGCTGAACGTGAGCGAGGGCGAGAAGGTCGAAGCCGGCCAGCCGCTCGCGGTGATCGAGGCGATGAAGATGGAAAACATCCTGCGCGCCGAGAAAGCGGGCGTGGTGAAGTCGGTCAATGCCAAGGCCGGCGAAAGCCTCGCGGTCGACGCCGTCATTCTCGAGATGGAGTGACGATTGCACCTCGATCATGATCCGGCCGCACCTGCAGCCGATGCGATTGCCTTCGACGATTTCCTGAAGGTCGACATTCGCATCGGCACCGTCGTGGCGGCCGAAATCTATGAAGGCGCGCGAAGGCCGAGCTACAAGCTGCGGATCGATTTCGGTCCCGGCATCGGTGAGAAGAAGAGCGTCGGGCAAGTCGCGGCGCTCTATTCTCCTGAAGACCTGATCGGACGCCAGGTGGCGGCCGTGGTCAATTTTCCCGTTCGCCAGATCGGCAAGGCGCTGTCCGAAGTACTGACACTGGGCTTTGCCGATGAGGAGGGCCGGGTGACGCTGTTCTCGCCGGACAAGGCGGTCCCCAACGGATCGCGCCTGTTCTGATGACCGGCTTTGCGCAGGTGCTTGCTTCAGGCGAGACGCTCGAGGACGGCCTTGCCGTCGAAGTGCCGTCCCGGTGGCTCCAGGGGCGCACGGCCTACGGCGGATTTTCCTCTGCCCTGGCGCTGGTCGCCGCGCAGCAGGTGGGAGGGGACCTGCCGCCCCTGCGCTCAGCGCAACTGGCGATGATGGCGCCGCTTTCCGGTCGTATTGAGGCGCATGCCAAGGTCGAGCGCCAAGGGCGCAATGCCACCTGGGTCTCGGCGCAGATCACTGGCGACAAGGGGCCGGCGTTCACCGCCAGCTTCGTGTTCATGGGGGCGATCGAAAGCACGCTGACCTTGGACGAGCGCCCGGTGCCGGACGACGTCGTGGCGCTCGAGGATGCGCCGCCGATGGCGCCCGACTTGCTTGCGCCGTTCATTCGCGACCATTTCGATGTGCGCCTTGGCGTAGCAATGCAGGGCGAGCGAGAGCCCGACTACTGCTGGTGGCTGCGCTCACGCGACTGGGGTACGCTCGATCCGATGGTCGAGATCCTGCTGTGCGGGGACGGGTTGCCGCCGGGCGTCCTACCGATGATGCCGGCGCTGGTTCCGGTCAGCAGCATGCATTGGCAGGTCAATCTGCTTACGGCCCTGCCGCAGACGCGTGATGGCTGGTGGCTGCTGCGCTCCACCGGCGACTTTGCCCGACACGGCTGTTCAAGTCAGCGCATGGCCATGTGGAACGCCCAAGGGCAGGCGATTCTCGCTGGAATGCAGTCCATCGCGCTCTTCGGTTGAGGCCGGTTCAGGCCCCTTGCGATTGCTCCTCGTCCTTGTCGGCAAGGATCTTGCCGAGGAACATCCTGAGCACCGCGAAGGCGACAAGGCCGAAGGCTGCGGTGGCGACATGGAGCAGCCAGAAATGGACTGTGTCCATGCTGGAGTACCAGCCGCCGACGATGCCCACCGTCTTGTTGGCCGCGAAGAAGGCCAGGTAGTAGATCCCCACGACCGTTGCATTGAGCGCGCGCGGGGCGACCTTGGTGAACAGGGCCAGGCTGACCGGTAGGACGTGGGCGAAGCCGATCGAGTTGAACAGGTGGAACATGACCGGCCAGAACAGGCCGATCTTCGCGTCCCCCGCCGTCGCTGCGGCGATCACCAGGCACATGCCGCCCATCACGGTGAAGACCGAACCGATGATCATCTTGCCCAGTTCGTCCGGTTCGCGGCCGGTGCGATCGCTGCGCCACTTCCAGAATGCGGCAACTGCGACCAGCATCGAGAAGCTCAGCGTAGCATCGATGGTGATCATCCAGCTTGTCGGCAGGGTTTCGCCGAAGAAGGTGAGCTGGAACTTCGCATCCGCCCAGACGAGATAGGCATTGAAGATTTCCTGATTGGTCAGGATGGCGATCGCGAGCACCGGAACCAGGATCGCCAGAGCGCCAAGTCGGGGCCAGTCGCTCCGCTCCAGTCCCGTGGACTTTGCCTTGCCTTCCTTGGTGTCGGCGGCATCGGCGGGGAGATACGGCCGCGCACGCAGGTACAGCACCAGGCCCAGGACCATGACGACGCCGGCAGTGCCGAAGCCGTAGTGCCAACCGACCTTCTCGCCGAGCGTGCCCGAGATCAGCGGGGCCGCGATGACCGAGACGTTGATGGCAATGTAGAAGATCTGGAACGCCATCGCCCGGCGCAGGTCGTTGGGTTTGTAGAGCTCCCCGACCTGGCTGGCGATGTTGCCCTTGAACAGACCTACGCCGACGACGAGCGAAATCAGTGCGAAGAGGAACATGCCTTCGAAGGCCATCAGGAAATGGCCTAGGGACATGATCAGCGCGCCCGCAATCAGCGTGGCGCGGCGCCCGAGCCAGCGGTCGGCGACAATTCCCCCCAGGATCGGGGTGAGATAGACCAGCGAAGTGTAATCGCCGAAGATCGCGGAGGCGAGCGGCTGCCCGCTCAGCCCTGCGTAGTATCCGGTGCGCAGCCAGTCGAGACCGATGACTTTCCCGATGTTCTCCGGAAGCAGGAGATACTTGACCATGTAGAGCACCAGCAGGGTCTGCATGGAGTAGTAGGAGAAGCGTTCGCAGCCTTCGACGAACGAAAGATAGCCAAGGCCCTTGGGATGTCCGAGAAAGGCGCGGTCGTCCGCGACGGCTTCTTCGGGGAAATCCAGTTCCGGAGTTGCTTCGGCAACAGTCATTGCGCCCTTCGCATTATTGTTATCCAAGTGGGTAACTTAGAAACATTTTTGCGTAATGTCACGGGGCGCTGGATACCCCGCCGGATCGTGGCAACGGGCTACTCGTCGATGTGGTCCGGTTTGTCCTTGCGAGAAGTGCCCGCAAAGTCCTCGAGCTGCTTTTCGTTCATCGATTCATACATTTCCCGCGAAGCGCCCTTGAGGTCGCTCTTGTTGGCTTCGCCGCGCTTGGCGGCAAGTGCCGCACCGGCGGCTTTCTGCTGGGCCTTGGATTTGGCAGGCATGGTCCGCGTGTCCTTTCCTTGCTTGTGCTTCCGCAATGCCCTGCGATTCGCGCCAAGGAAAAGGCGGCAGGCCCGATCGACCCACCGCCTTCCGGTGCCCCCGGGTGCCTCGGGGACGTTCCCCCCCGGCCAAGGGCAATCCTTTGCGACCCGCTCGTGGCTCTTAAGCGGTACTCCAATCCATCTCGGGAACGCGCGCAAATGCGAGGCCGTTCCCGCTTGGGGGGACGGCCCGCCGCTTGTGCTGCACGGTGCATCCAGAAAGGTATGCGCCCTCGTTAAGACGCGTGTCTTAGCCTCAGGCCGGCTCGCGGGCGAGTTCGCCGTCGAGGAACTGGGCGACATCGTCGAGCGAGACTTCCTTGTCGAGGTAGGTCTTGCCGATGCCCTTCATGAGCAGGAAGGGCAAGGTACCGGCATCCATCTTCTTGTCATGGAGCATGTGCTTCACGAGTGCGGCTCCATCGCAGTCGAGGCCGAGCGCCGAGAGGTTGGCGGGCAGGCCGACTTCGCCGAAATGCTGCGCAACATGATCCGCGCTCGCCATGGGCATGAGGCCCTTGCGTGCGGAATAGCGCGCCGCCAGGACCATGCCGAGCGCCACTGCCTCGCCGTGGAGCAGGCGCTGGGAAAAGCCGGTTTCGGCCTCCAGCGCGTGTCCGAAGGTATGGCCGAGGTTCAACAGGGCGCGGCGCCCGGTGGTTTCGAACTCGTCCTCTGCAACGATGCGGGCCTTGGCGGCGACCGAGTGCGCGACGGCATATTCGCGCAGGGCGCTGTCGCCGGCGACCATTCTTGCGCCGTTGGCATCGCACCATGCGAAGAAGTCGGCATCGTCGATCAGGCCGTACTTCACGACTTCCGCATAACCGGCGAGTAGCTCGCGGGTCGGCAGCGTCTCGAGCGCAGAGAGGTCGGCGAGGACCAGCGAGGGCTGGTGGAAGGCGCCGACGAGGTTCTTGCCTGCCGGGGTGTTGATCGCGGTCTTGCCGCCGACGCTCGAATCGACCTGCGAAAGCAGGGTGGTCGGGACCTGGATGAACCTGCACCCGCGCTTCAGCACTGCCGCGCAAAAGCCGGTGAGATCGCCGATGACCCCGCCGCCAAGCGCGATGATGTGATCTCCGCGCTCGACCTCCAGGCTAAGCAACCAGTTCACCGTGGCCGCCAGTTCGTCCCAGGACTTGGTGTGCTCGCCCGGCGGCAGGATGCGCCAGTGCGGTTCATGGCCGTTGTCGCGCAGGCTGGCCTCGACAAGGTCGCCCCAGGCGGCATGGACATTGGCGTCGGTGACGATCGGCACGTCCCGCTTGCGCAGCTTGCCGCGGCAATGGGGCACGAGTTCGGCGAGGAGCCCTGCGCCTACGCGTACTTCGTAGGGGCGACCGGCGATATTGACCGGGATCACAGCCATTGCGAAATTCCCTGAAGGACCTTGTTGATAGTCTGGACGTGCGGTCCGGGTCCGCTCAGGACATGGATCGGCGCCTGCGAATAGTGTGGACGGCGTTCCTCGCGCAGCCGGGCCAGGATCTCGCGCGGTTCCCCGTCCTTCAGCAGCGGGCGGTTGTCCTTGCGGCCGGTCCGCTCGACCAGGGTATCGACTTCGCTGTCCAGCCAGATGGTGAGGGCGCGATGCAGAATCAAGGCGCGGGTCTCGGCATTGCAGAAGGCGCCGCCGCCCGTCGCTATCACGCGGCACCCTTCGCTTTCGTCGATCAGGCGGGCGATTACACGGCGCTCGCCGTCGCGGAAGTAGTCCTCGCCGTAAGTCTCGAAGATCTCGGGAATACCCATCTGGGCGGAGCGTTCGATTTCTTCGTCGGCATCGACGAAGGGGCAGTTGAGCAGCGAGGCCAGCCTTTTGCCCACGCTCGACTTGCCAACCCCCATCATGCCGACAAGCACGATCGGGCGATCGATGCGCCTTGCCAGTGCGGCAATTTCCTGTGCGGAGAAGTGGGTCTGTTGAACGTCCATTGCCCCACCGCCTATAGTTGCGCTAGGTCGCAGCGCAAGCATCGGTGAAGGAAGGCGAGTTGACGGTTACAATGCGAAGGCGCACGATTCTGGGAGCCGTCGCCATCCTGGTCATTGCATTGCTGGCATGGAGCTGGATCGACGCTGGCCGGGAACCGGTGCGCGAGATCGTTCAGCCCGTCCCGGTACCGGAGTTGCCGAAATGAGGCGCGCCTATCTTCTGGCCGGTGTGGCCCTGACCCTGACATCGGCCTGGGCCGTGGCGCAGGATGCGCCCGAATCGCTGCTTCCCAAGATGTTCCAGGACCCGGCGCCTGCGCCCAGTCCGACACCGACCTCGCGCGCTACCGCGGCGCCGGCCGCCTCGTCCAATGCCTCGAGCGGCAATCCAGCCGCGCCGCGCGCGGTTTCGACCCCGGTCGTGCAGGCGCTTCCCGGCAACGCGACGGGACAGGCTGCGCAAACGCAGCAGCAGGAGGGCGAACTCGCCCTGACCCGGCTTCCCACTCTCGAGGAAATCGAGAAGATGACGCCGGACGACTTCGAGGAGTTGCTGGGCAGCAAGATCCAGCTCGACATGCCGCCTGCCGCGCGCCGCTCGATGGAGCAGGTGGGCATGCTGGCTGAGGGCGAGGGCGGGCTACCTGCGGCCTCGCTCGCCGGGCAGAACCCGAAGCTGGTGGAACTGGCGCTATCTTCGAACCGCGGCGCGCTCGTTTCGCGCTGGGGCCACATCCTGCTGCGCCGCGCGCTCGTCTCTCGCCTGCAGGCGCCTGCGGGCATGGAGCCGCAGCAATTCGCCGCACTGCGCATCGGCCTGCTGCTGCGCATGGGTGAAATCGATGCCGCGCGCGCCGTGCTGCAGGACATCGATATCGACAACTATACGCCCACCCTGGGCGAACTGGCGATGAGGACCTATGAGCGCACGGCCGATTTCACTGGCCTGTGCCCGGTCATGGCGACCCAGGGCAAGCTGCGCGACGATCCGCAATGGGATGTTGCCAAGGCGATCTGCGAGGCTTTTCGCGGCAACAGCAGCTCGGCGCTGTCCAGGCTGGAGCGGGATCGCCGAACCGGCAAGATGGACAACATCGACATGCTCCTTGCTCAAAAATACGCCGGTGCCGCCGGCAAGGCGCGCCGGGCGGTCACGATCGAATGGGACAAGGTAGAAGGCATGACGCCCTGGCGTTACGGCCTGACGATCGGCACCGGCATGGAGCCGCCGGCTCGCCTGATGAACAAGGCCAGCGTGCAGTACGACTACACCAATGCGCTCGCCCCGATGGTCAGCCTGCAACGCCGGGCCGCGTCCTCTGATCGCGCCGCCGCTGCCGGCATCCTGTCGAACGCGGCCATGGTCGACCTCTATTCGCAGGTCTATGCCGATACTGACATTACCGGCGACTTCCAGGACGCGGCGGAGTCCCTGCGCGATGCCTATACGCTGCAGAGTCCGGATTCCCGGCTGGCCGCCATGCAGGCCCTGTGGAACAGCGCGAGCGATCCGGCTTCCGGTTATGCCCGCAAGGTCCTTACCGCAGCGGCGGCGGCCCGCATGCCGGCCTCGGAGGATTACGCGGACAATGCCGCCTCGCTGATCACGTCGATGCTCTCGGCCGGTTTCGATGCCAATGCCATGCGCTGGTCTTCGGTGGTGGAGAAGGGGAGCCCGGCCTGGGGCCTGTTGGCGCTGGTCTCGAAGGATGGCAGCCGCTCGGTCGATACCGGCGATCTCGATCGCTACATCGACGACGATGAAAGCGCCAACAAGCGCAAGGCCGCGTTTCTCGTTGCCGGACTGGCAGGTCTGGGGCGTCTGGGTGAAAACGACATCTCGCGCTATTCCAACGACCTCTCGCTGGAACTGGCGGGCTCGACCCGCTGGACGACTGCGATCGACAGCGCGGCGGGGCGCGGCGATGCCGCCAGCGTGGTGCTGCTCATGGGCTTCGGCATGCAGGGATCAAACTGGCAGCGCATGACGCCGCGCTATCTCTACCACATCATTTCCGCCCTGCGTCAGGTGGGCATGGAAGCCGAGGCGCGCCTGATTGCCGCCGAAGCGGTCGGCCGCGCCTGATCGCATGATCGGGGCGGGAGAAGACCTCGCCGAACGGTTTCTCGCTGTGCTGGCAGTGGAGCGCGGTGCGGCGGCCAACACCCTGGCGGCCTACCGGCGCGACCTTGCCGCTGCTCGGGAACAGCTGGGCGATCTGGCCAGCGCTGATGGCCCCGCTCTTGCCGGGCTGGGCCAGGCATGGAGCGACCTTGCAGCCTCGAGCCTTGCGAGACGGTGTTCGGCGTTGCGGCAGTTCTACGGTTTCCTTGTCGACGAGGGCTTGCGCAAGGACGATCCCTCCGGTTCGCTGCCCAAGCCGCGTACGCGCCGACCCTTGCCGCGCCTGCTTTCCCACGAGGACGTCGAGCGGCTCCTGGTACTCGCCGAAGAGGAGGCCTGCACGGGGCGTGCGGACGCGCTGCGCATGCTCGCGCTGCTCGAGTTGCTCTACGGTTCGGGCCTGCGTGCAAGCGAACTGGTCTCCTTGCCGCTGACGGCGGTACCGCGCGATGCGCCGTTCCTGCATGTGACGGGCAAGGGCGGTCAGCAGAGGATGGTCCCGGTCAGCGGCCGCGCCCGCCAGGCGCTGTCGCGTTGGCTGGAAGTGCGCCGCGGGCAATCGAAGTTCCTGTTTCCCTCCAGCGGCGCGAGCGGACACCTGACGCGTGTGCGCCTGTTCCAGCTCCTGCGGGCGCTCGCGCTGCGGGCAGGCATCGACCCCACCCGAGTTTCTCCGCACGTCCTTCGCCACGCCTTCGCCACACACCTGCTGGAAGGCGGCGCGGACCTGCGCGTCTTGCAGACGCTGCTTGGCCACGCCGACATTGCCACGACGCAGATCTATACGCATGTCGAGAGCAGCCGCCTCGTCGAACTCGTCAATGCGCGTCACCCGCTCGCCGGCAAGCGCAGCGGGTGAGGGGAACAAGCGAGGCACCTCGCCGTTGTGTGAGGCGGAAGATCACGAACAGTGCAAAAGTGAATGAAGGGAAGGGCATGACCATGGCATCGCGACGCTTGAGGGCCGCAACTCTGATCGGCACGAGCCTGGGTTTCGTGGCCCTGGGATCGGCTGCATGCGTTCCGGCCGCCAGTGGCGGCAGCGTGGGATC
The DNA here is from genome assembly GCF_000253255.1 of Novosphingobium sp. PP1Y. Classification (NCBI taxonomy): domain Bacteria; kingdom Pseudomonadati; phylum Pseudomonadota; class Alphaproteobacteria; order Sphingomonadales; family Sphingomonadaceae; genus Novosphingobium; species Novosphingobium sp. PP1Y. The sequence continues at coordinate 3,107,917 of NC_015580.1, read as the reverse complement.
GACGGGGATGCCGACAACGTCGGCCTCGATCAGCCAGGCCGACAAGGCCGAAGGCGCCAAGGCGCATCCCCAGTTGCTGGAAGAATTCGGCGGTTCGGTGTCCGGTCCCCAAGCCGCTTACGTGGAATCGGTAGGCAAGACGATCGCCGTGCAGTCCGGATTGAGCAACGCGCGCGGCGACTTTACCGTCACCTTGCTCAACAGCCCGGTGAACAATGCCTTCGCGATTCCCGGTGGCTATGTCTACGTCACCCGCCAGTTGACCGCGCTGATGAACAATGAGGCGGAGCTGGCCGGCGTGCTGGGCCATGAAGTGGGCCATGTCGCCGCGCGGCATGCCGCCAAGCGCCAGCAGGCCGCCCAGCGCAACCAGATCATAGGCGTGCTTGGCTCGATCCTCTCGGGCGTCCTGCTCGGCGACAGTTCGTTCGGCCAGTTCGGCCAGAAACTGTTCTCGCAGGGCTCGCAGCTTCTGACGCTCAAGTACTCGCGCTCGCAGGAGCTTGAGGCCGACAATCTCGGGATCACTTATCTCAAGCGCGCGGGTTACGATCCGCGGGCGATGGCGACTGTGCTGGAAAGCCTCGCGCGGCAGAATGCCCTCGAGGCCCAGTTGCGTGGGACGAGCAATCAGGTGCCCGAGTGGGCCTCTACCCACCCTGACCCCGCGTCGCGCGTGCGCGATGCGCTGAACCGGGCGGGCAGCAACGCGACGGGGATCACCAATCGCGACAGGTTCCTTACCGGCGTCGATGGTCTTGTCTATGGTGACGATCCCAAGCAGGGCGTCGTCGAAGGCAGCAAGTTCACCCATCCGGTGCTGCGCTTCGCCTTCGAGGCTCCGGACGGCTTCTACATGGTCAACGGCTCCAGTGCGGTGTCGATCAACGGTCAGTCGGGCAAGGCCCAGTTCTCGGGCGGCAAGTTGAGCGGAAGCCTCGAGACCTACATTCAGACCGTCTTTTCCGGGCTGACCGATTCGGGGCAGGCGAAGATCGCTCCGTCCTCGATCGAGCGCACGACAGTGAACGGCATTCCGGCGGCTTATGGCGTCGCGCGCGTGCAGTCCTCGAACAGCAGCGTCGATGTCGTCGTCTTCGCTTACGATTTCGGCAACGGGCAGGCCTATCACTTCGTCACGATCGCGCAGGCGGGCGGCGCCGGGGTGTTCAATTCGATGTTCCGCAGCCTGAAGCGGATATCCGCCAGCGAGGCAGGCAGCGTGAAGCCGCGCCTGCTCGATGTCGTCACTGTAAAGTCAGGTGACACCGTGCGTTCGCTGTCCCAGCGCATGGCGTACAGCGATGCGCAGCTCGAACGCTTCCTGGTGCTCAACGGTCTGCAGTCGAATGCGACGCTGAAGCCGGGGCAGAAAGTGAAAATCGTCACTTACTGAGGCGCCAGTTCTGTCGAGTATGGAGAACAGCGCGAACGGGCAAAAGAAAAGGGGCGGCAGGTTTCCCTGCCGCCCCTATCCGGTTCTTGCTATGACTACGCCGAATTAGGCGTTGGCCATCGCCGAAGACGTCTTCTCGAAGGTCGAGGTGAGCTGCGAGCCCATGCCCTGCATGGCAGCGATCGCGGCAACCGCGATCAGAGCAGCGATCAGACCGTATTCGATTGCGGTTGCGCCTTCTTCATTGCGGCGCAGCTTGGCGAGAAACTTCATGTCGTGTCTCCTGATAAGTGCAGTCTTGTGTACCCGGTCCGGCAAGCTCAAAACCCCATTAGCGATCCGGACATCTTGCTGAATTAAGGATCATTCGTTGAAAAATGCTTAAATCGATTGATCCACTAGGTTCCACTGACTGCAGTGGCCGTCTTGTCGGCGATGTCGGTCCACATATCGACTGTGACTGTGGCAACGGAATCGATCGACACGATGACGACCAGGACCACCAGGCCGAGTATCAACGCATACTCGACGGCGGTGGCGCCGCGTTCGTCAGCGTACAGTTTCGGCAGGATGTCTTTGTACATCGTGAGTGTCCCGCAGTTCCCCTAGTAATCCGGGAGATCTCATCTTGGACTTAATTCATTCTTAAAAAGGCGCTTGGATCTGGAAAATTCTTTTACAGCTATGCTGGTGGTCGCAGTTGCACTTCGCGATGCCGCTGGCCGTATCCTCATGCAGCAGCGCAGTTTCCGTGCCGAACATGGGGGGCTATGGGAATTCCCGGGGGGCAAGGTTGAACCTGGCGAAAGCCCTGAATTGGCAGCCGTACGAGAGCTGGAAGAGGAACTGGCCGTGCGAATCGAGCCCGAGGCGCTGGTGCCAGTGGGCTTCGCCAGCGGATCGACAGGCGGCGGGAAGGGGCCGTCCCGCCCGCTTGTAATCCTTCTTTACGAATGCAGCTGCTGGCATGGCGAGCCGCAGCCCCATGAGGCCGAAGCCATCGCATGGCACGTCCCCCGGGCGATCGGGGCGCTGTCGATGCCGCCGCTCGACTACCCGCTTGCAAAGGCCCTGTGCAGTTTCCTTGCAAGAAAGACGATATAGGCGTTGACCCGAGGCGAATCCCTTTCTAAAGGCGCCACTCCAACGCGCCCGTAGCTCAGCTGGATAGAGCATCAGACTACGAATCTGAGGGTCGGACGTTCGAATCGTTCCGGGCGCGCCATTTCTTCCGATCGGGCTTTTCAGGCCTGCCGGTGGAAGCGGATAAAATTTGGATCATGCGCGCCCGTAGCTCAGCTGGATAGAGCATCAGACTACGAATCTGAGGGTCGGACGTTCGAATCGTTCCGGGCGCGCCATCATCCCCCGCCAGGCTTTCGGCCTCGGCGGGGTTTGTTTTGTCCGGACTTGGTGACGGCTTCGGGCGCCATGTCACAGGCGCAAAAGGAAAGCCCCCGCACTTGAGGCGGGGGCTCCTTTGTTCGGTGCCAGGCCTTGAGGGGCCGTCTCAGGCCTGCTTGGCTGCGGAATCGCCCTGGCTGCTGCGCTGGACCACGAAGCCCTTCGATAGGCCGTGGTAGAGCTTCTCGCGGCACACCAGCTTGCTGACGGCATCGGCGATGATCGCGGTCATGAACAGGGGCAGGATCATGCCCCGGCTGGCGGTTGTTTCCATGAGAATGATGACGGCGGTCAGCGGTGCACGCACGACGCCCACGAAGTAACCGGTCATGCCCAGCAGCACGATGGCGGCCATCGGGTCGTCCGGGAACAGGAACGAGAGCAATTGGCCGAAGCCCGCGCCCACGGACAGCGATGGGGCGAAGATGCCGCCCGGCGCGCCTGAAACGGCAGTCGCCGTTGTCACGAGGAACTTGGCGGGGCCGAACCAGATCGAGGCATCGCCCTGGCCTTCGACGAGCTGCTTGGTGGTCTCGTAGCCGGTGCCCCAGGTCGAGCCGCCGGTAAGCAGGCCGGCGATGGCGACGATGAGGCCGCAGGCAAAGGCGGCAAGCACCGGGCGCTTGCGCACTGCGACAAACCAGGAATGACCGCTGCGGGCGAATGCCAGCAGGCAGCGCGAGAACAGGCCGCCTGCCGCACCGCCGAGGATGCCTGCAACCGGTGCGGCCAGGACGACCGAGCCGACATCGAGCGTTTCGTGCATGACGCCGAAGTAGACATAGTCTCCGGCGATGCCGAGGCTGACGAGGCCAGAGGCGACGACTGCGGCCATCACCAGCACGGCGACGCGCTGTTCGAAAGCGGAGGCCAGTTCCTCGATGGCGAAGGCGACCCCGGCGAGCGGCGTGTTGAACGCGGCGGCGACGCCGGCGGCGCCCCCGGCGATCAGGACGCCTGCGGTCATCGGGACGCGCAGGATCTTGTGGCAGGTGATCATGATCGCGGCGCTGACCTGCACCGTCGGTCCTTCGCGGCCGACCGATCCACCGACCAACAGCATGGCGACCGTCAGCACCAGCTTCGCCATCGCGGTCGGCAGGGAAAGCAGCTTGGAATAGGCCAGGTCGAGGTCCTTGCCCGCTGCGATGACCTGCGGGATGCCCGAGCCCTTGGCCGCAGGTGCCCAGGTGTTGGTGATCCAGACGACAGCGGCAAAGACGCTGGGCGTGAGAATCAGCGGCAGGTAGGGATAGCTGCGCGTGATCGAGAGGAAGATCTGCTGTGCCTTGTCGCCGGTCCAGGCGAAGACGATTGCCAGTAGACCCAGGGAAATGGCGCCGGCGGCAGTGGCCGCTCGGCGGCGGGCAAGGTCGAAGGAGGTGTCAAAGCCGGGAACGGCTTTCGCGAATTGTTTGAAATGCTCCTGAGGAGACAAGGCGCCGCAGCTCACTGTGTTTGGATCTGGAAATTGCCGCGCAGCACTGCACGGCGGGATTCGCGGACCCTATTGGGCTAACAGACATGGCGACCGCAAGGATTTTCCCCAGAAATCGCCACTTCAAGCGAATCGGGCTGCGCAAAAGAACAGGGCCGGGAGCGACAATGTCGTCCCGGCCCTGCTGAATTTGCCATGGCAGGCTATATCAGGCCTGCCACAGGCCCGTTGCGATCACTCGCTTTCGGTGGAGGCGTTCTCGGCCTCGGCGCCTGCCGGGGCAGCGGCATCGGCACTGGCCTGGGCCGTACCGGCTGCCGACTGGGTGGCGGCGGCGAAATCGGCGGCGGTCATGCCAAGAGCAAGCGAGCTGTCGGCGGTGAGACCGATCGAGGCCTTCTTGAGCGCGACAGCTGCGCCGTCGCTGAGCGTGAGGGTCACGTCGTCACCTTCGATCTTGGTGACGGTGCCGAGCACGACGCCGTCGCTGCTCTTGATCGGAGCGTCTACGACAAGCGCTGCGTCCTTGGCTTCGGTCGACTGGGCAGCAGCACCGTTAACGGCTGCTTCGAGCTGAGCTTTCGTCATGCCGATGGTCAGGCCCTTTGCGCGCATTGCAAAGGCGCTGGTCGGAAGACCGGCGCGTGCCGTACCGGTCGAAACCGTGATCACGTCGCCCTGGACGGCTTCAACGGTACCAACTTCATTGCCTTCGGGGCCGAAAACCTTGGCTCCCACCGTCGGGGCGACGGCGGTAGCGGCAGCATCCTGCGCCACCGCGGCGACGGGAGCCAGGCTCGCTGCAGCAATCGCGGCGGCGATGAGCGATTTCTTCATGTGTTACTCCTTCTCGTGCAGGACCGTCATGCGATCCCAATGCCGGCTCCCGGTCATGCAGGAGCGCGAAAGGGGGTCCGGAAAGTTGCCGGACGACTGACCCGGCCCAAAAGGACCAGGGGTTCATTTCTGGCGAAACGATCACTCAGCGAAACGAACTACGATGGTGCAATAGTTACACGCGCCAAGACGAATGGCGCCTGAATGAAACGAGATCAACCGCAGAAAGTGCCATTTTCTGATAAAAATTGGCCAGAATCCGCCATGCGGAAAGAAATTCCCGACGACCGGCAAGCGATTCGCAGTGGCTTGCTCGCTCAAGGCCGTCGATTTCCTGCGGGTGCTTGCTTGGCGATTCTGATGGTTGAATCGGCAGACCTCGTCGATATCGAGTCGATGAACGGGGCAGGGGCGTTCAGCATCGAGTGTACGTAAGGGAACAAGCGGGCGTTTGGGGACTTGATCGCCGCAGCGGGGTGATCCAGCAAGGCGGGTGATGAACGAAGAGGGAGGCAAGGCGGCACACGATGCCGAGGGTCACGGGCCTTCCGTCTGGCGTTTCGCCATGGCGAAACGCGCGCATCTCGTGATCGACGCTGCCGATTATTTCGATGTGATCCGCGAGGCCATGGTCGATGCGCGCCAGAGGATCTTCCTGATCGGCTGGGATTTCGATTCGCGCATCCTCCTGTCATCCGGGCGCCGTTGGTGGCAGCGCGGCCGCAAGGTGCGGTTCCCGGCGCGACTGGGCTCGTTTATCCTGTGGTTGGTGCGGCGCAACGAAACGCTTGAAATTCTGCTGCTCAAATGGAATTTTTCGCTGATCCGCACCTTGTTTCGCGGCACGATGCTGGTCGATCTCATTCGTTGGGCAGTCCACAAGCGCATCGATTTCAAGTTCGATTCGGCTCATCCGATCGGTTGCAGCCATCACCAGAAGATCGTGGTGATCGATGATGTCCTTGCCGTGTGCGGGGGTATCGACATGACCTCCGACCGATGGGACACGCCCGAACATCGGCCCCGGGATACCCGCCGGCGCAGACCGACGGGAGGGCTTTACGGGCCCTGGCACGACGTCACGATGATCATGGAGGGCGAGATCGCCTCCGCGCTCGGAGAGCTTGGGCGGGCCCGCTGGCAGGCCGCGGGCGGCGATGCAATCAGTCCCTGCGCGCCGCAGCAGGCATCGCCCTGGCCGAGCACGCTCGATGCCGAATTCGAGAACGTGGAGATCGGCATTGCGCGCACCCGCGCGAAGTGGGGTGAGTGCTCGCAGGTCTGCGAGATCGAAGACTTGTTCATCGAGCAGATCCGCCGCGCCAGGCGCTTCGTCTATGTCGAGACCCAGTACTTTGCGTCGCGGGCCATTGCCGAAGTCATCTGCGAGCGGCTGATGGAGGACGATCCGCCCGAGTTCGTGGTTATCAATCCGCGCACCGCGGACGGTTGGCTCGAGCAGTTCGCCATGGACACGGCGCGCGTCGAACTGGTCGAGACGCTCAACCACGCCGATCATGCCAGCCGCTTCCACATCTACACGCCCCTGGCCGCCGACGGGACGCCGATCTATGTCCATGCCAAGCTGATGATCGTCGACGACGAGATCATCCGTGTCGGATCGGCGAACATGAACAACCGCTCGATGGGCCTCGACAGCGAATGCGACGTCTTCATCGATGCGAGCAGGCCCGCCAATTCCCACGTCGGGCCCTCGATCAAGCGTCTGCGCATCCGTCTGCTGGCCGAGCATTGCGGTATCGAGGAGGACATCGTTGCCACCGAACTGGAACGACAGGGCAGCATGTCCGCGATGATCGATGCTTTTGCGCCATTGGGCAAACATCTGGCGCCCTTGGCCTTGAAACATTTGTCGGATGCTGAAAGAGCGATTGGCGAGAGCGCCTTGCTCGATCCCGAGCGTCCCGATGAAATGTTCGAACCGATCGAGCGCAGAGGGCTGTTCCGCCGCAAGGGGCAACTCATGCGCGTTCGATTGATGCAGAAATTGAAGATGAGGAGTTTGAAAGGATGAGCAGCCTGATCGGGCCCGATGAGGACAATCCTCTCGGCAAGCCCCCCGTCCCCGAGGACGTGCAGGAAGCGATCCGCACCCTCATCCGCTGGGCGGGTGACGATCCGGACCGCGAGGGACTCATCGACACGCCCCAGCGCGTCGCGCGCGCATGGAAGGAATACTGCTTAGGGTATGCCGAGGATCCGGCCATTCACCTCTCCCGCATCTTCGAGGAAGTCGGCGGTTACGACGAGGTCGTGCTGCTCAAGGACATCCCCTTCCAGTCGCATTGCGAGCACCACATGGCGCCAATCATCGGCAAGGCGGCGATCGCCTATCTGCCGCGCGACCACGTGGTCGGCATTTCCAAGCTGGCGCGCGTTCTGCACGGTTTCTCCCGCCGCCTGCAGATCCAGGAGCGCCTGACAGCGGAAGTCGCCCAGTGCATCTGGGACCATCTCAAGCCGCACGGCGTTGCGGTCGTGATCGAGGCGAACCATGCCTGCATGTCCGCCCGCGGGGTGCGCACGCCGGGCGTCGGCATGATCACCAGCCGGATGATGGGCACATTCCTCGAGGACCAGCGCACGCGCAAGGAAGTGCTGAGCCTGATGGGCTATTGATCGCGGAGCACTAATCTTGCGCAGGTTTCTTGGCGAACCTGCGCATTGCCCACTTGCGCCGCGACCCGCGATCGGTTTCCCTGTCCACGATTGATCCGACCGCACCGGACGGGGGCAGGGGGATGCCTTTGCAGGAAAACTCGCAAAGCACCGGCAAGACGGCTCGATTGCCTTGGGGCGAACTTGCCGAATGGGCGCTGGTGCTTGCGCCCGCGATCATTCTTGCCTTGCTCCTGACCCGCAAGGTCTGGGACGTCGATATCTTCTGGCAGCTCAAGCTGGGCGAGATGATCCTGGCCCACCGCGGCCCGGTTGCGCACGAGCCCTTCGCAGCTTCCCATATCGGAGATCCGCTTCCGGCGCTGGCCTGGCTGGGGCAGGCGGTCATGGCCGAGGTCCGGCTGCTGGGCGGCTGGGACGCGCTGCGCGTGTTCGATGCCTTGTGCTGGGCAGGCGGCTTCTGGGCTGTTGCACTGGCCTGCCGCTGGAAGGGGGCTGCGCCGGTGGCGGTTCTGGTGGCCTTGTGCCTGTCACTGGTCGCGGCACTGGCGACGGCGAGCATCAGGCCGCAGAGCTTCTCGGTGCTGTGTTTCGGCCTGCTGCTGGCGCTACTGCGCCTGGAACTGCGTACGTGGTTGACCGTGGCGCTTGCAGCGCCGCTGTTGGTCCTGTGGCAGAACCTGCACCCATCGGTCAGCGTGGCTGCCGGAGCGCTGGGCGTCTATGCCGCCGCCGGGTGGTTCACATGGTGGCGCCAAACAGGAAAACGGCCACCGATTGCCGAGACCATCCTGATCCCGGTTGCTGTCCTTGCCATGTTCGCGACCCCGGACGGCGGCTCGATCCTCGCACTTTCGGCGCGCAATGCGCAGGCGAGCTTTGACATCGGCGTGTCCGAATGGCTGCCCATGTGGGCTCCGGACAACTGGCTGGATTCGCTCCCGATCCTCTATGCCGCGTCGCTGGCGCTATGGTTGGTGCTGCGCAATCGCCAACGCGTGGATCTGGGCGAACTTGCCCTGGCCACGGCGCTTTTCATCATGACGCTGGTCACGATCAGGTTCGTCCTCTTCTGGGCAGTTGCGCTTGTGCCCTTGCTGGCGCGCGTCGTCTCGTCCCCGCAGCCGGCACCGATGCGTGTACCGCGCTGGACCGGAACTGTCGCCGTCGCACTGGTTGGCTTGCTCGGGCCGATGCTTTTGCCCACCCGTTTCGACGAGAGCCTGCCGATGGCCGCCATCGAGCGTCTGCGCCGGGAAAACGTGCGCGGCGTGATCTACGCCGACTTTCCCTATGGCGGGCCGATCATCGATGCCGGTTATCCGCAGTGGCGTGTCGCTTTCGACGGGCGGTATTATCGCTACACGCCTCAGGAGTGGCACTTCAATGGCAAGGTCGAGGCAGGAAAGCTGGGCCTTCAGGCCATCCAGCGCAAATGGCCGGTGGCTGCCTTCCTGCTCAAGGCGCAGCATAATGCCCCGCTCGCGCACGAGTTGTCGCGCGCGCCAGGCTGGCGCAGGATCTGGGACCGGGACGGCATCGTCGTCTATGTTCCCGCAGACAGGCCGAATGCCTCCCGGGCTGGCCGATCAGCCCCCGCGTGAAACGGGGATCAGTGCGCCGGTAATCGACCGGCCGGCGTCCGAGGCAAGGAAAGCGATGACTTCGGCGATGGCTGCAGGCTGGACCCATGTCGAGAAGTCGGCGTCGGGCATGTCGGCGCGATTGGTCGGCGTGTCGATGATCGTGGGAAGGACCGCGTTGACGGTCACTCCCGTGCCACCAAGCTCTTCGGCGAGGGCTTCGGTCAGCTTGTGCACGCCGGACTTCGAGGCAGCGTAGGAGGCCATGCCCATGCCTGCCTTGAGCGCGCCGCCCGCGCCGATGTTGACGATCCGCCCGGCCGAAGACGCCTTGAGCGCGGGCAGGGCCAGCTTGGTGATCGTGGCATTGGTCATGAGGTTCATCGCATGCATTTTCGCGAACGTCTCGAGCGAGCCGTCTTCAAGGGTTTCCCATGCGAAGCCGCCTGCGACGTTGACGAGAACGTCGATCCCGCCGTTGGCCGCGATGACCTTGTCGAGCGCTGCCTGCGTGGCTTTTGTATCGGTGAGGTCGACGCTGCCGATATCCATTGCGCCGTCGATCGCCTGCGCTGCGCTGGGCGCGAAGTCGATGCGGGTGACCTTGTCGCCAGCCGCGGCGAAGGCCTGCGCGACGGCCTGGCCAAGTATACCGAATCCGCCTGTGACGATTACCGAGCGTGTCATTATCTCTCCTCCAGTCCCTGATGCCGGTTAGCTAGTTGGACGAGAGGCGCAGGGCAAGGCGACTGCGGCCCAATCTGCTGGGCGAGACGCGCTGGTGATCCGTGGCGGATCATGCGGTGATACCTGTGAGACATACGAAAAAGGGCGGCCTTCGTCTGCCGAAGGCCGCCCCGATCGCGTCAATCGCTCTGAAAGTTTCAGAGCTTGCCGAGCATGTATTCGGCCGAGCTGACCTCGAACGTGCCGGGTGCCTCGACGTTGAGCTGTTCGACGACGCCGTCGTTGACGACCATCGAGAAGCGCTGGCCGCGGCTGCCCAGGCCGAAGCCGGAACCGTCCATGACCAGGTCCACGGCCTTGGCGAAGTCGCCGTTGCCGTCAGCCAGCATGGTGACGTCGTCGGAACCGGCGGCCTTGCCCCACGCGCCCATCACGAAGGCGTCGTTGACGGCAGTGCAGACGATCTCGTCGACGCCCTTGGCCTTGAGGTCTGCGGCCTTCTCGACGAAGCCCGGCAGGTGCTTGGCCGAGCAGGTCGGGGTGAAGGCACCGGGAACCGAGAACAGCGCGACCTTCTTGCCGGCGAAGTAGTCGGCGGTCTGGACCGGTTCGGGTCCGCTTTCGCCAGCCTTGATCAGCTTGACGTCAGGCAGCTTGTCTCCAACGGCGATGGTCATGGAATGCATCCTTTATTCTGCAAGTGAATCGCAACGTGGCGAGATATAGGGTGCTGCGGCATTCCGGCAACGCCTCTGCGTGGTAAATTTCGATTTACGGTGACCGTTCAATCCTCGGTAAACGCCCGGGGTGATCCTCGGTCTCATGCAGGACTCGGCCTGCGGGGGGGACTGAGACAATGGGCACTTTAGAGAACATATTCGGGGCAACGCGCAAGTCAGATCGCTTTGCGAGCGGCGAACGGCGGCTGTTATGGGCATCGCTGGTCGGCATCATCGTCGCGATCTGCATCGGCTTGCCGATGCCTGCGAATGCGGCGGGCAATGACGGCAGTGCGGAGAAGTTGCGCCGGCTTGACATCATGCTGATGGTCACCGGCCTGCGCTGCCGGACAACCGCTGACAACTTCACCGCCGATTACGGGGACTTCACGCGGCACCACTTGAGCGAACTGAACGAGGCCAGCAACGACCTCAAGACCGACCTCGCGCGGCGCTACGGGGCGAAGGGCGCGAACCGGGCACTCGATCGCATGAGCGTGGTCATGGCCAATGAGTACGGCGGCGGCCATCCCTGGCTGACGTGCGCCGAACTCAAGGACGTGACGCGCAGTCTGGTCAGGGTCCAGGGCCGAGAAACCCTGGTCGAAGCGGCCGGGCAACTGCTCTCGCGCCAGCCGGCTCCCTTGCTGGCGCTGGCCACTCGCTAGACTCCAATCGTCGATTTCCCGCCGCCCGCGCATGAGCGGGGGCTAGCGCGAAAGCGGCGGCCCTATGGCCGCGGGAGGAAATGGCTCCACTCACGCGGCCATATAAAGATATCTTTATATTTGCTTCTCGCTGACTGAAACGGTAGGTACGCCGCATTCAGGTTGCTGCATCTGCATGCCCAAGGGACAGGCGCGCGGCACCCCGTCGAACCTAACCGAACCGTTTCAGGAGTACCTGTCCGTGGCCACCGCCCAGACCGCCGCACACGATTACGCCATCGCCGACATCGGCCTTGCCGAATATGGCCGCACCGAGATCGCGATCGCAGAAACCGAGATGCCGGGCCTCATGGCCCTGCGCGAGGAATTCGGCGAGAGCAAGCCGCTCAAGGGCGCGCGTATCACTGGCTCGCTGCACATGACGATCCAGACTGCGGTGCTGATCGAGACGCTGGTCGCGCTGGGCGCCGAAGTGCGCTGGGCCACCTGCAACATCTTCTCGACCCAGGACCACGCCGCCGCCGCAATCGCCGCGCAGGGCATCCCGGTCTATGCCATCAAGGGTGAGAGCCTTGCCGATTACTGGGACTATGTCGGCCGCATCTTCGACTGGTCGAGCGAGGGCAATCCCGATCTCACCTGTAACATGATCCTCGACGATGGCGGCGATGCCACCATGTTCGCGCTGTGGGGCGCGCGCGTTGAAGCCGGTGAGCCGCTTTTCGAACCCTCGAACGCCGAGGAAATCGAGTTCGTGCGCGCACTTAACGCCTTCCTCAAGGCGAAGCCGGGCTTCCTGTCGCGCACTGTCAACGCGATCAAGGGCGTTTCGGAAGAGACCACAACCGGCGTTCATCGTCTCTACCACCTCGCCAAGGACGGCAAGCTGCCGTTCCCGGCGATCAACGTGAACGATTCTGTCACCAAGTCGAAGTTCGACAATCTGTACGGCTGCCGCGAATCGCTGGTTGACGCAATCCGCCGCGCGACCGACGTCATGCTTGCCGGCAAGGTCGCCTGCGTTGCCGGTTTCGGCGATGTCGGCAAGGGTTCGGCCGCATCGCTGCGGAACGGCGGCGCGCGCGTCATGGTCACCGAGATCGACCCGATCTGCGCCCTGCAGGCGGCCATGGAAGGCTATGAAGTCGTCACCATGGAAGAAGCCGTGAAGCGCTGCGACATCTTCGTCACCGCCACCGGCAACGAAGGCGTGATCACCGGCGCCCACATGGAGGCGATGAAGGACAAGGCCATCGTCTGCAACATCGGCCACTTCGATTCCGAGATCCAGATTTCGGCGCTCGACAATTACAACTGGCATGAAGTGAAGCCGGGCACCGACCTGGTGACTTTCCCGGACGGCAAGCAGATCCTCGTTCTTGCCAAGGGGCGCCTGGTGAACCTGGGCTGCGCCACCGGCCACCCCAGCTTCGTGATGTCTTCCAGCTTCACCAACCAGGTGCTTGCGCAGATCGAACTCTTCGCGAAGTCTGACGACTACGAGAACCGCGTCTATGTCCTGCCCAAGCACCTCGACGAAAAGGTCGCCGCGCTGCACCTCGAGAAGCTCGGCGTGAAGCTGACCAAGCTTTCCAAGCGCCAGGCCGACTACATCGGCGTGCCGCAGGAAGGCCCGTTCAAGCCGGACCACTACCGCTACTGATCGGCATTTCATCCCGGCCTTGCTCCTGCAGTGAGGCCGGCGGTGCCCGAGATCCGGTACTTGCCCAGGCAGGTGCCGGATTTTTTGGTTGCGCGCTGCCGAACGGAGGCGCGCGGATGGGGGATTGCGTCCATTGCAGCGCAACCAACCCATTGTCATCACGGGCAAGGCACACCATAGCCATCTGCGATGGACCAGGAGCGCCTCGTAACACTGCTGATCGGATTGCTGCTCGCGGCGTGGACGCTGGGAGCAGCCTGGGCGATCCTCTCGGCGCGCACGCGCCAGAAGCGGGCGGAAGGGGCGCTGCGCTCGGCGCGCAGGCTTGCCCGCATGGTGGAGGAATCGCCAGCGATTCCCCTGCTCGTACGTTCCGACGGGCGGATCGAGGCGAGTCCGCGCCTGGCGCAGTGGCTCGGGCTCGACGGCGTGCCGCAGTTCCTGTCCGAACTCGATACCGCCGAACGGGGCCTGCCTGCCGAGAAGCTGGCGGAGCTGACCGAAGCGGTGCGCCGCTGCCAGAAGACGGCCGCGCCTTTCCGCCTGGTCGCCACCCCGCGCAATTCCACCCGCAGCCTGGCGCTGCGCGGGCATCTCGCCGATCCGCAGGTCTCGCCCGGCGGCGCCGCGCTCGTCTGGGTCTTCGACTTTTCCGACAGCGAAAGCGAACTGGCTCGCCTGCGCGAGGAAGCGGCCCGGGCGAGAGGGGACTTCACCGCGCTCGTCTCGCTGATCGAGGCCGCGCCCATGCCGATGTGGTTCCGCCGCCCCGACGGCGAGTTGCAGCTGGTCAATTCGGCTTATGTCGCGGCTGTCGGCGGTCAAAGCGCCGAAGCGGTCGTGGCGGCCGGCGTCGAACTGGTCGAGACGGTTGACGGCCATACGCCTGCGCACGTGGCGCAGGCCGCGCGGGAGAAGGGCGCGCCGATCGAGCGCATCGTTTCGGCCACGATCAATGGCCAGCGGCGGGCGCTGCGCGTCAGCGACTTGCCGCTCGGGAACGACGGCGTTGCCGGCTATGCCGTCGACATCGAGGATCTCGAGGAAATGTCGCGCTCGTTCCGCGCCTTCCGCGATGCCCAGCGCTCCATGCTCGACCAGCTTTCGGCCGGTGTGGCGCAGTTCGATGCCAAGCGGCGCCTCTCGTTCGCCAACCAGCCATTCCAGCGCCTGTTCAAGTTCTCCGCCAGGATGATGCAGGACCCGCCTGCCTTCGAGCGCCTGCTCGACGCGGCGCGCGATGTCGGTCGTGTTCCCGAAGTGCGCGACTTTCCGGTCTGGCGGCGCGAACGCGCAGCGTGGTTCGCCTCGGGCGACACGCAGGAGGAGGCCTGGTCGCTGGCCGATGGCACCCATCTGCGCATTGTCGCCCAGCCTGACCCGGACGGCGGCCTGCTGCTCATTGTCGAAGACCGTACCGAACAATTGCGCCTGTCGGCCGTGCGGGACACCCTGCTGCGCACCCGCACGGCGACGTTCGACAGCCTCTTCGAATCGATTGCTGTCTTCGCGCCCGACGGCCGCATGCAGATCTGGAACCGCCGTTTCGCGGCCGACTGGGGACTCGACAGCGATTTTCTCGACACCCACCCGCATGTCGAGGCACTGCTCAAGAAGATCGCATCGCGCCTCAAGCGCGGGGCGGAAGCCGAACTTGTCGGCAATGTCGTGCGCGCGGCCACGCTCGATCGCACCCAGAAAGGTGGCCGGATCACCCTGGCCGACGGGCGTATCCTGGAATTTGCAGGCGTTCCGCTGCCCGACGGCAACGGCCTTCTCGCCGTGCTCGACATCACCGATTCGCAAAAGGCCGAAGACGCCCTGCGCGAAAGCAATGCGGCGCTGATGGAAGCCGATGCGATCAAGACGCGCTTCCTTGCCAACATGAGCTACGAACTGCGCACGCCGCTCACCTCCATCGGCGGCTTTGCCGAATTGCTGCAGGCGGGCCTCGGCGGCGATCTTAGCGACAGCGGACGCGAATATGTCTCCGACATTCTCGCCTCGGTCGACCAGCTGGGCGAACATATCGAGAGCCTCCTCGATCTCTCGCAGAGCGAGGCCGGGATGCTGCCGCTCAAGAAGGAAGAGATCGAACTCATGCCCTTCGTGCGCAGCGTGGTGGAAGAGCGCGCCGGGCGGCTGGAAAAGGCGGGACTTGAGCTGGACCTGCAGGCCAAGGGGCTGCCGCGCCCGATTACTGGCGACCGCAAGCGGCTGGGCCGTGCCATCGGCCATCTGGTGGACAACGCCATCGCCGCTTCCAGGCGCGGGCAGCGGATTCTCGTGCAGGTCGCCTCGCGCAAGACACCGCAAGGCGAAGTCGCGCAGATCCTCGTTCAGGACAAGGGATCGGGCCTCGACAGCCGCAGTCTGACGCGCGCTCTGGACGGGATGAAGGTCAGCGCCGACGGCAAGAGCGTCGAACGGCGCCAGGGTCTGGGGCTCCCGCTCGCCCGGCAACTGGTCGAGGCGCATGGCGGATCGCTCAATCTCGAATCCGAGCCGGGCCGGGGCACCAGCGCCATCGTCGAACTGCCATGAGGATAGATCTGCCCGATCTCGCCGCGATGGAGCGGTTGGGCCGCGCCATTGCCGCGAAGTTGCAGGTGGGCGATGTCGTGGCGCTCGAAGGCGGTCTGGGCGCCGGCAAAACGACACTGGCCCGGGCAGTGATCGCCGGCCTCGGGCACCTGGGCGAGGTGCCGTCGCCCAGTTTCGCCATTGTCGAGCTTTACGAACCGCCCCTCGTGCGCCTGCCGCTCGTCCATGCCGACTTCTACCGCCTCGCGCATCCGTCCGAGGCTGAGGAAATCGGCCTGGACGACTACCGCGAGGGTGCTGCCATGATCGCGGAGTGGCCCGATCACGCCGGTGGCTTCGCGCATGAGCCGGGCTGCCTCTCCATCACGCTGGAAATTGCGGATGAGGGGCGGATCGCCATTGTCGAGGCGGGGGGGGATTGGCTAGGGCGAATGCCGATATGACGGACACTGCCGTGATGCTGCCTGCGGGCCTCGATTCCTTCCTTGAAACTGCCGGCTGGGCCGGCTCGCAAGTCGAGCCGCTACCGGGCGACGCCTCGTTTCGCCGCTATTTCCGCATTCGCCGGGGCGACGAGACGGCGATGCTGATGGACGCTCCGCCGCCCAACGAGGATCCGGGGCCGTTCCTGCGCGCCGCGCACTGGCTCAATGCCAATGACATGCGCGCGCCGCGAATCCTCGCCGAGGAGGCTGAACGCGGTCTCGTCCTGATCGAGGACTTCGGCGAGGCGCGCATGCGCGACTACCTTGACCAGTGGCCCGCGGACGAGACCGATACCTACAAGGGTGCCGTCGATGCGCTGGTGAAGCTGCACCGCCTGCCGCCGGGGCCGTTTCTCGAGTACTCGATGAGCGAATACCAGCGCGAGGCGCGGCTTTTCGTCGACTGGTACTGCGCGGCGCGGGGCCTCAAGGTCGACGTGCCCGGCTTCGTCGCCGCCTGGAATGCGGCGCTGGGCAGCATGCTCCCGCGCCAGCATCCGGGCGTGACCGTGCTGCGCGACTATCACGCGGAAAACATCATGCTTCTGGGCGCGCTGGAAAAGCAGGGGCTGCTCGACTTCCAGGACGCGCTGGTCGGCCATCCCGCCTATGACCTCGTCTCGTTGCTGCAGGACGCGCGCCGCGATGTCCCGGCCGAGCTGGAAGCGCAGATGTTCGACCATTACACACAGGCGAGCGGCGTGGATGCCGACACTTTCCTCGCCGACTACGCAAGGCTTGGCGCGCAGCGCAACACCAAGATCGTCGGCATTTTCGTGCGCTTGTGGAAGCGTGACGGCAAGCCGCGTTACCTCGACATGATTCCGCGCGTCTGGGCACTGCTGGAGCGCGACCTTGCGCATCCTGCCCTCGCTCCGGTGGCGCATTGGTTCGATGCGAATATTCCGGCTGATGTGCGGCAGGCCGGTGGAGGCAAGTTCGAGCTATGAGCGGCAAACCCCTCGCAAGCGACACGGCGATGATCCTGGCCGCCGGGCTGGGCAAGCGCATGCGCCCGCTCACCGCCTCGCAGCCCAAGCCGCTGGTGCGCGTCGGCGGCAAGGCGCTGATCGATCATGCGCTGGAAAAGCTCGAAAACGCGGGCGTCGCCAAGGCGGTCGTCAACGTCCACTATCTTGCCGATGCGCTCGAAGGCCACATGAAGGTGCGCAAGACGGGGCCAGCAGTCACGATCTCGGACGAGCGCGAGGTGCTGCTGGAAACCGGCGGCGGCATGGTCAAGGCCGCGCCGATGCTGCCCGATCCGTTCTTCTGCCTCAACAGCGACAACATCTGGCTCGACGGGCCCAGCGACGTTTTCGCCGAGCTTTCGCAGGCGTGGGATCCTGAACGGATGGACGCGCTGCTGCTGCTGGTGCCGCACCCGCGTGCGCTGAACTACCGCGGGGAGGGGGACTTCCACCTCGATCCGGCGGGCAAGGTTAGCCGCCGCGGCAAGGGGCGGGTCGCGCCGTTCATCTACACCGGCATCCAGATCGTGTCGCACCGGTTGCTGCGCGATGCGCCCGAAGGTCCGTTCTCGACCAATGTCCTGTGGTCCCGCGCGATCGAGGAAGGCCGACTCTACGGCATTTCGCATACCGGCCTGTGGTTCGAAGTCGGTGATCCGGGCGCCATCAAGCCCACCGAGGCATGGCTGCCCCGTGCCTGATCGGGCCGGGCCGCGCGTTTACTCGATTGCTGCGCACCGCGGGTTTGCCGATGCCCTCGTGGCCGGCCTCGTGCCGCGCTATGCGCAAGGGGAGCTCGGCCTTGCCCGGCTGACGCTGCTCCTGCCCAGCCGCCGTGCGGTGCGCACCGTCACCGAGGCGTTCGTGCGCCATTCGGGTGAGAGCGAGACGCCTGGCATGCTGCTGCCGCGCATGGCCGTGGCAGGTGACCTCGATCTCGACGAGACGCTCGGCCCGTTGCTCGATCCGCTGGGCGCTGCCGACATTCCGCCGGCTGCCGATCCGATGCGGCGCTGGCTGCGCCTTGCCCATTACCTGCGGGAAGTCGAGGGCGACGAGGCAGGAAAGGGCGCGGCCCTCCTGCGCCGCGCGTGGGAACTGGGCAGCACCATGGACCGGCTGCTGGTCGAGGGGATCGCGCCGATCGACCTGATGGCGGAGCGGGTCATCGGCATCGTCGGAGATCTTGCCGGGCACTGGACGGACAATACCCGCGCTTTCCTGAAAGTGCAGCAACACTGGATCGCCGAACTGGCCGAACGGGGGCAGATCGACGCGCCCGAACGCCGCAACCGCCTGTTTGAACATGCCGCGAAGCGTTGGCGCGCCGAACCGCCGCAGCATCCGATCGTTGCCGCCGGTGTTACCAGCGCCTCTCCGGCGCTGGCGAAGATGCTGCGCGTGGTGAGCGAACTGCCCGGCGGTTCGGTGATCCTGCCCGACCTCGATCTGGCGCTGGATGCTGGCGTCTGGGACGAACTGGGCACGGCTGGAAATCCGGTGGAGCCGGACGATCCCCCCTTCGGTCGCAGCGATGCGGTAACCCATCCGCAATATCACCTCAAATTGCTGCTCAACCGCATGGGCATTGCGCGCGGCGAAGTGCAGCCCTGGCACCGTTCGGGCCACGGCGCCGCACCGCCGGAGCGCAGCAAGGTCATTTCCAACCTGTTCCTGCCGCCGCGCGCCTCCTCCGTCTGGGTCGATCTGCCCGCTGAAAAGCGCCGCCTCTCCGGCGTGCGGCTCATGGAAAGCGCACATCCGGGCGAAGAGGCGCAGGCAATTGCGGTGATGATCCGCGAGGCGCTGGAAACGCCCGAACGCCGCGTCGCGCTGATCACGCCCAACCGCGGCCTTGCCGGGCGGGTCGTTGCGCATCTGGAACGCTGGGGGATCGAGGCAGACGATACCGCCGGACGGCCCTTGCCACAGACCGCTGCGGGACGGCTGCTGCTCCTACTGGCCGAACTGGTCGCCGAACAGGGCGCGCCGGTGCCGCTCATCGCCCTGCTGACGCATCCATTGGCCGGGTCGGGGGAAGGGCGCGCGCGCTGGCTGGAAAATGCCCGCAGGCTCGACCTCGCCTTGCGCGGTCCGCGACCGGGAGCGGGGCTGGCGCCCATCGCCGTGCTTGCCGAAGAAGCCAGGCTCGGCGAGTGGTGGGCATCGGTTGCGGACATGTTGGCGCCGCTGTTCGCCTTTGGCGAGGCAGAGCCGCTTGAAGTCCTGCTCGGCGCCTTCAGCGAAATTGCCGAGACACTTTGCGGGGATGCCTTGTGGATCGGGCCGGACGGCCGCGCCCTCAGCGCGTTCGTTGAGGAATTGCGCGGCGCGGCGAGCGCGGCGGGCACTGTCCTCGATCCGCGCGAACTGCATGCGGTGCTGCGCGATGCGATGGACCGCGTCTCGGTGCGTCCGCCCTGGGGCGGGCATCCGCGCGTATCGATCTACGGCCTGCTCGAAGCGCGCATGAGCCGTGCCGATCTGGTCATCTGCGGCGGACTGGTGGAGGGTACCTGGCCTGCGTCGCCTTCGCAGGATTCGCTGTTGCCCCCTGCCGTTCTGCGCGCGCTGGGCGTGCCGGGAGGCGATTTCCGCATCGGCCTTGCCGCGCATGACCTTGCTGCAGCACTGGGCGCGCCCGAAGTGGTGCTGAGCTGGGCGCAGCGCGACGAAGGCGGTCCGGTCATTCCTTCCCGCTTCGTATTGCGCGTGAAGGCGATGCTCGGCGATCAGGCCGCGCGCCATGTGGAAAGCGAGGCGCTGCGACTGGCGCGCAGGCTTGACGAGGCGGCGAAGGTGGCGCCCCATCCGCGGCCCCAGCCGATGCCCGATGCCGAACAGCGCAAAGTCGACATCTCGGTCACCGGCCTCGATCGCCTGCGCGGCGATCCCTATCAGTTCTATGCCAGCTCGATCCTCGGCCTGCGCACGCTCGATGCGCTCGATGCTGAACCGAGCGCAGCCTGGAAGGGCGAGATTGCGCACAGGATCCTCGAACTGTGGCACAAGTCGGGCGAGCCCAGGGGCGGTCTGCACGCCATAGCCGAACAGGTGCTCGACGAAGCGAATGCGCACCCGCTGATGCGGGCGCTGTGGTGGCCGCGTCTGGCCGCGGCGCTCGATACGTTCGATGCAATGATTGCCGACCAGAAGGGGCAGGGCCGCGAAGTGCTGTGCGTCGAGGCCTGGGGCGACATGCGGTACCGCGATGTACGCATCCATGGCCGCGCCGACCGTATCGACCGCAAGGCGGACGGCACGCTTGCGGTTGTCGACTACAAGTCCGGAGGCCCGCCCCGGCCGCTGCAGGTCAAGGAAGGCTTTGCGCTGCAGCTCGGCCTGATCGCGATGATCGCCGAACAAGGCGGTTTCAAGGGCGTCGAGGGCGAAGCCAGCGGTTTCGAGTATTGGTCGCTCGCCAAGAAGCCGCGCACCGACGACTTTGGCTATGCGGTTGAACCGGTCACCGACGATCCGAAGAAGCAGGAGAAGATGGTCCTGCGCGAAGAGTTCCTGGACGAGACCGAGGCTTTCCTCAACGATGCGCTCGACAAGTGGATCCTGGGCACCGAGCCCTTTACCGCGCGGCTCAATCCCGAACTGGCAAGCTATGCCGATTACGACCAACTGATGCGCCTGGACGAGTGGATCACCACGCTCGGCGGCAGCGGGGAGGACGCGGCATGAGCGGTCCGGCCACCGTCCATCCCCTTCACGGCAATCAGATGCGCGCGGTCGATCCCGAAGAGACCGTGTGGCTCTCCGCTTCGGCCGGAACCGGCAAAACGCAGGTTCTGTCTTCGCGCGTGCTGCGCCTGCTGCTGCAGCCGGGCGTGGATCCTTCGCAGATCCTGTGCCTGACTTTCACCAAGGCTGGCGCAACCGAGATGGCGGCGCGCATCAACGGCACTCTCGCCGAATGGGTGCGGCTTGAGGATACGCAGCTTTTCGCCAGGCTCGATGCCATCGGCGCCAAGGCCGATGGCGAAACCATGGCACGCGCACGCACACTGTTTGCCGCCGTGCTCGACTGTCCCGGCGGCGGCCTGCGCATCGATACGATCCACGCCTTTTCGCAGTGGCTGCTGGCGACGTTCCCGCTCGAAGCGCAGCTGATCCCGGGATCGCGGCCGATGGAAGACCGCGAGCGCGTGCTGCTTGCGCGGCAGGTTCTGGCCGACCTGCTGGTCTCGGCCCAGAGCGAGCCCCGGGGCGATCCGCAATTACTGCGCGCCATCAGCGACCTCTCGCTGAGGCACGGACCCGATGCGGTCGAGGCTTTCCTGCTGCGCTGCGCCTCGGCGCGTGAGGCGTGGTTCGGTCCCGGCGGCTGGCAGGAACCGATGCGCGAGAACGTGCTGCGATTGCTGGGCCTGCCGAGCGATGCCGACGAGGTCTATCTGGCAGATCTGTGCAGCGACGAGCGCTTCGACGTGCGCTCTCTGCGCCGATGCTGCGAGACGTTGGCAGACTGGGACACGAAAGCCGGGCGAGAAGGCGCCGAAGCCTCGGTCGTGTGGCTCTCCGCTTCGCCGGAGAAGCGCGCCGCGACCATCGACGATCTTTATTTCGGGCTGTTCACCAAGACGACCGATGCGCCCAAGCAACTGACGAATATTCTCAAACGCGATCCCGATTACGAGGGTTACGTACTGCGCGTGCAGGAGAGCATCGCCCGGGTGCGCGAGGCCAAGGCATTGCTGGAACTGACCGAGCGACTGGTCCCCGCGCTGCGGCTGGGCCGGACCTTTGCTCTCGCATGGGACGAAGCCAAGCAGCGCGAGGGCCTGATCGACTTCGACGACCAGATCCGCCGCGCGGCCGATCTGCTGCGCAACCAGTCGCAGGCGGACTGGATCCGCTACAAGCTCGACCGCCGCTTCGACCACATTCTCGTCGACGAGGCGCAGGATACCAATGCCGCGCAATGGGACATCATCCTTGCCATGGCCGAGGAGTTCTGGGCCGGCCTTGGCCAGCATGGCGACCTGATGCGTACGCTCTTCGTTGTGGGCGATTACAAGCAGGCGATCTTCCGCTTCCAGGGCACGAGCCCCGAGAACTTCCGCCGCGCCGCTGAGAAAGTGCGCGCAAAGATGAACGAGGCGGCGCAGAATGCAGAATTGCTGCGCAGCAATTTCCGTCCGCGCAGCCTGCTCGAACTTGGCCTCGACCGCAGTTTTCGCACTGCGCAGAAAGTCCTCGATTTCGTCGACGATGCGATCGGCGGGATCGGCCATGCCAATTTCGGTCTCGCCGATGCGCCCGAGCGCCATGACGGGCAGGACCGGCCCGGATACGTCGCCCTATGGAAGCCGGTTGGCGCGGCGGTCGGCGACGATGACGATGACCCGCGCGACGAGGGTGAGGATGAAGGGCAGGAGGGTTGGCTTTCCAAGCCCGACCGCCAGATGGCCGAAGGCATCGCCCGGCAGGTGAGGGTATGGCTCGATCCGATGGCTCCGGGCTTCACCTTGCAGAAAGGCAAGCCGCGCCGCGCCCATGCCGGGGACATCATGGTGCTGGTGCGCCAGCGCAAGGAACTTGCCGGGCTGATCGTCGGGCGGCTTCATGCTGCAGGCGTGCCCGTTGCCGGTGTCGACCGCCTCCGGCTCGGCGCGCCGCTGGCGGTAAAGGATCTCGTCGCCGCGCTGCGCTTCGCGGTCCAGCCGTTCGACGATCTCAACCTCGCCAGCCTGCTCGTTTCGCCGCTGGTGGGTTGGAGCCAGGAGCAATTGCTGCGCCACGGCTACCGGGACAAGCACACGCGTCTCTGGTCGCATCTACGCGCCAGCTCGGATCCGCAAGTCGCTGCCGTGCTGCAGCAATTGGGCGCGCTGCTGGCACTGGCCGACTTCGAACCACCGCAGCAATTGCTGCACTGGCTTCTGGTGGGGCCGTGGCAGGCCCGGCGCAAGCTGGTCGCCCGGCTCGGCAGCGAGGCCAACGATCCCATCGACGAACTGCTCAACGCCGCGCAGGCCTATGTTGCCACCGACACGCCAAGCCTTGCAGGTTTCCTTGCCTGGTTCGATGCCGGTGACGGCGAACTGAAGCGCGAGGCGGACAGCGCCGCCGGGCTTGTCCGGGTGATGACGGTCCACGGCTCGAAAGGCCTGCAGGCGCCTATTGTCATTCTCGCCGATGCGACCGGCAATCCCGAGCGCAGCCGCGACCGCGGCCTCGATCTGCCCGACCCGCGCGATGAGCATCGCAAGATCCCGCTTCCCCCTATCCCCTCGGCGGCAAAGAAGATTGGGCGGATCAGGGACGATATCGAGACCAACCGTGCGGCGGACGAGCAGGAGCACTGGCGCCTGCTCTACGTCGCGATGACCCGCGCGGAAGAAGCGCTGTTCGTCGGCGGCGCGCTGGGCAAGAGCGACAAGGGCGTGCCTGCGCCCAAGAGCTGGTACGCGCGCCTGCGCGATCTTTTTCCGCCCGAAGCCGAAGTCGTCGATCCGGTCTGGGGTGCGCGCTGCGAATGGGGCGAGCTGCCGGAGCCCGTCGCGCCAGAAACCGGCCCGGTCGAGTTGCCCTTGCCCGAGCCGCTGCCGGTCTGGCTGGACCGCGCGCCGCCTGCCGAACCGCGTCCGCCAAGGCCGCTCGCGCCTTCGGCCCTGGGCGAGGAGGAAGCGCCCGATCCGCCGTTCCCGCCCGGAGCGGGCCGCGATGCCGCGCGGCGCGGTACGCTGGTCCACAAGCTGCTAGAGCGCCTGCCCGAAGTGGCGCTGGCCGAGCGCGAAGCGGCGGGGCGCGCCTGGCTTGCGCGCAATGCTGCCGATCTGGAAGAGACGCAGCGCGAGGCGATGCTGGGCGATGCCCTGGGGGTTCTTGCCAATCCGGACTGGGCACCGCTGTTCGCCGAGGGGAGCCTTGCCGAAGTACCGGTGGCCGCCATCGTCGGTGGGCAGGTCGTGGCGGGCACCATCGACCGGCTGGTCGTCGAGCCCGAGCGCGTGCGCCTCGTCGACTACAAGACGTCGCGCCGGCCGCCCGAATCGCTGGAGGGCGTACCCAAGGGCAACTTGCGTCAGATGGCTGCCTACGCAGCCGCGCTCGAAGTGGCCCTTCCGGGCCGCGCTGTGGAAGTGGCGTTGCTCTACACCACCGCCCCGCGGCTCATCACCGTGCCTGCCGAGATCCTTGCAGCGCACAAGCCGGACTTCTTGCCACCCGAGTAAAGCTTCACCGCACAGGCGTTGTCACGAGCGGTTTCTTCCCTAGATTGCAATCAAACCCGATTTGAGGAGTCATTTCATGCCGACCATTGCCGTCACCGATGCCAGCTTCGAGGACGATGTCCTGAAGTCCGACAAGCCTGTTCTCGTGGACTTCTGGGCGGACTGGTGCGGTCCGTGCAAGATGATCGGGCCGGCTCTCGAGGAAATCAGCGACGAACTGGGCGAGCAGGTGACCATCGCCAAGATGGACATCATGGCGAACACCGACACGCCGGCCAGCTTCGGCGTGAAGTCGATCCCCTACCTCGTTCTGTTCAAGAACGGCGAGAAGGTGGCCGACAAGCTTGGCGCCGCTCCCAAGAGTGCGCTCAAGGGCTGGATCGAAAGCAGCATCTGATCGATCCCTGCACCGGCGCCCCGGCGCCTGCGATGCGAAATGCCGAGCCCCTCTCACCTCACAGGGTGGGAGGGGTTCAGCGTATGCGGGCGATGATTTCGGCGAATTCGTCCCACAGCTTGGGCGATGAGGCGCCCAGCAGTTCGCGGCGTTCGTATTCGTCGACGCGATAGGCGCTGCCGTCCGGCCGCGCGGCCTTGCCGCCCGCCTCGTTGAGGAAGAGTACGCCCGCGGCATGGTCCCAGGGCAGGGTGCGGTTGAACACCGATATGTCGTTGGTGCCCAGCACGAGGCGTGGATACTGTTCGGCCGCGCAGCGCGGAATGTCGACCAGCCGGTAATGCGGGGCGATATGGCGGATGACCTTCTCGCGCGCGTCTTCGTCCATGAAGATCGTCGAGATCGCCGCGACGGGCGGAGACTCGCCGCTCGTGCGCGCGGCCACGCGTTCGCCGTCGATCCAGGCGCCCGTGCCGATTCCGGCATGGCAGAAACGCCCGGTCAGCGTGTCGAGAATCCAGCCGCCGATGGTCTCACCCTTGTCGGCCAGCGCGACGAGAATGCCGAACGGCGGCTTGCCCTGTGAAAAGTTCATTGTCCCGTCGAGCGGGTCGACGATCCAGCAGAGCCGGTCCTTGAGTCGTTCGAGCACCGACTTGTCGGCATGGACTGCCTCTTCGCCCACGACATTGGCTTCGGGCAGGAGCGCGGCCAGTTTTTCGGTAAGGATCGCCTCGCTCTCATGATCGGCGACCGTCACTACATCGTCCGCGGCCTTGGCGATGATCTCGTGGGAGGCAAGCGAGCGATAGCGCGGCGCGATGGCGCGATCCGAGGCATTGCGCATGATAGCCTCTACGGCACGGGTGAGTTCGGGCGTGATCATGTCAGCGGGATCATCACCTGCTGGGCGAAGCCGGGACGCTCCCTGATACGCTCATACCAAGCCGTGATGTTGGGGAACTCTGGCTTGTCGAACGGCAGCGAGAACCAGGTATAGGCATAGACGCCCATGGGAATGTCGCCCATGCCGAACTGGCCACCCGACAGCCACGGCTTTTCGCCGAGATACCGCTCCATCACCGCAAGCTGCTGCGCGCACCTTGCGATATCGCGCGCAATGGCGGACATGTCGCGCTCTTCCGGCTTTGTCCGGGCAAAGCTGAGGAAAGGCAGGCGCTGGGCGTCGGCATAAGTGATCTGCCAGTCCATCCAGCGGTCGGCGAGCGCGCGGTCGATAGGGTCGTGCGCATACCAGCGCGGGCCGCCGTATTCGGCCGCCATGTAGCGCAGGATTGCATTCGATTCCCACAGGACCAGCTTTCCGTCCTCGATCGTCGGGATCAGGCGGTTCGGGTTCTTTTCGAGATAGTCCTCGGTGTAGCCGAACTGGCCGCCGATATCGTGGCGCACGTACTTCAGGCCCAGTTCCTCGGCGAACCAAGCGATCTTCTTGACGTTGTGGGAGTTCAGCCGCCCCCAGATCGTGAATACCGGAACGCTCATCAGCTGCGGTAATCCGCATTGATGGAGATATAGCCGTGCGTCAGGTCGCAGGTCCACACGGTGGCCCGGCCGTCCCCGAGGCCAAGGTCGACCTCGATGGAGATGTCCTGTCCCTTCAGGTGCGCGGCGACGGGGGCCTCATCGTAGTCGGCGAGCGGCAGTCCTTCGCGTGCGGCCCAGGTGCCGCCGAAGCCGATGGAGAGCTTGTCGCGGTCGGCCGGCTCGCCCGCCTTGCCCACGGCCATGACGACGCGGCCCCAGTTGGCGTCCTCGCCGGCGATGGCGGTCTTGACCAGCGGCGAATTGGCGATGGCAAGGCCGACCTTGCGCGCGCTTTCGTCCGAGACTGCGCCCGAGACGGTTACGGCGATGAACTTCTGCGCCCCTTCGCCGTCCCGCACGACGAGGTGCGCAAGCTGGCGGCACACGTCGTGGACGGCAGCGGCGAAGGCATCGGCACCGGCGCTTTCGAACGAGGCGAGGGGGGCATTGCCCGCCTTGCCGGTGGCGAAGGCCATGACCGTGTCGCTGGTCGACGTGTCGGAATCGACGGTGATGCAAGAGAATGTGCGCAGGTTCGCGGCGGAGAGGCATTCCTGCAGGAATGCCGGCTCAACGGCCGCGTCGGTGAAGAGATAGCCGAGCATCGTTGCCATGTCCGGCGCGATCATGCCCGAACCCTTGATGATGGCGCTGATCGTCACCGTCTTGCCATCGACGATGGCTGTTGCAGTCGCGCCCTTGGCGAAAGTGTCGGTCGTGGCGATGGTATTGGCGGCGTCTTCCCAGGTGCAGGGCGGCGCCGTCAGCGCCTTGTCGACGCCCTCGCGAGCCTTGTCCTTGGGCAGCGGCACGCCGATCACGCCGGTCGAGGACACGAAGACCTGTTCCAGCGGGCAGCCGAGGTGTGCGCTGACCTGGCCCATGATCTGCTCCACCGCTTCGCGGCCTCGGTACCCGGTGAAGGCATTGGAATTGCCGGCGTTGACGACGAGCGCGCGCGCCTTGCCCTGCCGCACATTCGCGCGGCCCAGCTCCACTTCGCTGGAACAGCACAGGTTGCGGGTGAAGACTCCTGCGACGCTGGTGCCTTCGTCGAGTTCGACATAAGTCAGGTCGCATCGGCCCCAGTCCTTGTACCCGGCGCGCACGACGCGCGCGGTCACGCCGGCAATCGGCGGCAGGGCGGGAAAGGGCGATGCGAGCGGTGAGACGGGGTATGCCATGCCTGCAGCGCGTAACGCGTGCGCGCGCGGCGTCAAGCGCATTGCGCGCACGACCGGGACCGCTTCCGGACTTGGTCGAGCTGTGCAAATTGCAGGTCGAAGCTATGGTTCGGGTGGACTATTACATCGCCCACCCCTATCTGGTCCGCATGGCGAACCGCCTGATCCTGACTCTGCTCGCACTTCTGACGGGCCTTGCCGCGCAGATCGGTCCGGCCGAGGCGCGTGCGTCGCAGGTTGCGAGCATGCAGGTCGGTACGCTGGCCGAGTCATCGGCGGTCAAGGCGCCGCGTGCGCCCGTGGCGCTGGCACAGTTGCCTGAGCCGGGTCTGCGCAATACCCGCAGGCATGCGCCCGTGCTCGTTTCGGCAGAGCCGCTCGCTCTTGCCGCGCCCGCCGTCCTGGCAGGGATAGATCGCGCCCGCGAATAGCGCCGGCGCGCGCATTCTTTCGCTTCTTCGCGATATTCTGTCGTGCCTGCCATGATCGCGGGCGCGCCTTCAGACCATACGCATTCATGTAAAACAGGGATTCCCGCCATGCTCGGCGCACTCGTCAAATCGATTTTCGGTTCGTCCAACGAACGCTACGTCAAGTCACTCGAAAAGATCGTACAGCAGATCAACGGCTACGAGCCGACGCTGGAAGCCTGCACCGACGAGGAACTCGCTGCGCAGACGCCCAAGTTCCGCGAAATGCTGGCGGCCGGGGCGACGCTCGACGATATCCTGCCCGAAGCTTTCGCCACCGTGCGCGAGGCCTCGAAGCGCGTGTTCGGCATGCGCCACTTCGACGTCCAGATGATCGGCGGCATCGTCCTGCATCGCGGTGAGATCGCCGAGATGCGCACGGGCGAGGGCAAGACCCTTGTCGCGACGACCGCGACCTATCTCAACGCGCTGGAAGGCAAGGGTGTTCACATCGTCACGGTGAACGACTACCTCGCCCGCCGCGACGCGGAAATGATGGGGCAGCTGCACAATTTCCTCGGCCTGACCGTCGGCGTGATCGTGCCCAACCTCAACGAGTTCGAGCGCCGCGAGGCCTACGCTGCCGACATCACCTACGGCACGAACAACGAGTTCGGCTTCGACTACCTGCGCGACAACATGAAGCATGAGCGCAGCCAGATGGTGCAGCGCCCCTTCAACTTCGCCATCGTCGACGAAGTCGACTCGATCCTGATCGACGAGGCGCGCACGCCGCTCATCATCTCGGGTCCCACCGACGACAAGTCGGAGTTGTACATCTCGGTCGACGCGATCGTGAAGCAGCTCGACGCGGAAGACTACGAGACCGACGAGAAGACCAAGAACATCACCCTCACCGAGGACGGTGTCGAGAAGGCCGAGCGCATGCTCGAGGATGCCGGTCTGCTGGTGGGGTCGAACCTCTATGACGTCGAGAACACGCAGGTGGTTCACCACCTAGACCAGGCTCTCAAGGCCGTGGTCATGTTCAAGCGCGACACCGACTACATCGTCAAGGACAACAAGGTCGTCATCATCGACGAGTTCACCGGCCGCATGATGGACGGCCGGCGCTGGTCGAACGGCCTGCACCAGGCGGTCGAGGCCAAGGAAGGCGTCAAGATCGAGCCGGAGAACCAGACTCTCGCCTCGATCACCTTCCAGAACTACTTCCGCATGTATCCCAAGCTTTCGGGCATGACCGGCACTGCCGCGACCGAGGCGGCGGAATTCTACGACATCTACAAGATGAACGTGGTCACCATCCCGACCAACCTGCCGGTCGCGCGCGTCGACGAGGAAGACGAGTTCTACAAGAATACGCTCGACAAATTCGCCGCCATCGCCAAGCTGATCCGCGAGAAGAACGAGAAGGGCCAGCCGGTCCTCGTCGGTACCGTTTCGATCGAAAAGTCGGAACTGCTTTCGGACTTCCTCAACAAGGAAGGCGTCAAGCACTCGGTCCTCAATGCGCGCTTCCATGAGATGGAAGCGCATATCGTTGCCCAGGCCGGTCGCTATGGCGCGGTGACCATCGCCACCAACATGGCCGGCCGCGGCACCGACATCCAGCTTGGCGGCAACTACGAGTTCCGCATCGACGACGAGCTCTCCGAAATTCCCGAAGGTCCCGAGCGCGAAGCTGCGATTGCGCGGATCAAGATGGAAGTCAGCGACGAGAAGGACCGCGTCATCGCTGCAGGCGGCCTGTGCGTCATCGGCACCGAGCGCCACGAGAGCCGCCGCATCGACAACCAGCTGCGCGGCCGTTCGGGCCGTCAGGGCGACCCGGGCCTTTCGAAGTTCTACCTCTGCCTCGAGGACGACCTGCTGCGCATCTTCGGTCCGGATACGCTCTTCGCCAAGATGATGAACAGCAACCTTGCCGACGGCGAGGCGATCGGCTCGAAGTGGCTGTCCAAGGCTATCGAGACGGCGCAGAAGAAAGTCGAGGCGCGCAACTACGAAGTGCGCAAGCAGGTCGTCGAATACGACGACGTGATGAACGACCAGCGCAAGGTGATCTACGAGCAGCGCTCGGACATCATGGACGCCGAGACGGTCGACGACGTCGTGGTCGACATGCGCAACGACACGGTCAACTCGCTTGTTGCCGATGCCTGCCCGCAAGGGTCGTACCCTGAGCACTGGGATGTCGATGGCCTCAAGGAAAAGGCGAAGGACATTCTCGGGGTCGATGCCCCGATCGACGCCTGGATCGACGAAGACGGCATCGAGCCGGAAATCGTCGAGGAACGCCTGGCCGAGCTGGCTGGTGCGCACATGAGCGCGAAAATGGCCAGCGACGATCCGGCGATCTGGCGCCAGGTGGAAAAGTCCATCCTGCTCGACCGCATCGATCATCACTGGAAGGACCATCTCGCCACTCTCGACGCGCTGCGCCAGGTCGTGTTCCTGCGCGCCTATGCGCAGAAGACGCCGATCAACGAGTACAAGCAGGAAGCCTTCGGCCTGTTCGAGCACATGCTCGATACGATCCGCGAGGACGTGACCCGCATTCTGTCGGTCAGCGAACTGCGCATTCCCGAGCCGGCCCAGCTGCCCGAACTGCCCGACTTCCTGACCGGTCACATCGATCCGCTCACAGGTCTCGAGAATTCCAACGACGGCGACGGTTCGGCCGAACGTGCGGCGCTGTTCGGTTCGCTTGCGGGCAGCCCGCAGGCGACGGCAAGCCCGGGCGGCACTGCCGAGAATCCCTATGCGGATCTGCAGATCAGCCGCAATGCGCCTTGCCCCTGCGGTTCGGGGAACAAGTACAAGCACTGTCACGGCGCGCTTGTCTGACGCTTCAGGCCGCCGGGCTCCCTGATCGGGGTGCGGGCCGGCGCAGCAGATGAAACGAGAGCCCCGGAGCGATCCTCCGGGGCTCTTTTTTGTGTCTGCAAAGGCGCTGTTCCTGCACGATGCAAGCGATTGTCATTGATGTGAAACGATAAATTACAAAGCCTGACTTGCTAATGAGAATGACTCGCGTTAACTGGGCGCCGTTAAGTCAACAGGGGATTTCATGAAGACGATCCGGATTATGGCCGTTTGCTGCACGGCATTGGTGTCGCTGCCGGCTATGGCAGAGGAAGCTGCAGACGTTCGCAGCGACATCATTGTCACAGGTGAGCGCGAAAGCAGCGGCCTGACCCTGAAGACCGATACGCCGGCAATCGAAACGCCCCAGCCGGTCACGGTCATCCCGGAAGACCTGTACACCGCGCAAGGCGCGATTTCGGTCAGCGATACACTGCGCTACGTCGCAGGCGTCCAGTCCAATCCCTATGGTCCGGACAGCCGTGTCGACGGCGGCTTCGTGCGCGGCATCAATGCGCTGCAGTTCCGCGACGGCATGCGCGACGTCTACAGCTACTACGCCAGCATCCGCGCCGATCCCTACAACTTCTCGTCGGTCCAGGTGATCCGCGGCCCGGCCTCGGTGCTCTTCGGCCAGGGGTCGCTCGGCGGCATCATCAACCTGGCATCGAAGAAGCCCCAGTTCGAGAGCGCCGGGGAAGTCTCGCTGCTTTACGGTTCGCACGATCGCAAGGAGATGCTGGCCGACCTGACCGGGCCGATCTCGTCGACGCTCGCGGGGCGAGTGGTCGCTCGCGTTCGCGATTCAGGCACGCAGACGGACCATGTTCCCGATGACCGGGTCATGATCTCGCCGTCGCTGACCTGGAGCCCGGACGCGCGCACCGACCTGACGCTTATCGGGCTCTACCAGGAGGACGACGGTGGAACGACTTCGCAGTTCCTGCCGCTGGTCGGCACGATCCTGCCCAATCCGAACGGCCAGCTGAAGAACAGCCTGTTCGTCGGCAAGCCGGGATGGGACCGCTATGACGGCCGCCTGCTGCAGGGCACGGCGATGCTCGGCCACCGCTTCAGCGACAACGCGAAGATCAATCTCAAGGCGCGCTACATCGATAGCGACCTGACCTATTTCTCGCACTATCCGAACAGCTATTCGAACCCGGCCAATCCCTATCTCGACGAGGATCAGCGGCTGATCACGCTGATTGCCGCGGGTTCGAAGGCACGCATGGAGATCTTCTCCAGCGACAACAATGTGCAGTTCGATTTCAACACCGGGGGCGCAGTCGAGCACAAGCTGCTGGCCGGCGTCGACTACAGCTGGAACCGCGTCCGCAAGACAGACGGCTATGCCTATGAAACGATCGATATCTACGACATCGACCGCGATGCCCTGAGCGATTTTGGCGGCGGTCTGCCTCCGGGCGCGGCACAGTCGGACGATACCAGGCAGGAGCAGCTGGGCCTATATCTGCAGGACCAGGTCCGCTTTGCCGACCGGGTTTCAGTGGTCTTCGGCGTCCGCCGGGACAAGGTGACCTCGCGCAGCTTCGGCGTTAAGGCCATCGACGAAAGCGCGACCTCCTTCCGCGCCGGCGTGATCGGCGAAGTGGTTCCGGGCGTCTCGCCGTTCTTCAGCTTTACCGAGAGTTTTGAGCCGATTGCAGGCACGGATGTATATGGCGATGCATATGCGCCCAAGCGCGGCCGGCAGTTTGAGGCAGGGGTCAAGTTCCACCCGGGCGAGGCGACGCTGGTGACGATTACCGCCTACCACATCAAGGAGCGCAATCGGCCGGTTTCGGTGGCAGTGGAGGACCCGGACAATCCCGGAAACCAGATCACCGGGATGCTGCAGATTGGCGAGTCCTTCTCCAAGGGCATCGAAGTCGAAGGCAGCACCGTACTTCCGGGCGACTTCCAGATCCTGGCCAACTTCAGCTACAACAAGGCCGAAGAAGCCGGAAGCGGTCAGCAACTCGACAACGTACCCAAGTACAACGCCTCGCTCTGGGCGACGCGGCCCTTCCAGCTCTCGGCGGATGTCGCGCTCCTGCTGGGCGGGGGCGTTCGCCACACCGGGGCCCAGCGTTCCTACGGGCCTGCGTTCCCCGATGGCCTTCGCACGCCGGGCTACACGCTGGTCGATGCTCTGGCCGAGGTGAGCTGGCAGAACTGGTCGTTCCGGGTCAATGCCACCAACCTGCTGGGCAAGAGCTTCTACTCTTCCTGCCTCGCCCGCGGCGACTGCTTCATGGGTGAAGAGCGCAATGTGTTCGGCATGGTGAGCTATCGCTTCTGATGGTGGGTGACGCGCTCCTCTCTCTCGGAGCGGCGCTCGCTGTGGCTGGCGTGGCAATGCTGCGCCGGTCATGGTCG
The DNA here is from genome assembly GCF_000253255.1 of Novosphingobium sp. PP1Y. Lineage (NCBI taxonomy): Bacteria > Pseudomonadati > Pseudomonadota > Alphaproteobacteria > Sphingomonadales > Sphingomonadaceae > Novosphingobium > Novosphingobium sp. PP1Y. The sequence continues at coordinate 3,074,888 of NC_015580.1, read as the reverse complement.
CGCCGCACCCGCTCGCACGGCCTCAACCTTGCGGCCTGGGGGGCTCTGGCCCTGTCCATCGCGCTGGGCTGGTCAAGCGCCGGTGCCTGGGGGACTGCTGTCGAGATCATCGTGGCGATGGCGCTGGCTTTTGTCCTCCTGGGATGGGCCGCCTGGTCATCGCCGCCCGGCAAGGCGACGGCCTCGAACCGGCGTGTCGGCATGCTGCCTGAGAATGGGGGGGCGCTGCGTGTCGGCCGGCGCTTCGTCACTTTCGCCTTCGTCGCGGTCCTGGCGCTGGTATCCTCGCTGGGGCTTGCCGTGGCGGCGCGCGGGCTTGCGCTTGCGGCGGGGGCAGGGGAGGTCAACGCCAATGCGATCAGCCTCTTCGTTACGCCGCTGGCCTGGACGGGGATGGCCTACGCCCTGATGATGACCGGCAGCCGTCGCCGCCAGCTGGTCATGCTTGCCTTCGGCACGGTCGCCGCCGTTCCCGCCTACATGATAGGAGCCATGACATGAGCGCCGCTATCGAACCGGGCACGGTCAAGCGCGCCCTTTCCGCCCATGCCGCTATCGGCCTGATTGCCGGGGCATTGCTCTATCTCGTCTCGCTGACAGGCACGATCTGCGTCTTTGCAGAAGAACTGCAGAGGATCGAGCAGCCGGATGCGCCGGAAATGGCGCAGATCGCGCCCGATGCGGTCCAGCGCGGTGTGGAGGCGATGCTGGCCGCAGAGGCGGACAAGCCGGTGACCAGCCACCTCTATGTGCACATGCCCAGCGCGGACCTGCCGCGAGCAACGATCACCACGGACAACGGCGCGCGCCATCTCCATCCCGATGGCTCGCTGGCAGAGCCCGAGGAGATCGCGTGGACGGACTTCCTCGTGGCGCTGCATTACAAACTCAACCTGCCCAGCCTTGTCGGTATTTCCATAGTCGGCGCGCTCGGGGTGATGATGCTGGCCCTCTCGCTGTCCGGTGTCGTGGCGCACCCGCGCATCTTCCGCGATGCCTTTCGCCTGCGTGCGCGGGACAAGGGCGGGGTTGGCCTGGCCGACTGGCATAATCGCATGAGCGTGTGGACGCTGCCGTTCTCTATTGCCATTGCGCTGACCGGAGCGGCGATCGGCCTTGCGAGCCTGACGGCTTTCTCGGTCGCCAGCGCCGGCTACGGCGGCGACGCCGAAGCGGTATTCGCCACCATCTTCGGGGATGAACCCACTCCCGACAAGGCGCCCGCGCCGATGCCCGATGTGGCAAGCGCCCTGCGCCACATGGCCAGCGAGAAACCGGACATTGCCGTGGACTACGTCGTGCTTGAAGACCCGCAGACTGCGGGACAGGCCGTACGGCTGATTGGCAAGCCAGAGCGGCGGCTCATTTTCGGCGAATATTACGGTTTCGACGCCCGGGGGCGGTTCACCGGCAGCGTGGGCCTGTCCGATGGCGCGCTGGGGCAACAGGCCGCGGCATCGACTTATGACCTGCATTTCGGCAACTTTGGCGGGCTCTGGGTCAAGATCGCCTATTTCGTCTTCGGAACGGCAATTACCGCAATCTGTGCGACCGGCACTTACATCTGGCTCGGCAAGCGCCGCAGGCGTGGGCAAGATGAGCCGGTTCTGCGCGCCGGATGGGACGGCATTGTCTGGGGCGCGCCGCTTGCAGTGGCAGCGACATTTGCTGCGCGGCTGTTGTGGGGCAACGAGACGCCATTCGCGGCCATTTTCTGGATAATTTATCTTATCGTTGTCGTTGCTTTTATTGCATTGAAATATAAGTGTTTTTACGTATTTAGCAGATCTAAGTTAGCTTCCTGAGTCAAACGTAAACGGGTTGTTAACCAAGTTGGGCTGATAATTCTTAACCAGCGTGTAAGAAGTATGACGCTCAAGAGCTGCGGAAGAACAGGCTCAAACCCCACAGTTTGCCATATCTCCACACAAAAATAGCCCGGCTTCCCCGCCGGGCTTTTTTTTGTGTCCTGTCAGTAGATCCATCTTCCGGCGCGCTGGCCTGACCTGCCTGTACGCGATTCAGCGTTCCGGGCAGTTCTCGACGCATGTGTCAGCAGGCGTTGCGATCAGCCCGCCACTGGTGCGGATAGTCGCGCCGCTGCCTACCCTGTAGGCCGGGGCATCTGTGCTGGTCAGGGGGTCGACGCCGCCGGGAAGAGGGGCAACCTGCCTCGCGGCTGCTGCGCCGTTTCGTGAGCTGTGCTGCCTCCTGCTGCTCGTTTCGATCCGTGCCGGACGGGCGCGGCCGCCCTCGATGGCCCGCGCGGTTGCGTCCATGCTGTGCGAAATCGCCGAACCCAGCGAGCGGCCCGCACCCGGTTGCTGCGCCGAGCCGGAGAGGATCTGGGCCGTTTCGAAGGCGTCCTGTGCGGCAGCAGGCCATGTAGCACCCAGAAGGATCATCGCTCCTACGAAACGAAGTCGCGCACCAGTCATTGCCCTTGCTCCCTTCAGGTGTCTGGTCACAGCAAGGCTGAACCTCCTTCGTGTCCATGGCAAGCCTTTGCCACGCGCAGGGCTCGGCGCAGCACTTCCAGGTACAGCCGGGCAATTGCCCCGGACGACCCCATTTGGCGAATCGATCTGGTGGTGTCGGAAAACAGGCTGCGGGCCGGGGGCTGCGGGCAAAAAAATAGCGGCCCGAAGACCGCTGATTTTTTCCTTCTTGGAAGAAGGAGGAAGTTGGCTCCCCGAGTAGGATTCGAACCTACGGCCATTCGATTAACAGTCGAATGCTCTACCGCTGAGCTATCGGGGAGCAGCCCTGCAGTGTCTCCACCGCGGGGCAGGGGTGCGCCTATAAGCGGCACTGATTGGGTTGGCAAGCCCGGGGGCGAGGAAATTTTGACAAAATTTCCTCGCCCTTGCTTTCGCGCGGCTCAGACCTGGAACTGTTCGGCGAAGATACGCTCTTCCAGCGTGTAGCCGGGGTCGAACAGGATCGTCAGCTCCTTCTCGGTTGCCGCGCGGATTCGCACCGATTGGACCTCGCGCACTTCCTTCTGGTCGGCGACGGCGGCGACGGGGCGCTTTTCCGGTTCGCGAATCCGGAATTCGACCTCGGCGCTTTCGGGCAGGATCGCACCTTTCCACCGGCGCGGACGGAAGGGGCTGATCGGGGTCAGGGCCAACATGCGCGAGCCCAGCGGCAGGATCGGTCCGTTCGCAGAGAGGTTGTAGGCCGTGGATCCCACCGGTGTCGCCACCAGGATGCCGTCGCCCGCCAGTTCCTCCATGCGCACGCGGCCGTTGATGCGCACTTCCAGCTTCGCGGTCTGGCGCGTTTCGCGCAGCATCGAGACTTCGTTGATGGCGTAGTAGCTGAATTCCACGCCGGAGCGATCCACAGCGTCCATGCGAAGCGGGCTGACGGGGACGGGGTGCGCCTCTTTCACGCGCTGGCCGATGACCTGATGCCCATGCGGGTGGTTCATCAGGAAGCCAACGGTGCCCAGGTTGAGTCCGTAGCAGGGCTTGAGCGTGTCCCTGTCGAGCATTTCGTGCAGGACGTGGAGCAGGAAACCGTCTCCGCCCAGGACTACGAGGATGTCCGCCTCCTCCGGCGAAACCCAGTCGTGAGACTTGCGCAGCGTGTCGGCCCCGGCCTGCGCCTTGGCGCTGTTCGAGACGACGAGGGCAAGCTTCTGTTCGCTACTCAAGGAATGTTCCCCCATATTCCATGTGCCCGGGATCAGGGCGGGTGTTGCCCGAGATGCTTGGGCTGAAAAATTTTGAACGGTTTGGCAAGGCCTTTGCGCTAAGGCTGCACGTCATGGGTGGCACACAGCAAGGGCTGGCATTGAGCGGGGCACGAGGTATCGAGGCGCGTCTGACCGGGATTCCCGGTCTGGACGTCGTGCGCGAGCGAATTGAACATTGGCGCAGCGACGGTGCCTGCGGTCCGCAGCATGCCCATGTCCATGCACTGCTTCTTGGCCTGAGGCGGCTCGATGCGATCAATATCGCCTATGGCGCAGCGGCCGGAGACGGTGCGCTTGAGGAAGTCGCCGCGCGGATCAGCCACTTTGCGGAAGACGAACTGGATGGGGCCTGGATGGTGGCGCGGGCAGGCGGGGGTACCTTCCTGCTGATCGCCAACGAGGCCTGCAGCCGCGAGCGCTGGCAGCTTTTCGCAGACCAGTTGGCCGAAGCCATTGCGCGCCCGATCGCGGTGCCATCGGGCGTCCTGCGCCTGTCGCCCCGAATTGCGCTGATTCGGGCGCTCGACGACGAAAGCGTGGATTCGATGCTCGATCGGCTCGGCCATGCGCTGCAGGGCGTCAACGAGCAGCAGAGCGGCAGACTCGCATGGGCAGACGGTGAAGTCACGCCGCCGGGGCGCTCGGCCGCGCAGCTTGAGACCGACCTGCTTGGCGCCATCGACCGCGATGAAATCGAGATACTGTTCCAGCCCCAGTTCAGCCTGGCAGACGACCGCCTGACCGGCGCCGAGGCCCTGGCGCGCTGGAACCATCCCGAACTCGGCCGTATCGGCGCCGGGGCGCTGTTTTCCATCGCCGAACGCGCCGACCACGTGGCGCCGCTATCGCGTCATATCGCGCACAAGGCACTCGCCGCAGCGCGCGACTGGTCGGGCGACCTGCGCCTCTCGATCAACGTCACGCCCGCCGATCTCGCCTTCGGCAGCTATGTGCGCCAGATGCTCGACCTGGTGCGCGAAAGCGGCTTTCCCTTGCGCCGCCTGACGCTGGAAGTGACCGAGCAGGCGATGATCAGCGACGTGACCCTGGCCGCGCAGACGATGGCCGAATTCTCCTCGCAGGGCATCCGCATCGCGCTCGACGATTTCGGGGCGGGGTTCTGCAATTTCCGCTACCTCAAGGTGCTGCCGATCCATTACCTCAAGCTCGACCGTTCGATGATCGAGGGCGTTGCCAGCGACAAACGCGACGTGGCCGTGCTGCGCGCGATCGTGGCCATGGCCGAGGCGCTCGACCTGCAGGTCATTGCCGAAGGCATCGAGGAAGAAGCTCAGCGCGAAGTCGCGGCGAAGGAAGGCTGCGCCTATTATCAGGGTTTCCTGCGCGCGCAGCCGATGAGCGCGGCGATGTTCGAGAAACTGGCGCGCGCGGAGGGCTGATGCCCGGACCCCCGAGCAATCAGATCCTCTCGTAGATTTCCACCTGTCCCATCCGCCTGGCGAGGCGGTAGCGCGCGCCCAGCCAACCGTCGATGTCCCGGCCGGCATCGCGCACCCATGCCCGGCCTCGGCCCATGCTGTCGGTGACGATGAAGCGCGGCGTGCTCGCCATGATCCGGCCGATTTCATCGTGGCCGACATAGTCGTGGTCCGCCAGCGTATCGATGATGGCCTTGCGGGACAGATTGCTCGGATAGACCCCGGCGCGCGAGAGCGGCGGTGTATCGAGATAGAATAGCGCAAGGTGCATGTGGAGGGCCCAGACCGGCGATCCGGCGCCGCCCCGGGCGCGGATCCACTGCGCGGCATCGCGGATGGAGCGATCGGCAGAATCCGGGTTCGCCGCAAGTTTTACGGTCTGCGCGGTTCCGGTTACCAGCACGGCGATCACCGGGCTGGCGGCAAGCGCCGCTGCGCCGACAACGGCACTCGGCGCCAGTCTCCCGAGGCGCGCTGCGGCGGGAAAGGCAAGGGCGGCGAAGATGGCGAGGAAGGGCATGACCTGCAGCCAGTAATGCGGATAGGCCGCTCCTCCGATCAGCAGTGAGGCCAAGACTGCAATCATTCCGGTCCACTGGACGAGGGCGAACCAGGCCTTGTCCGGATCGCGGCGATGCCTGACGAGCAGCGGCAGGCTGGCCCCCATGCCAGCAAGTGCGAGCAGGGTCATCGGGACATAGATCAGCGGGGCAAGCTGCGCGGTATAGTAATATTGCGCCGCGTGGAGCCGCAGCACGTCCAGGGCCGAAAGCTGGCCGGAATAGGCCAGTGGAACGTCGATCATCGCCAGACGGAACGTCGCCAGCTCTCCGGCAAGAGCATAGACCAGCGTCAGCATGGCGGGCGGGATCAGCCCGGCAAGGCCATAGGCCAGCCAGGCGTGACGCGCGCACCGCGCCGGACGCATGACCGACAGGGCAAGGAGTAACAATCCGAAGGCCAGCGCCACCACCGCCAGATTGGTGCGCGTCAGAACCGCCAGCGAGACGAGCAGACCGCACAGTGCGGCATCGGCGAGGCCTACCGTCTCGCGGCGCACCAGCAGCCATGTGGCCGGCATCATGAAGGCGATGGCAGGCAGTTCCGAACTCGTATCGAGCCCGAGTGTGCCCGAGCAGAGCGCGACGCTCATCAGCGCTGCGGCCAGAGCCGGCCAGGCGCCGGTGGCGCGCCGCGCGATCAGGAAGGTGAAGAACGCGGCAGTGAACACCGCAAGGGCGCCGATCAGGCGGATCGCGAGCAGGCTCTTGCCGAACGTGGCGATGACCGCGCCGAACAGCAGGAAGACGACCGGCGGCTTGAGGTCGAACTGGTGGACGAAGGGCAGGTGGCCCTTCGCCACGTCCGCGCCCATCAGGATGTAGCTCCATTCGTCCGAATCGATGTGTTCGGTCAGGAACGCGCCGCCGCGCGCGAGCAGCACGAAGAGCGCGATGACAACGGCTGCCGGCAGGGTTGCAGGAGAAGACCCGGCGAGCGCGAGTCGCTGCGGTGTAAATGCACGGCTTGCCATGATCGCGCGACCATGCCGGCAATTGCTTGCGATCGGGTTACGCGCCGCGCCCGCGCCCACCCCGGAGGTGTCAGCCCTTGCGCGCGACGGCGCTCAGGCCCTTGGTCAGCTGGAAGAGGCCATTGAGGCGCGACTTGGGATCGCCCCATGCGCGCGTGAGGACGAGCTTGTTGTCCGGGCGCAGCTTGACCGTACCCTGCAGCCTTTCCGCATAGGCGATGAGGCCGGCCGGGTTGGGGAAGCTGTCGTTGTGGAAGCTGACCAGCGTGCCGCGCGAGCCGACGTCGATCTTGGCGATATGCGCCTCGATAGCCTGACGCTTGATCTCGATGAGCTTGATGAGGTTGATCGTCGGCTGGGGCAGGGCGCCGAAGCGGTCGATCATCTCTGCGGACAGGGATTCGATCTCCTGCTGGCTCTCGGCATCGTTGAGGCGGCGATAGAGCGCCATGCGCACGGCGAGATCGGGGACGTAGTCGTCCGGAATCATGATCGGCGCATCGACGGTGATCTGCGGGCTGAGGCCCGAGGTGTCCTTCTCCAGCCCGACGCCGCCCGCGCGGGCGGCCATGATCGCGTCTTCCAGCATCGACTGGTAGAGTTCGAAGCCGACTTCGCGAATGTGGCCGGACTGTTCGTCACCCAGCAGGTTGCCCGCGCCGCGAATGTCGAGGTCGTGACTGGCGAGCTGGAAGCCCGCGCCCAGGCTGTCGAGATCGCCCAACACCTTGAGGCGCTTCTCCGCGACTTCGGAAAGCGCGGTGGCTGCAGGCGTCGTCAGGTAGGCATAGGCACGCAGCTTCGAGCGCCCGACGCGGCCTCGGAGCTGGTAGAGCTGGGCGAGACCGAAGCGGTCGGCGCGGTGAATGATGATCGTGTTGGCGCGCGGGATGTCGAGCCCGGATTCGACGATGGTCGTCGACAGCAGGACCTCGTACTTGCCCTCGTAGAAAGCGCTCATGCGCTCTTCCACTTCGCCTGCGCTCATCTGCCCGTGTGCGGTGATGCACTTCACTTCGGGAACGTGCTTGTGCAGCCAGTCCTCGACTTCGGCCATGTCCGCAATGCGGGGGACGACGATAAAGCTCTGGCCGCCGCGATGGTGTTCGCGCAGCAGTGCCTCGCGCATCACCATGTCGTCCCATTCCATCACGTAGGTGCGCACCGCAAGGCGGTCGACCGGCGGGGTCTGGATGGTCGACAGCTCGCGCAGGCCCGACATCGCCATCTGCAGCGTGCGCGGGATCGGCGTCGCGGTCAGCGTCAGGACGTGGACGTCGGTGCGAAGCTGCTTGAGCTTCTCCTTGTGGGTGACGCCGAAGCGCTGCTCCTCGTCGACGATGACCAGGCCGAGGCGCTTGAACTGCACCGACTTCGACAGGATTGCATGGGTGCCGCAGACGATGTCCACGGTGCCCGAGGCGAGCCCTTCGCGGGTGGTGCGCGCTTCCTTTTCGGGGACGAGGCGCGAGAGGCGACCGACATTGAGCGGAAAGCCTGCGAATCGCTCTGCAAAGCCGGAGTAGTGCTGGCGCGCGAGCAGCGTGGTCGGCGCGACGACGGCGACCTGCTGCCCGGCCATGGCAGCGACGAATGCGGCACGCAGGGCGACCTCGGTCTTGCCGAAGCCGACGTCGCCGCAGACGAGGCGGTCCATCGGCTTGCCCGCGGCAAGATCGTCGAGGACATCGGAAATCGCGTTGTCCTGGTCTTCGGTTTCCTGCCAGGGGAAGCGGTCGACGAACTGGTCGTAGGCCGATCCTTCGGGAACCATCGCCGGAGCCTGCCGCAAGGCCCGCTCGGCGGCTGTCTTCATCAGCTCTCCGGCGATTTCCTGGATGCGCTCCTTGAGGCGCGCACGGCGCTTCTGCCAGGCTTCGCCGCCCAGCTTGTCGAGCATGACGCCTTCGCTCTCGCTGCCATAGCGCGAGAGGACGTCGAGGTTCTCCACCGGGATGTAGAGCTTGTCGCCGCCCGCGTAAGTCAGCATCACGCAGTCGTGCGGGGACTGGCCCACCTGGATCGACTGCAGGCCTTCGTAGCGACCGATGCCGTGATCCATGTGGACGATCAGGTCGCCGGGCGTCAGCGCCGCCAGTTCGGCAAGGAAGGCGTCGGAATCCTTCTTGCGCTTCTTGCGGCGCACGAGGCGGTCGCCGAGGATGTCCTGCTCGGTGATGACCTCTACGGTGTCGTTGGCAAAACCGGTTTCGAGCGGCAGCACCAGCGCGGCCGAGCGGCCCTGGACGGCCAGACCCAGCGCTTCCTGCCAGGTGTCGGCAAGGCGCGGTTCGGGGCCCCACTTGTTGGTCTGGCTCGCTTCGCCGAGGATCGAGACGAGCCGCGCGCGGCTGCCGGTCGAGTAGGCCGCGAGGATCGGCTTGCGCCCGGCCTTGCCGACCGCGTGGAGGTGCTTGGCCGCAGCCTCGTAGGCATTGTCGCCGCGGGCGCGCTCGGGCGTGAAATCCCGGGCGTTTGCAAAGCCGAAGTCGATGATCTTGCTGCCTTCGGGCTTGGCGAAGGCATCGGCGCGGTGGACCGGGAAGCCGGACAGGGCCTGCTCCAGTTCCTCGCTGCCAAGGTAAAGCGCGTCGATCGCGAGAGGACGGTAGCTTCCCGCCTTCTGACCCGAGGTGTCGAGGCGCGCCTTGTGATAATCGGCGATGTCGCCCAGCCGCTCTTCGGTTGCACCGACGGCGGAAGTGTCGGCGACGATCAGGTCGTCGTCCGACAGATGGTCGAAGAGGCTGACGAGGCGGTCCTCGAACAGCGGCAACCAGTGCTCCATCCCGGCCAGGCGACGTCCGTCGCTGACTGCCTGGTAGAGCGGGTCGGCGGTGGCATGGGCGCCGAACATCTCGCGGTAGCGACTGCGGAAGCGCTTGACCGTATCGTCGTCGAGCAGGGCTTCGCTGGCAGGCACGAGCAGGTGCTCGGCGACGGTGCCGGTCGAGCGCTGCGTGCCGGTATCGAAGAGGCGCAGCGTCTCCAGCTCGTCGCCGAAAAAGTCGAGGCGCAGGCCTCCTTCAAGGCCCGAAGGCACGATGTCGAATATCGAGCCGCGCACGGCGAACTCACCCGCGTCGATGGCGGTGTCGGTGCGCTGGTAGCCTTGGCGGCGCAGCAGACCGATCAGACTTTCGTGGCCGATTTCCATGCCGTGTTTGATCAGGCGAACCGATTCCCGGATACGGAACGGGGTGAGCACGCGCTGAAGCACGGCATTGGCCGTGGTGACCAGCAATTGCGGCCCGCTGCGCTTCGCCTGAAGCCGGTAGAGCGCCGCAAGCCGCCGCGCGCTGACCGAGAGGGCAGGGCTGGCGCGGTCGTAGGGAAGGCAGTCCCACGCCGGGAATTCCAGGACGTCGAGCTCGGGCGCGAAGAATTTCGCCGCCTCGGCAATCGCGCTCATTGCCGCCTCGTTGTCGGCAATGAAAACGGCGCGTCCTTTTGCCGCGCGGGCGAGATCGGCCATCACGAGCGGCTGCGCGCCGCGCGTCACCGCGGCGAGGGTCAGGGGCGTCGTGGCCGAGAGAAGTCGCTGGAAATCGGGCATGGCGGGAAGCGCGGCTGATAAGGCGTTGGCAGGGAATTTCAATCGTGTTGATGGTTGCCGATCAGAACCCGGTGCTGCACTGCGACGCAACGAGGAAGGAGAGAACGATGAATGAGAGGCAATTGGAAGGCCGGCGCGCGCTGGTGACGGGCGCTTCGAGCGGGTTGGGGCGCCACTTCGCCCGCGTGCTGGCTGCGGCCGGAGCGCAAGTCGTGCTCGCCGCGCGGCGTGAGGATGCGCTGAAGCAGCTTGCCGAGGAGATCGTCAGCGAATTCCGTGTCGCGGCCGTCCCGGTGACACTGGACGTGACCGATGGCGAAAGTGTGCGCAGCGCGGTGGAGCAGGCCGGAGACATCGATATTCTCGTCAACAACGCGGGCGTGTCGAAAGCCATGGGAATACTGGATTACGAAGAAGGCGACTTCGATTTCATCATGGACGCCAACTTGCGCGGTGCATTCCTGGTTGCGACAGCAGCTGCCCGGGGGATGCGTGATCGCGGGAAGGGTGGCGCCATCGTCAACGTCGCATCCATCCTGGGCCTGCGGCAGGGCGGGCAACTTGCGGCCTATGCGATGTCGAAGGCCGGCGTCGTGCAGATGACGCGGCAGATGGGGCTGGAGCTCGCCCGCTACGGCATTCGCGTGAATGCGCTGGCGCCGGGCTATTTCTCGACCGAGATGAACAGCGACTTTCTGGCCAGCCCGGCCGGAGAGGCTATGGCCAAGCGAATACCGCAGCGCCGCTTCGGGGAGTTCGCGGACCTGGACGGGCCTTTCTTGCTGCTGTGCTCGGATGCTTCGCGCTACATGACCGGAGTCGTCATTCCGGTCGACGGAGGGCATGTCATTTCGTCGCTCTAGGCGAGACGGCGCGCAGATCGGGTCAGCGCGGGATCTCGACGTAATCGAGCTTCATCATGCGCTCCAGCATCGGCCCGCGATATTCCTCCGGGATCGTCTGGGTGCCGAGCGCCCAGGCCATGATGTCGACATCCTCTTCGTCGATGATCTTCTCGAACAGATCGAGGTCGGCTTCCGACCAGGTGTGGTGGAAGCGGTCGAAGAAGCAGCCGATCATGTAATCGGCTTCGCGCGTGCCGCGATGCCATGCGCGAAACTTGATGCGCGCGAGACGGGGCGAAAGTTCGGAAGCGTTTTCGTCGGCCATGACAGCGCCGTTACGCGACGGCGCTGTCATGGGCAAGTAGGGCAGGAGCGCGCGCTCAATCGTGCAGGGCGCGCACGATCTCCGCGGCCGGGCGACCGGTCATCGTCTTGGCCACTTCGCCGACCAGCACCTGCTTGAGTTCCTTGTGATAGTGACGACGCATTTCACCCAGCGAGCGGGGATCGGCAACCACGATCAGCTGTTCGATCTCGCGTTCCAGCACCTTGCGGTTGAGCCAGTCGGTCACCGCTGCGACGTGGGCGCGCTCATCCAGTGAGTCGTTGCTGGGGTCGCCGGTACGGGCCTTGTGGCGCGATCCGGCATCGTGTTCACGCGCGCCTGCGCTGAAATTCGTGGGCTCGAGTTCGGGAACCGTCAACGCCGTGAGCCGTGGCTCGGCTTCGATCCCGGAGTTGCGATAAAGCTCGAACTTCTCGCCGTCGACGACTGCGAACACGGTTCCGTTGGGCAAGAGCATGCGATTCTCCTTTTCCGGTCATGCCTGTAAGGCCAACAACGCTGTCCCCATCCCTGTTCCCTGGCGTCTGGTGAAACGCTTCAGTATCGCGCTAAGAGGCTGCTCATGAGGCCTGAAGCGCTCAATTCCCTGTTCGTCGAAGTCGATGCGCTCGACGGTGTCGGTCCGAAACTGCGTCGTCCGCTTGAAAAGCTTGGACTCACGCGGCTCAGAGACCTTGCATACCACTTGCCGGACCGGTTCGTCGAGCGCCGCGCGGTCGAGAATCTCGACGATGCCGGGGTGGGCGAAAACATCATCGTGGCCCTGACCGTCCGCGAGCACAGGGCGCCCGCCGGCAGGGGGCCGTTCCGGGTGATCGCCGAGGACGTGGCGGGCAATGTCTGCACGCTCACCTATTTCGGCCGCGCGTCCTACACCGCCCGCAAGCTGCTGCCGGTGGGTGAAACACGCTGGATTGCGGGGCGCCTCGACCAGTACGGTCAGATGCTGCAGATCGTGCATCCGGAACATGTCGCGGAAAGCGGTTCGGCGCTGCACGGCCAGCTTTGCGAGGCGGTCTATCCCCTGTCCGAAGGGCTGACGCAGGGGCGCGTGTCCGGGCTTGTGCAGCAGGCACTCAAGGTCCTGCCGGAAATGCCCGAATGGATCGAGCCGGGCCTGCTCGCGAAGATGAAGTGGCCAGTGTGGCGCGAGGCGCTGCTGGAGGCGCACAAGGGCGTAAATGGCCCGGCGCGAGACCGGCTGGCTTATGACGAACTGCTTGCCAATGCCCTGGCTTTGATGCTGGTGCGGGAGAGCAATCGTGCCCAGTCCGGCACGCCGCTGGCAGGAGACGGCTCGCTGCGCGCGAAGCTGCGGCTGCCTTTCGAGCTGACCGGGGCGCAGAAACGCTCGATCGCCGAGATCGAGGGCGATGTTGCGCAGAAGTCGCCGATGCTGCGCCTGCTGCAGGGCGACGTCGGTTCGGGCAAGACAGTGGTCGCCCTGTCGTCGATGCTGATTGCAGTCGAAGCCGGGGCGCAGGCGGCGCTGCTGGCGCCCACCGAAATTCTCGCCCGTCAGCACCACGAGACTCTTTCCCGCATGGCCCAGGGCACCGGGGTCGAAATTGCCCTGCTGACGGGGCGCGACAAGGGCAAGGCGCGCGAATCGATCCTCATGGGGCTGATCGACGGTTCCATCGACATTGTCGTGGGCACCCATGCAATCTTCCAGGATACCGTCTCCTACAAGAACCTCGCGCTTGTGGTGATCGACGAGCAGCACCGTTTCGGCGTCGGGCAGCGCCTGATGCTGGCGCGCAAGGGACGGCGTACGCCGCATACCCTGGCGATGACCGCCACGCCGATCCCGCGCACGCTCACGCTTGCGCAATACGGCGAGATGGAGGTCTCGCGCCTCGACGAACTGCCGCCCGGTCGCCAGGCTATCGATACCCGCGTCGTCTCGGTCGAGCGGATGGAGGATGTCGTCGGTGCCATCGCCCGGCATCTGGAGACGGGGCAGCAGGCCTACTGGGTCTGCCCGATGGTGCGCGAAAGCGAGAGCGACGATCTCGCCGCAGCCGAGGCGCGCTATGCCACGCTCAAGGAAAGGTTCGGCGAAGACGTCGTCCTCGTCCACGGCCAGCTCAAGCCCGAGGCCAAGGACGCCGCGATGGAACGCTTTTCCGGCGGCGATGCGAAAGTTCTGGTGGCGACGACGGTCATCGAAGTCGGCGTCGATGTGCCCAATGCCACGCTGATGGTGATCGAGCAGGCCGAGCGGTTCGGCCTGGCGCAGTTGCACCAGCTTCGCGGCCGTGTCGGGCGCGGCAGCGAGAAGTCGACCTGCCTGCTGCTACGCGGACAGCAGCTCAGTGAAACCGCTCGCCAGCGTCTGGCACTTATGCGCGAGACGCAGGACGGTTTCCGTCTGGCCGAGGAAGACCTCGAATTGCGCGGCGGCGGTGAATTGCTCGGTACGCGCCAGTCCGGCGATACGCCGTTCCGCCTCGCGACGCTGGAGCAGATCCAGAAGCTGCTGCCGCTGGCGCACGACGATGCGCGGCTGCTGATCGAGCGCGACGGCGGCCTCTCGGGCCCGCGCGGGGAAGCGGCGCGCCTCCTGCTCTACCTGTTCGAACGCGATTGGGGCGTGCAGCTGCTGCGGGGCGGATAAGTCGCGGGCGGGTGAAAATCAGGCGGCGAGGCGAACCTGGTCGCGTCCGCCGTGCTTGGCTTCGTAGAGCGCGCGGTCGGCCCGCTCCATCAGCTTGTTGGCATTCTCGATGGGATCGAGCTGCGCAACGCCGGAACTGATCGTGACCGGCACCGTGATGTCGCCGCCCAGTTCCATGGCCTCTATGTGAATTGCTGCGCGCAGCCTTTCGCAGACGGCCCCGGCGTCCGGTGCATCGGCATTGGGAAGAAGCACGCCGAATTCCTCCCCGCCGATCCGTCCGACAAGGTCGCAGGCGCGCACGGTGCCTACAGCCAGCTTCGCCACGCGCCGGATCACGTCGTCACCGGCAGCATGACCGTAGCTGTCGTTGATGCTCTTGAAATGGTCGATGTCGAAGATGGCGAGCGAGAAATCAGACCGGTTGCGGCGCGCCTGGGCGATCGACCTGTCAAGAGCGGCGAGGAATTCACGCCGGTTGGCAATGCCGGTAAGTTCGTCGGTCTGGGCGATATAGCGCAGTTCCTGCTGGAAGGCGCGCTCGCGCGCGATGGAGCGGCGCAGCGCCACGACAGTCAGCGACGTCGTGAACAGCAGGCACATTCCGGCAGTGGTCATGACCAGAAGGTACATCAGCAGGATGTTGTTGACCGAGCGGGTCTTGGCATTGACCGAGCCGAGCCGCACGCGTTCGCGCGAGACGATGCGCTGGACGTCGGCATTGATCCGGTTGATCGAACGACGGGCGTGTCCGGTGCGCACGACATCGAGCATTTCCTTCTTCAATCCGGCCTTGTCGAAGACAATCACGGTGCGAAGGTCCATGAAATAGCTCTGCACCTCGTTTCCCAGTCGCTGGAGCTCCCGGTTGTTCTCCTGGTTGCCGTCGACGTGGCTGCGCAGCGCGGTCATGAGGCCGGGAAGCTCGCGTTCGCTCTCAAGCATGGGCTCGAGATAGCGCGGGTCGCCCGTCAGCAGGTAGCCTCGTTCCCCGCGCAAGGCTTCGAGCGCGACCAGCCGGATTCGGTGGGCATCGCGCAGGAGGGCAATAGTTTCGGAGTTCAGCCGCGCCAGTTCCTGCTGTTGGACATTGGCCCGCCAGGCGATGAAGCTCGAGCCGACAAGGAGAGATCCGAGCAGCACCGTCGAGGCGATGAAAAGCCCGACGCGCGAGTACAGGTCGTTGACCTTATTCAGAAATCTCTGGAGTTTTGTCACGGTTTCCATTCTGCGGCGCGTGATGTGGACCTATTGGGAGATAGTTACTTTCAGGTAAATTCACGCCGCGGCGAATGCAGTGGCGGCGGGCAAGGGAGCGCGGCCGGATCGCTGTGTCCCCAAAGAGAGATTGACCTGAAGCGCCACTCGCAAGACATTGTCACGACGTTGAAATTCGGGAGGACGCTGGTGCTGGTCAGGTCATGGACGCCATGCTCGCTCTGACGCGCCGAGGCATGGCCGGAGTGGTCGCCCTGTATTCGGGCGTAGCTCTGGCCGGCTGGATCTTCCGCTTGCCGGCGTTGACCAGTTTCGGAGTAGGGGCGGCGCAGACCTCGCTTGCGACCGCAGCCTGCGCAATCCTCCTGGTGATCGCCGTCATTGCGCAAGAGCAGGATAACCGGGCGGGACGGCGGTTCGCCCGGACGATCGGCTGCGGGCTCGTCGCGGCTATTTCGCTGGTGGCCATGGGGCAATATGCGCTCGATCTGAAAGATGCCGGGTATCTCATGGGGCCGACCATGGGGCGCTATTCTCCGGCGACGGCCGTGAGCTTCCTGTTCCTGTCCGGCGCCGTCTACGCCATCGGTTCGCATCGCCATTATCTCGGCGCCAGTCTTGCGGTCGGCGCCCTGACGATCTCGGGCAGCGCCATTATCGGCTATGCTTATGACGTCGCCGCACTGACCCAGGTCCTCGGCTTCTCGGCGATGGCGTTTCCCACCGCGCTGGTGGTGACGCTGCTCGCCCTCGCGATCCTGATGCTCGACCCGAAGAGGGGCTGGCTGCGGCATATCGTCATGGGACCGCAGGCCCGCAGCGCGTTCCAGCTGATGATGCCGGTCGCGGTGATTGCGCCTTTCGCCATCGGCGGCCTCGCAAACTGGCTGGTCGGTGCCGGGCTTGTCGGAACCTCGTTCGGGTTTGCCGCCGTTGCCGTCATCATGATCATAACCCTTGGCGCCATGGTGGTCGTCACCAGCGCGCAGCTCGGCCGCATCAACCGGACCGAGGCGCGACTCGTTGCCATTGTCGAATCCTCGGACGACGCCATCATCGGCAAGAATCTGGACGGTATCATCACCAGCTGGAACAGGGGCGGCGAGCGTCTCTTCGGCTTTACTGCACGCGAGGCGATCGGTCGCCCGATGCAGATGCTGATTCCTGACGAAAGGGCCGATGAGGAAGCCCAGATCCTCGCCAAAATCCATCGCAAGGAGCATGTCGACCATTTCGAGACCGTGCGCCGGCGCAAGGATGGCAGCATGCTCGACGTATCGATCACCGTCTCGCCGATCCTGCTGGCATCGGGCACGGTGATAGGGGCATCCTCGATCATTCGCGACATCAGCGCGCGCAAGCTCAAGGACCTCGAGCTTGAGCGCAGCAATGCCGAGCTGGAGCAGTTTGCCTACGTTGCGTCACACGACCTGCAGGAACCGCTGCGCATGGTTGCGAACTACGTCGAACTCCTGAGCCAGCGTTACACCGGCCAGCTCGACGAGCGGGCGGACAAGTTCATCCACTATGCCTCTGACGGCGCGCGCCGGATGCAGCAGCTGGTTTCCGACCTGCTGGCCTATTCGCGCGTGGGATCGCAAGGCAGGCCGCCGGTTCGGGTGGAAACCAATGCCGTGGTCGACCGCGTCGTGCATACCCTCCAGCGTCGGCTCGAGGAATGCGGCGGCGCGATCGAACGCGACGAATTGCCCCGCGTGCTGGGCGACGAAGTGCAGCTTACCCAGCTGTTCCAGAACCTGGTGGGGAACGCGCTCAAGTTTCGCGGCGAGGAACCGCCAAGGGTGCGCGTTCATGCCGAGGTTGAGGGCAGGCAAGTGCGTTTCGCCGTTAGCGACAACGGCATCGGCATGGAGATGCGTTTCGCCGAACGCATTTTCCAGATGTTCCAGCGCCTGCATGAGCGGTCGGCTTTCGAAGGAAGCGGAATCGGGCTCGCCATCTCCAAACGAATTGTCGAGCGGCACGGCGGATCGATCTGGGTCGAATCGGAACCGGGCGCGGGCACCACGTTTTTCTTCACGCTTCCCGCCGATCAATAGGGCAAACGATTGCGAAATGCGGGCCTATCCTTTGGGTGAGCGGCCTTTACCGGCGGAGCCGCATGGTTAAATCCTTGTTACCATGGGGTAGGGGGGCTCTCATTTACTTGATTGTACCTATCCGATTGCTTTAGCTTGATTTCCGGCTGGCAAGACATATCGTGCCGCTTGAGCCTGTCGATGCGGAACGGTTCAGGCACAGATCTCGGGATGGAGTGGTCAGGGCATGGGCAGTCAGGTGCGATTACTTATCGTTGAAGATAACGAAGCCGATGCCTTCCTGATCACCGAAACGTTGCAACCGGGGCCGCTTGCCTGCGATCCCGTGATTGTGAAGGACGGGGTTGAGGCTTGCGACTATCTCTATGCGCGCGAACCCTATCAGGATGCCGCGCAGCCCGACCTCATCCTGCTCGACATGAACCTGCCGCGCCTCAATGGCCACGGTGTGTTAAGGGAAATGCAGCGGGACGACCGGTTGAAACGCATCCCGGTCGTGGTCCTGTCTTCATCCGATGCCCGGCCCGACGTGGAGAAAAGCTACGGCCTTGGGGCGAATTGCTATGTGACCAAGCCGGTGGGGCTGCAGGAATTCCAGTCCAGGGTGAAGGAGATCGAAAACTTCTGGTTGTCGGTCGCCCAGTTGCCGTGACGGGCTTGGCGCCAGGCGATCGGGATAGTGGCCTCGGCGGCCACCATGTCGAGGACCTCGGCCCGATCCTGCTGGTCGAAGATAATCCCGGCGATGCCGATTACATCGAGGAAATCCTCTCCGACCAGCGATCGCAGCTGATTCACGCCACTTCGATAGCCAGGGCGACGGAAGTCCTGCGTGACGGGGCGGTCAATGCCGTCCTGCTCGATCTTGGCCTGCCTGACGGAAACGGGGTCGAATGCGTTCACGCCATCCGCGGTGTCGCCAGCGATGCGCCTATTGTGGTGCTGACCGGACTGGATGAGGAACGCCTTGCACTGCAGTGCCTGGAAGCCGGCGCGCAGGACTATATCCCCAAGTCCGACCTCAAGGGCACCGCCCTGGCCCGGGCCATCCGCTATGCCGCGGCCCGAACGCGCGAAGCTTCGGAACGCCTGCGGGCAGAGCAGCTGCACGCGCTCCTCGCGGGCATCGTCGAAGCGTCTGACGATGCGGTGTTCAGCGGCGGCCCGGATGGGACGATCACGAGTTGGAACCCCGCTGCAGAACGGATCTTCGGCTACTCATCGAGCGAGGCCATCGGTACGCGGGCACACGACCTGCTGCGCGCCGTCGATGTCGAAAATGCTGTCGAGCAACGCGGTATTCTGGCCGTTGCATTGCAGGGCGGTAGCGTGGGCGAGCACGAGATTGCCCTGCTGGCGCGGGACGGGCGGCAGATGACGCTGTCGATGGTCGCCTTCGGCTTGCCGGATGCTGAAGGGGCCATCCAACAATTCGGAGCAATCTGCCGGGACGTCACCGAGAAGCGCAGGCAGGAGGCGCAGATGCGCGCCCAGTTCGAAATGCTCAAGATCCGCGACCGGCAGATGCGGCAGCTGACGGCGCGCCTGAACACCGTGCGCGAAGAAGAACAGAAGCGCATCGCCCGCGAGGTACACGACGAACTCGGGCAATTGCTCACGGCTCTGAAAATGGACGTCTGGTGGATGAACCGCAAACTCGACGCGGGCACGCCGCTGGCGGACATTCTCGTCCCCAAGCTTAACGATGCCAGCGAACTGATCGATGCAACGATCGAGACGGTCCGGCGCATTGCCGCCCAATTGCGACCCAGCGCGCTCGATGTCCTGGGTCTTGCCGCCGCGGTGGAGGACGAGGCGCGCCGTTTCGAATTGCGCACCGGCCTGACGGCTGAGTGCCGGATCGACGAGAGCGATTTGCCACGATCTGAAATCGCTACGGCATTCTTTCGGGTACTGCAGGAAATGCTGACCAATATCATCCGGCACGCCCAGGCGAGCCACGTTCGCATCGAATTCACGACGACCGAAGACGAATGGCGATTGACGGTCACCGACGACGGCAAGGGCTTTGCCGAAATTCCGAAGGAAGAAACTTCGCTCGGCCTGCTGGGCATGCGCGAGAGGGTTGAGTTGTTCGGCGGCTCCATCCGTATCGCCCCGAATGTTCCGACCGGGGCGCAGGTCAGCGCAAGGGTGCCCAGATGACGGACATGGCGATCGGCAGGATTCTCGTTGCGGACGATCACGCCATTACCCGGCGCGGCCTGCTGTCTATGGTGCGCGAGATCTTCGGCGAGGTGGAAGTGGCCGAAGCCGGGGATTCGCAGGCCGTCGTCGAAAATGTCTCCCATGGCGACTGGGGGCTCATCCTGCTCGACATGATGATGCCCGGTGGCATGGATATCCTTGAAGTCCTCGGGCGCATCCGGGACGTCAACGCAGGGGTGCCCATCCTTGTGATCACTGCCGAGGGCGAGGCATCCTTTGCGGTGCGTTCGATCAAGGCCGGCGCCAACGGCCTGATAAACAAGCACCTGCCGCCCGACGAACTTGTTCGGGCGATCGAGATGGTTGCACAGGGCGGCACCTATCTGCACGCCGACGTCGCTGCCGCCATCGCCCGTAGCATTCGCGAAGACAGTGAGCCGCTTCCGCACGAGAAACTCTCAGACCGTGAACTGGAAATCCTCAAGCGCCTGGCATTGGGCCGGGCCGTGAAGGAAGTCGCGGCGGATCTTGCGATCAGCGACAAGACGGTCGCCACCTATATTGCACGGATCCGGCAGAAGACCGGTCTGGTCAATGCAGTTGAAATGGCGCGCTACGCCATGCAGCACGACCTCGTGAATTAGCACGGGCATGGGCCGAGTAGGCGGATCGCTTCCTGTCCGCCCTGAATCTGCTGATGCCCGTGTAGGCAAATTTCTGACACCGGCTGCCGAACGTTCCGACAAGACCCCTTCGCGCAAATCCCTATTCTGAGCCCATGGTCACCGAGGCAATTTACGGGGGGCAGTGTGGAGGCCTTGTCAAAAGCCAGGGGGGCGTTGGCAAGGCAGTGGCGCGGGCCGGCATTGGGGTGGCCCGCATGGGGAAGCGACGCTGCGTGCTTATTGCGGACGATGCACGCAGCGTCGCTGTCCGGCTGGCGGATCTCGTGGGGGAAACGGGGCAGTTCGAGGTCGTCGGTCCGGTTTTCGATGGGTTGGAGGCAAAGAGGAGCTTTGAGGCCAAGCGACCGGACGCGGTCATCCTGGACTTTGCCATGCCGCTTCTTTCGGGGTTGGAAGTGGTTCAGGCGATCCGCAAGGTCAGCAGCACGTGTTTCATCATCGTGCTGACAAATCAGCCGGATGCTTCGGTCAGGCAGCGCTGCCTGGCTGCGGGGGCCGATCAGTACCTTCACAAGTCGCGTGATTTCGAAGCCGTGCCTGGCATCCTTGCCGGCCACTTCGAGCGTATTCCCTGAGGCGCAAGCATCGGGGGCACATCTGAGCGGGGTCTGGCGCTGGGGGGTGTCCGGCCCCGCTCAAACCGAAATGGTTTTCGCAAGCAAAGGCCTTTCGGGTCGCACCAACCGCACAATGCGGGCAAAAGAACAAGTTTAGCGCCTGTGTGGCCTCTCGGCATTGCCGGGAGGCCACGTTTTTATGGCGTGGCTCCTTCCGGAGCTGCAAAGCGGACGATCGGATCGCCCGGCGACCAGGGTTTCGGTCGCAGCATGATCGCCTTGAACAGAGCGCTCTCGAGATGCCCCTCCAGCCATGACTTGAGGTGTGGCAGCCGCTGGCTGTCGAACCAGGCCCTGTCTACGGCGGCAAACTGGCGCACGAACGGCATGATCGCCATGTCGGTCAGTCCACGTTGCGCTCCGCAGATCTGGCCTTGCCTTGCAAGGCGTGCGTCGAGATCGCGCAGCACCGCAAGGCCGGTTTCGCGGTGAGCATGGGCATCGGAGCCATGGCGCTCGGGATACTTGTAGCGGTCGAGATCATGCTTGAACGGCCCGTCGTTGCGGGCGATCAGGCCCGGGTCTTCGCGATCCAGCCAGCCTTCGGGATCGTTGCGCTGCAATGAACGACGCATGATGTCGATGCTCTCGTCGATGACTTCGCCTTCGGCAGTGACGAGCACTGGCACTGTTCCCTTCGGCGAGGCGGCCAGCATCGCCTCGGGCTTGGCCGACAGCTTCACCTCTCGCAGTTCGCAGGCGGTGCCACTCACCATCAGTGCCAGCCTTGCGCGCATCGCATAAGGACACCGGCGAAAGCTGTAGAGGATCGGATCAGGCGCCGCGGTCATTGTGCTGTTCGGCCTGTACCTGTTCGAACCGGGCGCCGACATGAGCCTCGCCCCGGGCGGCGGCCAGCGATTCCTGGCGCTGTCGTTCGCGATAGGATTCGCGCTGCTCTTCTGTGCGCTCGCCATGGCAGGCCGGACAGCTCACTCCCTCTTCGTACAGCGGTGAGGTGGCACCTTCCGCACTGACCGGACGGCGGCAGGCGTGGCACAGCGAATAGGAGCCTTCGACCAGCCCATGGCCGATGGTCACCCGCTGGTCGAATACGAAGCACTCGCCGCGCCAGAGGCTTTGCTCTTCGGGCACTGTCTCGAGGTATTTCAGGATGCCGCCCTTGAGGTGGTAGACGTCCTCGATGCCCTCCTGCTTGAGGAACGCCGTCGACTTTTCGCAGCGAATACCGCCGGTGCAGAACATTGCGACCCTGGGCGGCTTGCCGCTGCCCAGCAGGCGTTCGCGTTCCTGCCTGAACCACTCGGGAAAATCGCGGAAGCTGGGCGTTCTGGGATCGATTGCGCCTTCGAATGTGCCGACGGCCACTTCGTAGTCGTTGCGGGTATCGATCACGATGGTCTGGGGATCGGAAATCAGCGCGTTCCAGTCCTGCGCCTCGACATAAGTGCCAACGCTCGCGCGCGGGTCGATGTCCGGCTGGCCCATCGTCACGATTTCGCGCTTGAGGCGCACTTTCATGCGATGGAAGGGCATGACCGACGCGCTAGAGAGCTTCACATCGAGATCCGCGCAGTCAGGAAGGGCTCGAATATGCGCCAGCACTGTGTCGATGCCTTCCGGCGTTCCCGCAATGGTACCGTTGATACCCTCGGCTGCCAGCAGCAGGGTGCCGCGAATACCCTGCTTCCGGCACAGCCGGTCGAGCGGCTCGCGCAGGCTGGCGAAGTCCTCGAAGCGAGCGAAGCGATAAAGCGCAGCTACGCGCAGCGGCGCGTCGATGTCACGGCAGTGTGTGTCCATGGCAGGCCCATAGCGCCATACGGCGGCCGCGTCAGCAGCCCAGCGCGAGATCGCCACCGCATCAACGACCGCCCGGCGACAATTTTGCTTGCGACCGGGCGAGCCTGCGGACGATCCGGCAGCTTCGTTTGTGTGCGTAGACCGGAATAGGGGACGTCACGGGCAGGGGGGGGCAGCGCTTCATTTGCGCGCCCCAGTTTCAGTCATCCAAGTGGCCTTTGAATCACCCTTGAAGTTGCCGATCGTTTGGCAAATGCTCCGCGGCGCCGCGGCACAACAGATCGATACTTCCTGTGACATGATACAAGGAAAGCGCGCTACGGTCGGATTCCAGTTTGAGGTAAGTTCGCTACGCTAACACAAAAAGACGCTTGCCCTCTTTGAGTTGTATGCCGATACCTGCTTTGTCACTTCTCTCAATTCAGTGGTGAGAATTTGTGCACGGCCCGGTCCGCCAACCCTTGAGAAAGACGACGGAGGAGCACTCCGTTTCTTCTTTAGCCGACGCGCCCCCTCGCAAATACGATTACCGCAAAAGCGCACGGGCAGCCATTGCCGACCTGGGCAATGATGCGAGATTCAGTGTGCCGCTTGGGGTGATCGGTCCGTTTTCACAATGGCTGGGGTGGCCGGACTGGCTGCGTGAGGGCACTTCGATACCGGGTTGCGGCAAACTGCCACAGCGAATTTCGATGGCTGACGACATCACGATTACCGCCAACTTCCTTGAACGTGGGCATGGCCCTGAGTTGATAAGGAAAACTCTGCAGACAAATCGACTGATAACCGGACCGACGGCTTCGATCATCATCAGGAATGCACCCACCCTTGAACAAGCGTTGATTCATCTGACCTCATTGATCGAGGCCACAAACATGAACGTCTCGCTTCAATTCGCTTCGACGGTTCGGCGGGCTGAGGTTAATGTCGTGCAGAAATTGCCCCTCGGTCCGATGCTGGATTTCGTGGCAGCCATCAGGCTCATCCTCGTGATGCGGACCATTGAGTGGTTCTTGCTGGCTGACCTGCAGCCGGTCGGCTTGACCCTTTCTCTTCCGCATGACCAATCGATCGAAGGCCTGTTCAGGGAGAAAGGGGTGGAGGTCGAGATGGGGGCAGACCACAATCGAATAAGCTTCCCTTCGGAATGGCGTGAAACGTCCAATTCGGATTACGACGCTTCCTTGTGGTATACTGCCTTGCTGCGCTTGAAAAAGGCGGACGAAATCAAGGGTTATCGAGAATTGGCAGCCCGCCTTCGCGGACAGGTTGCAACCAGCCTCGCGTCTCAGGGAAAGGTCTTGCGCCTGAAAGAAATTGCGGTGCGTGAAGGAGTAACGGTCCGCACTCTCGCTAGAAGGCTGTCGGCTACCGGAATAAAATTCCAGGAACTTGTAGATCAGGAACGCTGGCAGTTCGTCGATGGCTTGATGGCCGATGCCTCACTTACGCTGGCGGATGTCGCCAGCATGTCCGGTTTTTCGAACTCGTCGAGTTTCGGCCGCGCATTCCAACAGTGGCATGGTCAGTCCCCCGGGGCGTACCGGGACGCGCTCAATCGGCATTGACAGCTGGTATGAAGCAAAGGTCCCACCTCAATGTCCTGATCTGTATATGGTTTGTCACCAGATGTGCATTGCGCCGGGAGCCGATTCACACCTTAATGATCAACCTGAATTCTATGGCTTTATGCTGAATTGTCTTCTCGACGCATAGACACCGGGAGGTGTTGGATCAGGCTTCGGTCTGCGAGACACCAACACCTCAAATTCCCACCCAATGTTGGGAGAGCTATCAATACTTGCATGTAGGAACGCACTTTTCCACAAATGGGGTGCGTGCAAAGCGGAGTATCCGCACTGCGCCATGTTTGGGTGCAGTCGATCGAATATTATCCTGTGAAGAGCAATCGGATAGGGGGCGTGCATGCACAAGTGTATCCGTAAAGTCGCTTATTGGACGATATTGCCTGCGGCCGTGATACTTTCTGCTACGGGCACCGTTGCACAGGATCGCGACCGTGATGACGGATACTACGGCGGGATGGACCTGCACCTGGTCTGTTACGGTGAGGGAGAGAAGCCGAACGTCCAGACCGTTCCGATCTTCCACTGGAGCCGGCGTCATCACGAATTTGATACCGATTACGCGACCGTCATGTCGCGCCGGCAATTCGACAGCATCGTCCAGATAGACATACACGGCGACGAGGGCCACATCTGGCTGCCCAAGAAGTTGATCCCGCCGATCCATTCGGGCGGACAGGACGGCTGGTGGGAACTGCATGACTTGCAGGTCGGCTACTCGGAAATTCACGCAAAGTATCGTCTCAACGGCCTGAACAAACCGAAGGTCAAGATCAACCGCCAGACCGGCCACATCAGTGTCGACGGGATCGAGGATTTCCGTGGCACTTGTGAAGAGCATAATTCCGGCGAACAACGCCGGTTCTAATTTCTCCTGAAAGTATAGGAGGTCCAGATGCGTAGCGTTGTTCTGTCGGCAGGCCTTGCAATACTTCTCTACGGCTGTGGATCGGGAGCGAAGGCCCCTGCCGCTTCGGAGACGGAGGCAAGTTCGCCGGCCTCCGAACCGGCTTCTGCGCCGACGAGTGAAGCTTCCGCTGCTCCCCAGCCTGTAGCGCCTGTCGAAGCGCCGAGCGCAAGCGAACCCTCACCCGCTTCTGCCGCCTCGTTGAAGCCACGCATCCCGCTGTTCAATGCAATATGCGGTAACGCTATCGAGGTTCACGCCAACGAAGGCGGGCCGGTGTTCATCAATGGTGAGGAAACGAGCCTCAAGAAGTTCAACGACAACTATTTCGAGGCCTCACGAGATGGAACGACGATCTCCATTTCGTTCAATCCGGACGGCTCGTTGAGCCTCAGTTTCTCGGGACCCAACCGGGCCAACGGGATCTGCACGCTCAAGTGAAGAACGCGTGGCTGTCGCGCTCGGGTGCATTGCACGGCCACGCAATTTGGAGGAGTTATGTCGATGATCAAGCATATTCTGGCTGGAGCGGGCCTTGTCGCGGCTTTCTGTGCCGCCCCCGCTCTGGCTCAGGAAGCGCCGCGGATATTTGCCGGCAGTAACGGCGAGATCGAGGCAACTTTCTCCAACAATTGCGTGGTTTATTACGGCGCCGACGGCAGGCGCAAGAGCGCCAACAGCAACTGCTCGCGGAGCCAGAGGAGTCAGGCTGACACTGGCGTAGCGGCCTATCGGCGGGAACAGGGAATGGATGGCTATCCCGGCAGCGAAGCGCCTCCGGGAGGCTTCGGAAGCCAAGGCAGTCACGCCGGTCACCACTACGGGCCGCCCGAGGTCGTGATGGATCGCCATGGGCGAAGCCATGTCAATGTCGGTGCTGCCTGCATCGTCTACTACGATCGCGATGGCGATCGTAATGGGACGAATGACCATTGCTCTCATTCGGACCGGAGCAAGGCCGATGACGCGATGGAATCCTATCGCAAGGAACAGGGACTGACGCAAAAGCATCACTCGGGCTACACATATGGCGTTCCGGTCCTGCGCCTGCGAAACGGCAATTACCAGGCGACCGTTTCGGGAACCTGCACGGTATATTTCAACGACAAAGGCGGTCTCATGAGCTCACTGCCGGGCTGCACGACAGGCGAAAAGGCAAACGCCGCAGTCGCCGTGCTTCAATATCGCAGGAATAACTGATCGGGCTCGGGACAATCGGAGGAAGCGTAATGGGCAAGGGCAAGCTGCTGGCTGGCGCAACCGGAGGTCTCCTGCTGCTGGCGAGCGGTTCTGCTCTTGCTGATGATGACGAGACGGACCCCACTCCGGATACGCTGGCCTTCTCGATCGAGAACATGGATCGGTCGGTCAATCCCGCCGATGACTTCCTGCGCTATGCGTCGGGCGGCTGGTTCGACCGGGTCAAACGGCCAGCCGATCAGCCGACCTTTGGTTTCATGCAGTTCATAGCCAACCGGATCAGCCGGCAAATGGCCAGCGTATTGACCGATGCCGCCGCGACGTCCTCCTCGGCGGTAAAGGGAAGCCCGGCGCAGCAGGTCGGAGCCTTGTACAGTTCCTATGTCGATGTCGATCGGATCGATGCCACTGGCCTTGCCCCGATTGCCGGGGAACTCGCGCGGCTGGACGCCGTCGAGAGCAAGAAGGAGCTGGCGGCCTACCTCGGCACGTTCTCGGCGCGCACCGGGCACTGGCCATTGGTCAGTCTCGATATTTTCCCGGAGCTGACCGATGTCTCGCGCAACGCAGTTTATATGGAGATGGGCGAGCGGGCGCTTTCTGTTGATGCCATCTACGAAAGTCCCGAAGACTCTCCGCTTCGCACGATTTACCGGGAATACGTCTCGGCGATGCTGGAAGTCGCCGATGTGCCTGCGGAGCGTGCGAAGGCGATTGCCGCGACATCGCTCGCAATCGATACCATGCTGCACGCAGGCGAACTCGATCCGGTCAAGAAGGTCGACAAGCGCAACGTCAACAACCCGCGGACGATGACTCAATTGCGCGCCGAGTCTGCCGGTTTCGCAATCGATGCGTATCTTCAGGCTCTGGGCCTGCAGGAACCGGACCGGGTCATACTGGTCGATCCCGATGCGGCTCGCACACTCGGCAAGGTGATGGCTGCCTTCACCGTCGACGAGTTGAAGGATTATCTCAAGCTGCGCCTGCTCCAGGCATTCGGATCGGTTCTGAGCACGAAGTTCGAGGAACCGAAGAAGCAGGTGAACATCGCCTTGCTCGGTGCCTATTCCGAAAAACCGCGCGAAGAGACGGTCGTCGAATTCATGGAGAAGTCGCTGGGTCAGCCTCTGGGGCACCTTTACGTCGACAACTTCTTTTCAAAACCGAAGGAAAATGCGGGTCTGGACATGATCCGGCGCATCCAGGCTGCCTTTCGAAAGCGGATCGAAGCAAACGACTGGATGGCCGAAGCAACGCGGTCGGCGGCGCTCGAGAAGGTCGACGCGCTCTACTACCGCGTCGGTTATCCCGACCGTTGGATCGACTATGGCAAGGTCGAAGTCGGCGACGATCCAGTGCAGAACCTGATCAACCTTCATGAGTTCGAAATGGCCCGGATGGCGGCGAAGCAGAACGCCCCGGTCGAGTTCTGGGCCTTTTCCGAACCGCTGCATACGACACCGACGGTAGTAAACGCGGCCTACGATCCCAGCATCAACGGGTTCCAGGTTACGGCCGCCATCGCGCAGCCGCCTACTTTTTCGGTAAATCGTGATGCGCCGCTCTATTTCTGCCGCCTCGGCGCGATAATCGGCCATGAAATGACCCACGGCTTCGACACCGGTGGACGGAATTTCGATGCGAAGGGAAACCTTCGCAACTGGTGGACGGCCAAGGACGGCGCCCGCTTCGAAGCGGAGGCACAGAAGCTGATCGACCAGGCAAGTGCCTTCGAGGCGCTTCCCGGAACCTTCATGAACGGTGGCCTCACCGTGACCGAGAACCTTGCCGACATCGGCGGCATCGCACTCGCCCACGATGCCTTGATGAACTACCTTGCAGAGCATCCCGACGAGAACGTCGAGATCGATGGCCTCAGTCCGAGCCAGCGCTGTTTCATCGCCTATTCCCAGCTCTGGGCAGAGCAGCGATCGGACGGTTCGATGCGGGTGCAGCTGGAAGACAACCACGCGCCGGGCATCTATCGCGCCGTTGCTCCTCTGCAGCATCTGGATGCGTTTTACGAGGCATTCGACATCCACGAAGGTGACCCGATGTGGCTTGCCCCTCAGAAGCGGGTCGACATCTGGTAGGTCGGTTCGAAAGGCGGAAGAATGGCTGACACGGAACTGAACGCAGCTGACGGATCTGAAAGAGACTATCCGTTCTACAACGGATGGCCGATCGAGATTTCCGCCCTGAAGTGGCTGGTGCCGCTGGCAGCGGTCGGTTTGGCCGTTGCGGTTCTGCTGAGGCATTTGCCGATGTTCTCGCAGGGCTACCTGCAGCTTGCCCCGGGCATGCTGCTGACCCTTCTTCCGCTCCTTGGAATGGCCCTGGTCGCGGGCAGGCACTGGACCGCTTTGTTTCGGCGGGTTCGCCTGAAAGACATTGGCTGGATGTTCGCCTTCGCGTTGCTCAACTACGTGATAGCGGTTCCTTTGGGCTTCATCGTGCTGAACTTCGTCGATACCGAGACAAACGCTGCTATCGAGGGATTGAAGACCTTCGGACAGGCAGACAGGGTTCTGTTCTTCGTGAACTCCATACCTCAGCTCATCGGGGAAGAGCTGATCTCGATCGTGCCCTTCCTTGCGCTGCTCTATTATCTGACGCGGAAGTTTGGCCTATCGAGACGGGCCGCAGTGATTATCGCCTGGTTGGCTACTGCCGTGTGGTTTGCTGCCATCCATCTGCCGACCTACAACTGGAATATCCTCCAGTGCCTGATCCTCATCGGCGGAGCCCGGCTTGTCCTGACGCTGGCGTACCTCAAGACCAAGAACCTGTGGGTCTCGGCCGGGGCGCACATAATCAATGACTGGATGACGTTCACGTTGACATTGGTCGGCGCGAGCATGGGGGCCGGTTGAATGTCGAAATGGTCTTGCATGATCGCGCCAAAGATTCTCGTGCCGGCACCCGCGGCAATGGCGCTGGCCCTTTCGCTCTTGTCGATTACGTTCGTGTCGAAGGCAAACGCGCAAGGGGCCGTTGCCAGCTCTCCGCCGGAATTCGCGCGTGACATCGACAGGCTCAAGCCGGGTGAATGGGTTTGGGCACCCGAAGTTGCCCCCAGCGGTCCTGTCCTGATTTACGTCGATCTCTCGCGCCAGATCGCCATAGTCTATCGCAACGGCATACGCATCGCGGCAACCACGGTCTCCACCGGAAGACCCGGCCACCCGACGCCGACCGGCGTTTTCACCATCCTGCAAAAAGACGCAAGGCACCGGTCCAGCACTTATAACAACGCGCCCATGCCCTACCAGCAGCGGCTGACATGGGACGGTGTGGCGCTGCATGCGGGCGGCCTGCCGGGTTATCCCGAAAGCCATGGCTGCGTGCATCTGCCGATCGGATTTGCACGCGAGCTGTTTGCAATCACCGATCTGGGGGGAACGGTCGTCGTCGAAGGCGATGCCGCGGATCACGTAGTCACGAGCGAGAACAGCCTGCTCGCCCCGTTCAACGAGCGCGGGGAGGCGATTGAGAAGCCGACCTTGCGGAGCGGCGAACGCTTTCGCTGGAATCCTGAATTTGTTGCCAGCGGTCCGCTTTCGATCATCGTCTCCAAGCTGGATCAGCGGATTGTCGTATTGCGCAGCGGCGTGGAGATCGGGCGCAGTGTTGCCACCATCGATGATCCCGACCCCGGTTCGCATGTCGCCACCAGGATCATCCAGAATGGACAGGCGAAATGGACCTTTGTCGGCATGACAGGGCACGAGGATGAAGATGGCAAGGCCCTTGACGAAGCGCAACTGAACAGGGTCCGCATGCCGCGTGAATTCCGTGAGCTGCTGATGGCGGCAGTCGAACCGGGCACGACAATGCTGATTACCAATTCACGCGTAGGCAGCGGAGCAAGACCGCATCTCACGCTGGTGGATGCGATCGAACATCATGAATGATCGGTGGGGGTGCTTCCGACAAAATATCCGTGAAGGCTGATCGAAGGAGGAGAAACACCATGATCTGCAAGAGTTCCGGAAGAAAGCTCATCTCGGCGAGCGCCGCGATGGCACTGATGCTTGCGCCAACAGGTGCAGCCATGGCGAGGGACCGCGACCACGATCATGAACGCCACCGGCATCATGACGATGGCCACAGCGCGGCAGGTGTTGTCGCCGGCGTCGCCATTGCGGGCGTGCTGGCTGCCGCCATTGCCAGCAAGAAGAAAAAGGAACGCGAGCGCGAGCGATATTACCGGGATAACAGCTATTATTATCACCACGATCGCGAAGCTTTCGCACCCGAGGGTTCGAGAGACACATGGTGCTATCAGCAAACACGTTCGTGCTACACCCACGGCCACTATTCCAGCCGTTGGACGAGCTACGAATTCGGGCATGATCGGAGGTTCTGATGAAAAAGGTACTCAAGAACTGTGCCATGCTCGCAATGCCGTTGACTGCACTGCTCGCTGCCGGCTGTAGCCAAGGTGAGGCCGAAGCAACGTCTGAAGGCAGCACTGAAACAGCAGAGGACGCCAATACCGTTCCTGCGGCCGTTCACATGCAGATGAGCGTCGACGATGCGCTGAATGAGGCGATGAAGGATTCGCTCAATACCGGCCAGATCACCATGCTCAAGAACATGGCCCACCAGGTCACCGTGGGTGAGAGCTGCGAGGGTTTCGAGGTTGATCAGGATCGTTTTGCCAAGGAAATGAACCTGATCCACTATGATGAAGACGGAAAGCAGATGGATCTGACCGAAGCGGAGCTGAACACGCTCGAGAAAAAGGCCCTGCTCGGGTTTGGCATGGCAATGGGATCGCAGATGGCGATCGCCGCGTTCGACGTGAAAAGCTATTGCAATGCTGCCGAAGAAGAACGCGCCAGCCTGGCCAAGGACGACAATTCCTCTACTATCTGGAAGACGCCAGCCTGATCAATCGCTTTGATACCTCACTGGATCGGGCGGTTTCATGCCGTCCGGTCCAGTGGTTTTTCATGCAGGCAACCTGACCGCGCCACCCTATGGCATATTCATCCGAACACGGCCATTCTCTCGGAGAGAACTCGATAGGAAGCCAGCACAGCAAGTATCGCTCCGGCTGGCAGGGAAAAACAGAGGAGCCAAGGTCCAAACAGCGGCCCGGGCCTGGTCTGCCGAAGATGCGCGCCAGTCCCGATGGCGGCAAAAACCACGCCCATGGTCAGATTGCGGATCGCTCCGCCGGGATAGAGCAAGCCGCTGACGGATACGATCGCTGCCAGCCCCGTCCAGAGCGCAAACGATATGAGGCTCAACGTTTGAATAACCGACTGCCTGTTCATGATTTCATCCAGTACGCTTGGCGCGCGCGATGCAGCCAGGTTTCGCCGTTTGCTATTTGCCAATGGGCTTGTCCGCCTATTCGGCGAGCGCTTCCAGTTACACCGCATTTTGCCTCAATGGTATGTACGACAAGCGCTGTGACGATGTTACGTGTACCTTTCATGAGTGCAATGAGCCGCCCAACATTCACAATGCGCTTCGGAAACAGTTGATTGCGTTTCTTCATGATTTCGAAGCACGCGCATGCTGCTGGGGATTGGCGATGAAAAGGCTGATGTGGTTTCTGCTGGCTCGATGGCTTGTCTTTGCAGGGCTGGCGATGGCGCCCTTTGCGGCGACTGCGAGCGATGCCGCGTCTCGCCAGCTTGAGGCGCCAACCGCCACTGCCCGGACACCAGGTGCCAGGCCAGGCAAGCAATCCGCATTCGGTGCCCTGATTTCCGGGTTTGACAACCGCGCCGAAAAGGCTCGGAAGCTACTGCGCCGGGACGCCGGCGATCTCTCCATCGAACATCAGAACGAACTGGACGACATGCGGGCACTCATGGCCGCAGACAGGGACAGGATCGATGGTCTGATGGCGCGCAGCACTTTCGACATCAGGTTACTGAATGCCCAGATTGCGGCGCTCGGACCTGGACCGGGTGAGGGCGCGGTCGAAGCTTCGGCGATATCTGCACGCCGTGAAAGGCTTGACGAGAGGCTGTCCCGGGCGATGGCACCTATTCTGGAATTGCAGGAAAGACGGGCAAGGGCGGCTTTGCTGGTTGCCGATATCGATGCGCGCACCAGTGCCATCGCAAACAGCCGGCGGTTCGATCGCGGCCTTTCCCCGCTCGATCCGCGAACATGGGCGCGTGCCGCCGGCGAAGTCCGCAATGCCATCAATGTCGTGCGAGGCCGCGCATCCATTGTCGACAATCCGTTGTTGTTCGTGGGCCTGGGACTGGCAAGCATCCTGGTGCTGGGCGTGCTTTCTTACTGGCTCGGCAGAAAGGTCTGGCGAGCCGTTGTTGATCGCGTCATGCGTAAAATCGCCAGCAGCGAAGGCGTCATCCGCCATCTGGCGCTCATCATGGCTCTTGACCTGATTGCGGCTGCCGTCTTCGTCGTAGCGCTGGCTATCAGCGCGTCACTGTTCGTCGTCACTCTCGTCGCCATATTCAAACCCGATGAGGTCTCTCTGATCGTCGCGACGCTGATGGTTGCGGCCACAATCGTTGCTGGCGGCCAGTGGCTGGGGCGCAGCATCATGGCATCGCCATTCAAGCAACTCCGGCTTTTGGTACTGCCGCAGGATTCGGAGAAAAGTGCGGTTGCCACCGTTCGCAACCTCTCCATCGTGCTCGCGGCTGAATTCATGCTTGCAACACTTGAAGTGCGCGGGATGCTTGCCGTCAACGTGTCGCGGCTGCTTTCCTCTATCCTTGTGGCCGGCGGCGCCTGGCTGATCTGGCGCATGGCTGCATTCCTGCGCCTTGCGCGCGATCATGACCGGGAACAGCATCAGCTGGCGGGCACCCACGGGGCGACCATCAACTTCAGCGGCACCATCGCTCGCCTGATGCGCTTCTTCGCCATAGTGGCTCTGGTTGCAGCCGTGGTCGGTTACGTGTTTCTCGCCCGCTCAATCCTCACATCTACCCTGCTGTCGCTGGCACTTGTGTGCATGGCTGTATATCTGCATCGCAGCGTCTCTCTGGTGGTGAACAGCCTCGCGGAAGGGGCGCTCAAGCAATATCGGCGATTGCTGCATTTCCTGCCGCTTGTGGCTGGTTTTATTCTGGTCCTGATGGTCCTGCCCGTGTTGGCAATCATCTGGGGTTACAACGCCAATCAGATCGGCGAAGGGATCCTGCTGCTGAAGAATGGCATGCAATTCGGCGAGGTCCGGATTTCAGCAGGCGATGTCGTCACCTTTTTCGTCGTGTTCTTCATCGGCTTTTTCGTCACCCGCTGGATCCAGCGTTTCCTCAGTCTCGCCATCATCCCCGAACTTGGCATCGATTCCGGTGCGCAGGCATCGATCGTCACTTTTCTTGGTTATGTCGGCATAACTCTCGCAGCCTTTGTCGCGATCGCTACCACCGGGCTCGATCTCTCCAGCCTCGCGTTCGTCGCCGGTGCACTTTCGGTAGGTCTCGGCTTCGGCCTGCAATCCGTCGTCGAGAACTTCGTGAGCGGCATCCTGCTGCTGATCGAGCGTCCGGTGAAGGTGGGCGATTGGGTTGAGGTCGGCCAATATTCCGGCATCGTTCGCAAGATCGCGGTACGCTCCACCCATATCGAGACCTTCGATCGGCACCAGATCATTGTGCCCAATTCGCAGTTGATCACCGAAGTCGTGAAGAACCGCAGTTTCTCGGTCGGACCATCGCGCATCACTGTGCCCGTTGGGGTGGCCTATGGCACTGATCTGGACAGGGCGCGCGATGTGCTCCTTGAAATAGCGCATGCGAACGACAAGACGCTCGAATATCCGGAACCGGCAGTTGCGATGGACGGCTTTGGCGACAGCGCGATCAACTTGAAGATCCTCGCCTTCGTGGCAGAGGCGACTGATGGTGCCCCGACGGCGTCGGCCCTCAATTTCGAAATTGCCCGTCGATTTGAGGATGAAGGCATTTCCATACCGTTTCCCCAACGCGATCTGCATGTCCGGACATTGCCCGCAGGCTACGGAACCTGACTGGGTCCAGCTTGCTTGGCCGTGCGGTAACCTTGAACGTCACCTCTACCATCACCGCTTTCAGGCACTAGCGGATCGTTCTGCGCGGCCTATGGGCCATTTCGCTAAGTAGAACCGTGTCTGCGGCACGGCCGCCCGAGCAGAACCGTTCGATCATCAATGGCATTCTGTGGCGACTGCGCTGTGGCGTTCCACGGCGCGGCGTGTCGCCGCCGTTCGTCGAGGCGATGGCCGCCTCAAATTTTAAAAGTCGGACAAGGCGGACAAGTATCGCCATGATCGCGATATCGACCTTTGCGACGCTTGCGGCCATCACAGCGCGCGCTTTTCACCACAGGGCGGACATTTCCGGTGAAGGCATTGGTCGCTTGCTGGAATGCAGTTGTACTTCCGTCACATCGCCAGACGGGGTTCCAGACCAGTGCGCCATTCCTGCCAATCTTTGGTACGTCCTCTAGGCGCAGGGCTCCTTGCCCTGGTAGCCTGCGCTGCGGCATCGAATGCTGGCGCAGCGCCCCGCGCCGGTACGGTAGTCACGGCCACCGTCGACCCCGCAGGCGTAGATACGACGCTCAGCCTCAAGGCGCTCAAGCAGCGCTACTCCGATGCCGCATCGCGGTCCATGGTTATTGGAGGGCTCGCGATCCGTTACAAGGACGAGGGCCAAGCAGGAGGCCATGATCCTGCGATCGTCCTGCTTCACGGGTCCTACGGGTCGCTGGACGGTTATGACGCTTTGGTTGCCGCACTCGCGAGTGATCACCGCGTCATCCGCTTCGACATGCCCGGAATGGGCCTGTCCGAGGGGCAGCCCGTGAGCGGAAGCGCACCTACCGTGATGGGTGACGCGGTACTCGCTGCCTTGCTCGATCGGCTCGGCGTGAAGCAGGCCGTGCTCGTCGGGACGTCGAGCGGTGGAGTGATCGCTTCCTATTATGCAGCTGCTCATCCCGAGCGCGTGCGCGCGCTGGTCCTTGCCAATGTGCCGTCCGACCCGGTGGATAATGCGAACATACCGCGTTCGCCTGCCTTGCGCGCCGAGTTCGAGCGCGCCGCGTCGACGGGGATGCGGGATTTGCGCTACTGGCAGGTCTACCTGGAATGGCTGCAAGGACGACCCGAACGCCTGACCGCCGCGACCGTGTCGCGGTATCGTGACATGAATGCGCGGGAAGGCAAAAGCCGCTCCGCCTGGCGCTCGACAGGCAAGGTACCGGAAGTCTACGCGACGCTCGCGTCGATCGTGAGCCCCACCTTGTTGATCTGGGGGCGACACGATTTCGTCCTGCCGATCCACACCATGCGTGACCTCGAGGCGCGGCTTCCGGCCGCTTCGGTCTCGTCGATCGTCCTCGATGACGTCGGTCATTATCCCCCTCTCGAAGTGCCGGAGCGCTTTGCGCGCATCCTACGGACTTACCTCGAAAACGTGGCGGGCGGGGAATGATCGAAGAGACATACACCAGGGAACCCAAGGAGGGCTGCATGCACCGAATTTCAATGCGAGATCGACTTCGTCTGAGCGCTGCCACTGTCATGGCAGCAGGCTTCATGGCCAATCCGGCAATGGCGCAGGACGCTGCGAATGCTGACCGGAGCGCGGTCGCCGGCACCACCGGCAGCGGCAATCCTCCGGGCGAAATCGTGGTTACGGCCCGCAAGAAGACCGAGACGCTTATCGAGGTCCCGGTCGCGATCACCGCTCTGTCCGGCGAAGACCTCAACGCTCGTAACATCACCGACTATTCGTCGCTCGCAGACTTCTCGCCGGGCCTGCGCTTCCAGAACCAGTCGGTGAATCGCAACGACCGCGGATACACCTTCTTCACCATGCGCGGCATGTTTTCGGGTACGCCATCGCCCGATCGCCAGGGCGCCAGCGCCTTCATCGACGGCGTGCCGGTAGGTAGCGGCTCGATCTCGGGCCTGACCGACATCGCTCAGGTCGAAGTCATCCGGGGGCCGCAGAGTGCGTATTTCGGACGCGCCACGTTTTCCGGCGCGATCAATTTCATTACCCGCGATCCCGGTTTCGAGCCGCGCATGTCCGGTACCGTCAGCTACGGCTCGTACAACACGGTCGAGGGCAGGATATCGGCCGAAATAGGTCTGGTCCCCGATTTTCTGGCGGCGCGCGTTTCGGGTCGCATTTTCCACACCGACGGACAGTACGACAACTTCGGTGTCGGCGGTAAACTCGGCGCGCAAGACACCCGTTCGGTTTCCGGTACGCTGCTTTTCACGCCGTCGGCGGACCTGAAGATCAAGGCTTTTCTGAACTACTGGGAAGACGATGACGGCCCGCCAGCCTCGGGCCAGTTGCTGGCCGACGACAACAATTGCACCACCGTCACCGGTCGATCCTATTACTGCGGCGCTCTCGAGACGGCGCCGCGCAACCGGATGGTCCAGCAGACTTACGTCACCAGCTCGCTGGACAGGGTCAACGACGGGGTCGTCCTCGGCGATGACTTCGTCTCGCATTTCGGTGTCCACCGCGAAGCGATCGAAAGTCACGTCATCGCCGACTACGATCTCGGCGGCGGCTACACGGTAGGGGGCAACGTCGCGTATTTTCGCGACCGCTGGGGCTATGTCACTGATACCGGCTTTCGTGACGGTCGTTCGATGGTCAACCCGTTCTACGCGGCGAATAATACCCTCGTGCCCTATTTTTCGCGCACGGTGGGCGGGCAGACCGAGCTGACGAACAAGTCTGCCGAGATCCGCGTCGCATCGCCCAGCGACGATCGATTGAATTGGCTGGTCGGCTTCAATTACTTTCGCCAGCGAAACTCCATCACTACCAACGCGTTCTCGAATTCGGGATTCTCGGCCGCCGTTCCTGCGACGACCTATAGCGCAGACACTTACGGCATCTTCGGTTCGCTTGGCTTCGATATTACCGAACAGCTCAACCTGAGCCTGGAGGGTCGCTATCAGTGGGATGAGATCGGCCAGGTCGTACCGGTCCGCTCGATCGACTATTCGGGTCAGTCGAAGAGCTTTAACCCACGCGCGATCCTGCGCTATTCCTTCAGCCCCGATGCGTCGGTCTATGCGTCCTATGCAAAGGGTACGCGTCCTGGCCAGTTCAACGCCACGCTGCTGGCGCTGCCGCAGGTCGTCCAGGACCAGGTTCAGTCGCAGCTCGATGTTCCCACGGCGGTGGGCCCGGAGAAGATCGAAATGGGCGAGCTCGGATTCAAGAGCGCCATGTTCGACCGCCGCCTGCGCATCCAGCTCGCAGCGTATTACGGGAAGTGGTACGACAAGCACATCAATCAGAACATCACCTATAGCAACCCGACGCCGCAGACCGTGCGTGTCGTCGTGCCGGGCGGCAAGGTGCGGCTCTACGGCGTCGAGTTCGAGGGCTCGCTGAAGGTCACCGATGCGCTGACACTGGAAGGTACGCTGTCCTACGCGCAAACCGACATTCGCAACACGCAGTGCGCCGAATGCCTCGCGCTGACCGGCAATGCCAATCCGGTCGGCAACCGTCTGCCGCAGTATTCCGCCTGGACCGGATCGGCCTCGATCGATTACCGGCAGCCGGTGAGCAGCGCCTTCGAGGGCTACATGCGGGCCGACTACATCTACGTTGGCCGCCAGTACGAGAGCGAGGCGAACCTTGCCTGGACTGCTCCGGCTCACCGCGTGAACCTGCGCCTTGGTGTCGATGATGGCAAGTTCAGCTTCGAACTGTACGGCGAGAACATCTTCGACGACAAGACGCCGACTTCGATCGCGTACAACTCGGACACCTACACCGGTGTTCCGGCGGTCACTTTCTCGCCTGCGCGCCGCCGCGTCTTCGGTGGCCGGGTCGGCTTCGAGTTCTGAAGATCGTCAGGCATTGACCTGCCTCGAGGGGCGCGGCGTCGAATGACCCGTGCCCCTTTGCTCTTGGGGTAAACGGCTAATCAGCCTTTGCTGCAGCTTGCGAGGAAGCAGGCCAGTCAGCCGGGGCAAGGCGCGCGCCCGTCGGACTATCTGCACAGTGGAGAGTCGATGCAGCCGCCCCTTACGTTCGCATGCGCACGGCGCAAACTGGTCCAGACGAAGGAGAACGTGAATGACGCAGAAGACGCGTGCGGGCCAGTACCATCTGTTTGCCATGCCGATGGGTTCCGGCGGACACATGGCCGGTTGGCGCCACGAAGAGGCCGAGCCTGCAGCGCTGATGACGCTGGGCTATTGGCAGCACATTGCACGCACCGCAGAGCGGGGCATGTTCGACGCGCTGTTCCTCGCGGATTCGCAGGGATTTCGGCCGATCGCGGGCGTCGATGCCTTTGCCGCCACCGATGCGATCCGGCTCGATCCTCTCGTCCTGCACGGCGCGCTTGCCGCCTCTACGCAGAACCTTGGCCTCGTCGCCACCGTGTCGACCAGCTATAACGAGCCGTATGCCATCGCCCGGCGTCTATCGACCCTGGATCATGTCAGCGCCGGGCGTGCCGCCTGGAACGTGGTTACTTCCACAAGCGAGAACGAAGCCCATAATTTTGGGCGTGAGGCGCACTACGGACATGCGGAGCGCTATGCCCGTGCCGAGGAAGCGATCGCAGTCTGCAAGGGCCTCTGGGACGGTTGGGAAGACGGTGCCGTCATTGCGGACAAGGCAAGCGGGGTCTTCTTCGAGGCGGCGAAGGTCAACGGGCTCTACCACAAGGGCGAGCACTTCTGCGTAGCCGGTCCGCTCACCATGGGCCGTTCGCCGCAGGGCCACCCGCTGATCGTTCAGGCCGGAGCTTCCGAGGAGGGGTTGGAACTGGCCGCCCGCACTGCCGATGCGGTGTTCACGTCGCATCCGACAATGGAGAGCGGCGTTGCCTTCTACGCCGGCCTGAAGAAGCGGGTTGCCGCAGCTGGCCGCGATCCCGAGAGCCTGAGGATCATGACCGCGATCCAGCCGGTTCCGGCTGTCACCGCCGAGCAGGCCGAAGCCGAAGCGAAGGCGCTCAACGAGGCGATCCCTCCCAAGCTGGCGCTGTCCTATCTCAAGACCGTGCTCGGCGGCATCGACCTTTCGCGCTACGATCTCGACGGGCCGCTGCCCGAACTGCCCGATAGCAACGCCTCGCTCGGCACCCGCCAGCGGATCATCGACATGGGCGCGAGCGGGATGACATTGGGAGAGATCGCCGTTGCCGTAGCGGCAAGCCGCACCTCGCGTTCGCTTGCCGGGACGGCCGCGACAATCGCTGACGAACTGGAGCGCTGGTACGAAGCACGGGCCTGCGACGGCTTCGTCATTGCGCCGCCGTCGCTGCCGGTCATGCTCGATCGCTTCGTCGATCTCGTCGTTCCCGAGTTGCAGCGCCGCGGCCGGGTGCGCACCGCCTATAAAGGCAGCACGCTGCGCGAGAACCTCGGACTTGGCAGGCCGCAGTCGTGCTATACGGTCGATCCGGCGCTCCGCGCAGAACCCGAAATCTGGCAGGGATGAAGGTTTTGAGCCGAAGCGCATAGCGGCTGGCACAGATCGGTCTTCTCAAGTCGGTGCGGGCAAGTTCTCTGCAATCTCTGCGGCCTTGCCCGAAGGGCCGCGGTCAGGCGAAGGCGAGTTCGCGCTGGGCTGACAACGCCCCTTGGACAACTACCTGCTACGCGCTCGGCAGCCGGAGGAGGGCTTCGACAGGGGCGTCCACGCCGCTTTCATGGTGGTCTAGCCAATCGCCATTCAAATCGCTTTCATTCGCCATTATTGTCTTTCTGAACAGCGGTTTGCACTTCGGCGTCTAACACATGAAATGCTGCAAGATTGTCATTGGGCGCAGGCATAGGAAATTCGTCTGGCCACCCGTAACGGAAAAAGTGATCAAGGTGCGGCTCACGAAACAACTCAACTATTTCGCGCAAGTTGGGCGCTTCTGATGTAAAGCCTTGGGATCCTGCACTTTCGAGGGCGCCACGTAAGTCATGACCGATAGTGCGAAGACTCTTGTCTGAGCCGTCGCCACCGTCAGAAACGGACCGAGGTTGCCCGGTCGTATTCCCATCTGGCTTCCAAAGTTAGTTGAAGCGAAGCGCAGGCATTTGTCCCAGGCCAAGTTCGAACGGTTCTACGCCAGCGTGTCAGCCGAGCACGCCAAGTTGAACGTGATGCTAGGCCTCTACTCGATGGCGCGCCCGACGGGCGATCTTGCAGCTTGAGTGGGATCGGGTTGATTTCCATCGCAAGCAGATCGACTTCACTCCGCCTGGAGATATTCGGACGACTAAGCGGCGCACGGTGGTCTCAATCTCCGATGACCTGCTGCCATTGTTAGAGGCCGCCTATTTCCAACGGACGAGCGCGTATGTGATCGAACGTGCCGGAGAGCCCATCAAGTGCATCAAAAAAAGCCTTCCAGGCAGCGTCCGAAAGGAGCGGTGTCCATGCTACCCCATATACGCTGCGTCACACTGGAGCAGACAGGGCGGTTGAGGCTGGCGTGTCGATGGCCGAACTTGCCCAGTTTATGGGCGATGACGACGATCGGACGACCCAAAAACACTATGCCAGGTTTAGTCCTGAGCATTTTAGTGGGGTCGCAAATGCGATCCGTTGCCGGCCCTGAAGGTTCAATCTGAACCTTCAACCCCTGTTCATAGGATGGATAAAAATGCTTAGATTTTATAGAATTAGTTGGTCGGGGAGAGAGGATTCGAACCTCCGGCCCCTGCCTCCCGAAGACAGTGCTCTACCAGGCTGAGCTACTCCCCGACCGATCGTGCCACTTTGAAAGCGGCCCGAGGCAGGAGCGCGCCTATAGAGAGCGATTCCGGGGCTGGCAAGGGGCCAAAGTCACTTTATGCGGCTTGAGCGAGTTTTGCACAGGAACCGTCTTGCTTGCCGGCAAGATTTTGGCCCGAAACGCGGAAATGGGCGACGGTTCGGGTCATGCCTTCAGCTTCGCTTGAGAGGTGGCGAGCCGCCGCGGTTCCTTCCTCGACCATCGCTGCGTTTTCCTGCGTCGCGGAATCGAGCCGGGCGATACGTTCGTTGATGCGCGCGATCTCTGCCGCCTGTTCCTGCGACACGTTGGCGATGCGGGCAATCGCTTCGTCGATCTCGGCAATGCCCGAGACGATCGTCATCAGCGATTCGCCCGATTGGCCGACGAGCTTCACGCCTTC
This sequence comes from Novosphingobium sp. PP1Y, assembly GCF_000253255.1. NCBI lineage: Bacteria > Pseudomonadati > Pseudomonadota > Alphaproteobacteria > Sphingomonadales > Sphingomonadaceae > Novosphingobium > Novosphingobium sp. PP1Y. The sequence continues at coordinate 3,033,532 of NC_015580.1, read as the reverse complement.
GGAGACCTGAACCGAGGAGGTGCCGATCAGGTCCTTGATCTGGTTGGCCGCTTCAGCAGAGCGCTGCGCCAGCGCGCGTACTTCGTTGGCGACCACTGCAAAGCCCTTGCCCGCTTCGCCCGCGCGCGCGGCTTCGACGCCGGCATTGAGGGCGAGCAGGTTGGTCTGGAAGGAGATGCCGTCGATCAGCGTGATGATCTGGTGTATCTCGTCGGCCGAGCGTTCGATCTCGCCCATCGCGCCCACCGCGCTTGCGACTACGGAATTGCCCGATAGCGCATCGCTGCGCGCTCTGGCGACGTTGGCCTGCAGGTCCTGCGCGCTCTTGGCATTGCCCTGTACGGTGGTGCTGAGCTGGCGCAGGGTATTGGCGATGTCTTCCAGCGTCGCTGCCTGCTGCTCGGTGCGCAGCGCAAGATCGTCGCTGGCGCTGCGAATTTCGCGCGAGCCCGATTCGATCTGCCCGGCCGAGCGGGTGACGTCGCGCACGATGTCGTCGAGATCGCTGGCCGCTGAATTGAAGTATCCGCGCAGTTCCTCGTAGCCTTCGGGGAAGGATTCGGAGAGCCGCAGCGAGAGGTCGCCCGAGGCAAGGCCGCGCAGACCACGGCCGATCTGTTCGATCACCTGCTTTTGGTCCTCGGCAGCCCGGGTGCGTTCGATCTGGGCGGCTTTCTCCGCATCGGCCCGTGCCTCATGCGCTGCCGCCTGGTCGATCACCAGCCTCTCGAACCCGGCCGAGAGTACGACGAGAGCGCCGGTTTCCAGCACGACGATGACGGCATGGAGCAGCACGCGTGCAAAGTCCGCGCCGTCAGGGAAGACGAGCGAGGGAGCCGCGAAATTGGTGGAGAGGTGATGAACCGCGGTCACGCCGGCAGCGAGCAGAACGGGGCGCCAGTCTGCGAGCAGGGTGAGCATGGCAATGGCGGCAAAAAAGGTCATGTGGATGTCGAGCATCCAGTTCTGTCCGCTCCATTGCCACAGCATGATGGCCGGGTAGAGCGGCACGGCAAGGCCAAGAGCCAGCCGGGCCTGCAGGCCGTTGTTGCCAGCCATGACCTGCAGCGTCGGCACGATCGTGATCGCGGCTGCCAGCAGGGCAGGGGCCGGGCCGGAGCCGGAAGCCCAGGCGCAGCCGGCAATGATGGCAACGCTCAGCCAGGAAATGGCGAGGAGGATCTTGGCGCCCTTGCGGCGCATTTCATCGAGTTCGTTCATGACCAGTTATGTCTTCTTTGAAGGATCGGGCGAACCGCACAGGAATTCCGGAACCGAGATCAGCAGCGCGCCTTGCTTCAAGGCTTCCATGGCAAGATGACCTTGCGGAATGCGCAGGATGAAGGCGCCCTCGTAAGGTCCCGGAGCAACCACTTCGGCACCGCGCTGGCGCGACCAGGCGACTGTATGGGCCGCTCCGCTTCCATCCAGGGGCAGGTAGATGGCTGCGCCCCCTTCTGCGGGAGACAGCGCGACGAGCATCACGAGGCCTGCAATAAGCCCTTGCAGCGCAAGAGGAGCGGGCAGGAATCGGGAAAGGACAGATCTGGGCGATGGGACCATGCAATCGATTATGCACCATGGGGTCCTGCATTGGCGCAAAGCCGATCCTAAGGGCGAACCCGGATCGTCAGATCTTTTGAATGTAATGCATCGGGACCATTCATCATGGTGCGTTGGCGGGGAAATTGAGCGCGCCGCCTCTTTTCGCTCGGGGCCGGCGGGTCTAGGCTTTGCCCATGAACGCGCCCTCGACACTGCTTCGATCCGAATCGCCAGCCAGCGGCCGCGTGCCGCATTGGGAGTGGCAATATCTCGATCTCATGCGCCATATCTGGGAGCATGGCGACGAGCGGGTGGACCGCACCGGGGTTGGAACGCGGTCAGTCTTCGGCGCAACGATCCGCTTCGACCTTGCAGACGGGGCCATGCCGCTGCTCAGCACCAAGCGGGTCTACTGGAAGACGGCGACGCGTGAGTTGCTCTGGTTCCTGACCGGCGACACCAACATCCGTTCGCTTTGCGCGCAAGGCGTGCAGATCTGGACCGACTGGCCGCTCGATCGCTATCGCCGCGAAACCGGCGACCAGATCTCGCGCGCGGACTTTTCCGACCGGATCGTTGCCGATGCCGCATTCGCCGAGAAGTGGGGCGACCTCGGACCGGTCTACGGCAAGCAATGGGTCGATTGGCCGGTCTTTGAGGATGCCGGAAACGGACTTTTCCGCCGGCGCGAACAGGGCGTCAATCAGGTTGCGCAGGTGATCGCATCCTTGCAGGAGAACCCCGGCAGCCGTCGCCACATCATCGAGGGGTGGAACGTCGCCGAGCTTGACGCGATGGCTCTCCCTCCCTGCCACAAGACCTATCAGTTCCATGTAGCGGGTGGCCGTCTTTCTTGCCTGCTTTACCAGCGCAGCTGCGACCTGGGCCTGGGATTCGCGTTCAACATGTGGTCGCTTGCCCTGTTGACCCGCATGTTCGCGCAGCAATGCAACCTGGAGCCGGGTGAAGTCGTTTGGACAGGGGGTGATGTCCATCTCTACCTCAACCATGGTGCGCTGGTGGAAGAGCAGATTTCCCGCAAGCCCGAGGGGCAGGCGACGCTCGAGATCCTGCGGCGTCCGCAAAGCGTCTTCGACTATCGTATCGATGACTTCGAAGTGCGTGGATATGCGCCCCAGTCGCACATCTCCGCACCGGTTGCGGTCTGATTGACATTGCGGGGGTTTGTAATATTATGACTCATCCGTAGAATTTTGATACGCTCCGATTCTCCCGGTGCGTGGAGTTCTCACGGGCCGAAACTGGCGGGAGAGAACGAAAATGGGCGAAAGTCCGGTCAGGTCTGGAAAGCCGCGCGGCAACTTGCCGCCGCTTGAACTCTATGTGCCCGAGCCGAAGTACAGGCCGGGCGACAAGGTCGATTACTCGGAGCTGGATATTCCCGAGCCGGGCGAGCTGGCGCGGCCCGACGAGGCCTGCGCGGCAAGCGAAACATGGCCGCTTACGACCGACATGATCCGCGTCCTGGGTGACGACGACAAGGCGGTCGGTCCCTGGAACCCCAATCTCGACCCGGAATCGCTGCGCCGCATGCTGCGCAACATGGCGCTTACCCGCGCCTTCGACGATCGGATGTATCGCGGCCAGCGGCAGGGCAAGACCAGCTTCTACATGAAGTGCACCGGCGAAGAGGCGATTTCGGTCGCCTGCGCATTGGCGCTGGCCGGCGATGACATGGTCTTCCCCAGTTATCGCCAGCAAGGCATCCTGATCTCGCGCGGGTATCCGCTGGTCGACATGATCAACCAGATCTACTCGAACCGCGCGGACCGGTTGAAGGGCCGCCAGTTGCCGATCATGTACTCGGCGCGCGACTATGGCTTCTTCACCATCTCGGGCAATCTTGCCACGCAGTTCCCGCAGGCCGTGGGCTGGGCCATGGCAAGCGCGATCAAGGGCGACACGCGCATCGCCACCAGCTTCATCGGCGAAGGCTCCAGCGCAGAGGGCGATTTCCACGCGGCGATGACCTTTGCCGCCGTTTACAATGCGCCGGTCGTGCTCAACGTGGTCAACAACCAGTGGGCGATCTCGAGCTTTTCCGGCTTTGCAGGGGCCGAGCGCACGACCTTTGCCGCTCGCGCCGCGGGCTATGGCATTGCCGGGCTGCGCGTGGACGGAAACGATGCGCTGGCGGTCTATGCGGCGATGGAGTGGGCGGCCAACCGCGCCCGCGCCAACCTCGGTCCCACGCTCATCGAGCATTTCACCTACCGCGCCGAGGGCCATTCGACCTCGGACGATCCCAGCGCCTACCGTTCGGCGCACGAGCGCGAGGAATGGCCGCTGGGCGATCCGATCATGCGGCTCAGGAACCATCTGATCGCGATCGGCGAGTGGTCGGAAGACCGGCACGCCGACATGGACCGCGAACTGGCGGAAGAGGTGAAGGCGGCGACCAAGGAGGCCGAAAAGAACGGCATCCTCGGCCATGGTCTGCACCATCCGTTCCACACCATGTTCGAAGACGTCTTCGAGGAACTTCCCTGGCATCTGGACGAACAGGCCGAGCAGGCCATTCGCGAACGCCAGATGAAGTGGCCCGAGTGGAAGGAGTAAGGGCAATGCTCGAAGAAGAAGCTGTAAGCCTCCACGATGCCCCCACGCGCTCGCTCAACATGATCGAGGCGATCAACGAAGCGCTCGACGTCATGATGGCGCGCGATCCCGATGTCGTCATACTTGGCGAGGACGTGGGCTATTTCGGCGGCGTCTTCCGCGCGACTGCGGGCCTGCAGAGCAAGTATGGCAAGAACCGAGTGTTCGATTCGCCGATCAACGAATGCGGCATCATCGGTGCGGCAGTCGGCATGGCCGCCTATGGCCTGCGTCCGGTGCCGGAGATCCAGTTTGCCGATTATATCTATCCCGGCCTCGACCAGCTCGTGTCCGAAGCGGCGCGCCTGCGCTATCGTTCGGCAGGCGAATTCGTGGCCCCGATCACGGTCCGCTCTCCCTTCGGTGGCGGCATCTTCGGCGGGCAGACGCATAGCCAGAGCCCTGAGGCCCTGTTCACCCATGTAGCGGGCCTCAAGACGGTGATCCCGTCGACCCCGCACGATGCCAAGGGGCTGCTGATCGCCGCGATAGAGGACAACGATCCGGTCATCTTCTTCGAACCCAAGCGCATCTACAACGGACCCTTCGACGGCTATTACGACAACCCGTCCAAGAGCTGGAAGAACCATGCCGGGGGCAAGGTGCCCGAGGGCTACTATTCCATCCCGCTGGGCAAGGCGCGGGTCGTGCGCGAAGGCGCGGCGATGACCGTGCTGGCCTATGGCACGATGATCCACGTGGTCGAGGCGGTGCTTGCCGAAAAGGGCGTCGATGCCGAAATCATCGACCTGCGCACGCTTGTCCCGCTGGACATAGAGACTGTGCAAAAGTCGGTGGAAAAGACCGGCAAATGCCTCATCGTCCATGAGGCGACGCGCACTTCGGGCTTCGGCGCCGAGCTTTCCGCGCTCGTCCAGGAGCGTTGCTTCTATCACCTCGAGGCGCCGATCGAGCGCGTGACGGGTTTCGACACGCCTTATCCGCACAGCCTCGAGTGGGCCTATTTCCCCGGTCCCGTCCGCATCGGCGAGGCGGTCGACCGGCTCATGAAGGATTGATCCGATGGGTCGCTATACATTCCGCCTGCCCGATATCGGGGAAGGCATTGCCGAAGCCGAGATCGTCGCCTGGCACGTGAAGATCGGCGACATGGTCGAGGAAGACGGCCGTGTTGCGGACATGATGACCGACAAGGCGACGGTCGAGATGGAAAGCCCGGTCTCGGGCAAGGTGATCGAGGTCGCCGGAGCGGAAGGCGACGTTATCGCCATCGGTTCGCCGCTGGTGGTGATCGAGGTGGAAGGCGAGGGTAACGAGCGGGACGGCAAGGGCGGTCGCCCCGCTGCTGCACCGGCGCCGGCTCCTGAGGAGACGGCCGCAAAGGAACCGGCAGCGGCGCCGGCCCCTGAACCCGCGATTGAACCGGCTCCCGCTCCCGTTGCCGAAAAGAGCCCAGCGCCCGCTCCCGCACCGACGCCGAGCCCGGCCCCGGTGCCGGCCCGCGCGATGGGTCATGCGCGCGTCATGGCCAGCCCGGCGGTTCGCAAGCGCGCGGCAGGCCTCGGCATCGATCTGGGCGAAGTCCGCCCGGCCGAGGATGGCCGCATCCGCCATTCCGACCTCGACGCTTTCCTGTCCTACAATGCCGCGGGCGGCTTTCAGCCTGCCGGTCTGAAAGGCAAGGACGAGCAGGTCCGCGTCATCGGCCTGCGCCGCCGCATTGCCGAGAACATGGCGGCATCCAAGCGCCAGATCCCGCACTTCGCCTATGTCGAGGAATTCGACGTAACGGCGCTGGAGGAAACCCGCGCGCAGCTCAATGAAGGGCGTGGAGATCGTCCCAAGCTGACGATGCTGCCGTTCCTGATCGCGGCGATCTGCAAGCTGATGCCCAGGTACCCGATGCTCAACGCCCATTACGACGATGAGGCGGGCGTGGTGACGCGCTATGGTTCGGTACACTTGGGCATGGCAGCGCAGACTCCGGCCGGGCTGATGGTCCCGGTGATCCGCGATGCACAGGATCGCAACCTCTGGCAGCTTGCGAGCGAGATCTCGCGCCTCGCGCGGGCGGCGCGCGACGGTTCGGCCAAGTCCACGGAGCTCTCCGGCTCGACGATCACGCTGACCTCGCTCGGCCCGATGGGCGGGGTGGCGACGACACCGGTCATCAATCGCCCCGAAGTGGCGATCATCGGTCCCAACCGCATAGTCGAGCGCCCGATGTTCGTGCGCGATGCCGGCGGCGTGGAGCGGATCGAGAAGCGCAAGACGATGAACATCTCGATGAGCTGCGACCATCGCGTCGTCGACGGATGGGATGCCGCCAGCTTCGCGCAGGACCTCAAGAAGCTGATCGAAGCACCGGCGCTCATTCTCGCCGGTTAGGAACCGAAGGAAAGGGCGGCTTGCGCCAGGGTGCGGGCCGCCGTCCTGCTTTCACCGAAAATCGGCTATCAGCGCACGATGGCGCTGTAGGCGAGCTGGCCGCGGCCATTTGCGGCGCTGCCTGCCGGAATGCGCCAGCGTACATGGGTGACGTCCTCTGCCGTCGCCAGTCGCCCACCCTTGCGTAGAGCGCCGAGGTGGCCCCAGGTGCGGCCGCCGTCCACCGAGACTTCCTGTCCCTCGCTCGCGCTCGCCTCATAGGCAAGCTTCGTGGGCATCGGGTTGGTGATGACGAAGCCCCCGTTGCCGCCCATGCGGTACCAGGTGACAACGGTCACGACCTTGTCCCCGCGCGAAAGGCGCGCGGCCGGCTCGAGGCGGCTGCTCGAATCCGCCATGACCTTCTCGACGAAGGCGGCGCTGTCGGTGGCAACCGAAACCGGCGCCGCCGGTTGTGCCAGGGCCGGCGCGCACAGCGCCTGCGTCATGGCTGCGATAAGGACGAACTTGCTTTTCATAGGTTCCGGACAGCCCCCGCTGGCCTGTTGGCGATGCGGGGGAGATTGACGGCCAATTCGCCAAAATATGGTTAACACGGACTTGATCGCGCAGGCCTCGCATCGGCGTACCGGGGCAGGGCGCGCAAAAAAACCACTTACCCTCTCAAGGCAGTTGACAGCCCGGTGAGCCTGTCTTAGTGGCGCGGCTCCCAAGCGGACGCACCGCCTTAGAACGCGGGTGTAGCTCAGTTGGTTAGAGTGCCGGCCTGTCACGCCGGAGGTCGCGGGTTCGAGCCCCGTCACTCGCGCCACTTGGGAAAAGCCTGTGAAAACAGGATACATAGAAAGAACTGAGGTGCAGTTCTTTTCACTGGTGAGCGGGTGTAGCTCAGTTGGTTAGAGTGCCGGCCTGTCACGCCGGAGGTCGCGGGTTCGAGCCCCGTCACTCGCGCCACTTCAGGAATGTCCTGAGGTGAATCATCAGAAGAAAAGGCCGGGCATGTCCCGGCCTTTTTCTTTTTTGCGATCAGCGCCCTGTGAAAGACATCGGGCAGCCTCTCTGAGGGTGTCGGGGCAACGACTCGGTTGCCCGCAGGTCAGGCATCTACCAGGACGGCTCGGTGCCGTGCGGGCATGCCGACTGCGCAGCTTGTCATGTCGATGTTCGCGAAGGTTTTAGGCTGCCGGGGTTCAACCCCAGCGGCCGGTCTCCATCCATATCAGGAAGCGACGCAGCGGCATGATCCAGGCGACGCCGAGCACGATATAGACGGGCGTCTGCGCCAGGGCGTGCCAGTTACCGATCAGCGGCGGCACGTAAGTCGCTATGAGAATGCCGTAAACCGCAAGCGCGACGCACAGACTCAGGACGCCGATCGGAATTCGCCATGTCGGGGTCTCGCGCATTTCATTCGTTTCCTTGATAGATCCGGGTCGGCGTCACGACGGCGTCGAGATGCCGATCGTGATCCTCGATCGGAAGCGCATCGGCGATCTGGCAGTCCCATGCAAGCCCGATGGCGCGCACCTGCGGATTGGCCTGGAGCCAGCGGTCGTAGTGTCCACCGCCCTGGCCGAGGCGTTCGCCGCGCTCGGTGAAGGCGATCAGCGGTACGACGACAAGATCGGGGATGAGCGCTTCGCCGGTTCGGTCTGGTTGCAGCCCGCCCCAGGGCGAGATTGCCAGTTCATCGTCCACGAAAGGATCGTTCCAGGCGCGAAATTCCATCGGGCTCTCGCGGGATTCGAAGGCGGGCAGGGCGATGCGGCGGTCATTCTCGACCAGCCAGCGCGCCCAGCCCAGCGAGGGTGCCTCGTCACCTACGGGATAATAAAGTCCGACCAGCGCCCCTTCGGGCATCATCTGCGCGATGGGAGAGGGCGGCCGGTTGAGCATGAGCGCACGCATGCCCTGGGGCAGCGCGGAGACATGTTCGCGCCGGGCGGTCCGGAAGGCCCTGCGCAGCCGGGCCTTTGCTTCATTCGCGGGAAATGGGGGTGACGGGTCCACCTTGGGTCGTTTTCCTAGAAATCCTCTGACGCCTCAACGTCAGGTGGGAGCCATGTGCGTCGGACCACGGTCCGGGCAGGGACAGCCCCCTTGGATTGCTTATAGCCTCAGGGATGTTCGAACGGCTCGTGCCGGGCAGATCCCGTCGAGCCCTAGTTAGGCGTTGCCGGCGTCAGCCTCAAGGAGGTTCGCGATATTTTCTATACGGCCCGCAACCTCGGCGAGGCGCTCGGCCAGATCTTCGGGCAGTTCGCTTGCCGGGGCGGGGGCGCTTGTGCCCGAGCGGCGCAGTTCATGCACTTCGTCCGCGAGCAGGAGCGCCGCGAAGAGCAGCATGCGCGTTTCGGTCTGACCCTGCGCGCCGGCCTGGCTGACCTTGGCGTCGATCAGGTCGCCCAGTTCGGAGACATGAGCCTCCTCGCCGTCGGCGCAAGCGACGGTGAAGCGGCGGGAGCCGATGGAAAGGGTGACGTTGCTCATGACTTCAGGGGCTTCGAAAATGCGATCTGAATCCGGCGGATCATTTATCGGCCCGTCCGATCAGCCCGTCGATCCGGGAGAGCGATTGCTCGACGCTTGCCTTGAGTGTCACGTGCCTTGTGGCAAGGGCTTCGTGCTGCTCGATCAGGGCCTCGTGGCGACCGCGCAGGTCTACAGCCTGCCGGGTTGCGCCCTCGACACGCGCAAGCGCTGCCTCGATCCTTTGCAGTGCTTCACAGATCGCCGTCTGTTCCATCCTCCGTTGGCTACCGGAAAGAAGATAAAACGCAAGCAATTGGCCCTTGTTGTTCACAATCATTTCGACGTGCGGCTCAACTGGTCGGTCGCGCGAAACTGACTGGCGAACTTGACGGGAAGCCGCCTCTCCCTAAAGGGGGTCCGGACTTTCGAATCGCCCAGTAATTTCCGTATCCGGAGCCATCAGATGACCCTCGCCCCCAACCGCCTCGCGCCGATGGCCAATGCCATCCGGGCGCTTTCGATGGATGCGGTCCAGGCTGCCAACAGCGGTCACCCCGGCATGCCGATGGGCATGGCGGACGTCGCCACGGTGCTGTTCTCCAAGTTTCTCAAGTTCGATCCCGCCGCGCCAAAGTGGGCCGACCGCGACCGCTTCGTGCTCTCGGCCGGCCACGGCTCGATGCTGATCTACTCGCTGCTCCACCTGACCGGCTATGCCAGCCCGACGATGGACGACATCCGCAACTTCCGTCAGCTCGGCTCGGTCTGCGCCGGTCACCCGGAAAACTTCCTGATCCCGGGCGTGGAATGCACCACCGGTCCGCTGGGGCAGGGCCTGGCGATGGCGGTCGGCATGGCGATGGCCGAGCGTCAGCTCAACGGCACTTTCGGTGACGACCTCGTCGACCACAAGACCTGGGTCATCGCCGGTGACGGCTGCCTCATGGAAGGCATCAACCACGAGGCGATCGGCCTGGCCGGCAACCTCAAGCTGGGCCGCCTCAAGGTCCTGTGGGACGACAACAACATCACCATCGACGGCGATACCTCGTTGTCGACGAGCGAAGACATCCCCGCGCGCTTCCGCGCTACCGGTTGGGACGTTTTCTCGTGCGACGGCCACGACTTTGCCGATATCGAGCGTGCGCTGGCCGAAGCCGCTGCCTCGGACAAGCCCTCGCTCGTTGCCTGCAAGACGGTGATCGGCAAGGGCGCACCCAACAAGCAGGGCAGCCATGACGTTCACGGTGCTGCGCTCGGCCCCGATGAAGTCGCCGCCGCTCGTGAATTCCTGGGCTGGACGGCAGCTCCGTTCGAGATCCCGGCCGAGATCCTTGCCGACTGGCGTTCGCTGGGCGAAGCCGGGGCCAAGGCCCGCGCCGAGTGGGAAGGCCGCCTGGCCGCCAGCGCCGACGCTGCCGAATTCAACCGCCGCATGGCCGGCGATCTTCCGGAAGGCGACGAGGCTGCGAAGACTTTCGCCGGCTGGCTCGACGGCGACACCACCGTCGCTACCCGCAAGGCTTCGGAAAACTGCCTCAACGTCCTGGCGCCGGTGGTGCCCGAGATGGTTGGCGGTTCGGCCGACCTTACCGGCTCGAACAACACCAAGGCCAAGTGCCAGGAGCCGTTCACCCCGGAAAACTACGCCGGTCGCTATGTCTATTACGGCATCCGCGAATTCGGCATGGCCGCGGCGATGAACGGCATGGCGCTGCATGGCGGCGTCATTCCCTACGGCGGCACCTTCCTGATCTTCTCGGACTACTGCCGCAATGCGATCCGCCTCTCGGCGCTGCAGCAGACCCGCGCGATCTACGTCCTGACCCACGATTCCATCGGCCTGGGCGAAGACGGTCCGACCCACCAGCCGATCGAGCAGGTCATGAGCCTGCGCCTGATCCCGAACCTCTACGTGTTCCGCCCCGCGGACGTGATCGAGACGGCAGAGTGCTGGAACATCGCGCTGCAGTCCAAGGATACGCCTTCGGTTCTTGCGCTGACCCGCCAGAATCTGCCGCAGCTGCGCAATAGCGGTGACATGCTTTCGGCGCGCGGCGCCTACACGCTTCGTCATGCTGCGGCCGACCGCAAGGTCATTCTGATCGCCAGCGGTTCCGAAGTGGAACTGGCCGTGAAGGTCGCCGAGCAGCTGGAATCGCAGAACATCGGCGCCGATGTCGTCTCGATGCCCTGCATGGAGCTGTTCGAAGCGCAGGATGAAGCGTACAAGCACGAAGTGCTGCCGCACGATGCGTCTGTCCTGCGCGTTTCGATCGAGGCCGGCTCGACGCTGGGCTGGGAGCGCTATACCGCTGCGAGCCGCAACGGCGGTCTCAACATCGGCATCGACCGGTTCGGCGCGTCCGCGCCGGCAAAGGACCTGTTCGCACGCTTCGGTTTCACCGCCGAATCCATCGTGCCCAAGATTCTTGATAAGCTAAGCGCCTAAAGGAGGAGAATTTTATGGCGACCAAGGTTGCTATCAACGGTTTCGGACGTATCGGACGCCTTGTCGCCCGGGCCATTCTCGAGCGCCCCGACTGCGGTCTCGACCTCGTTTCGATCAACGACCTGGCCGACACCAAGTCGAATGCTCTCCTCTTTGCCTATGACAGCACCCACGGTCGCTTCCCCGGCACCGTCGAGGCCGGCGAAGGCAAGATCACCGTCAACGGCAAGGACATCGTCGTCACTGCCGAGCGCGATCCGGGCAAGCTGCCGCACAAGGATCTGGGCATCGACATCGTGCTCGAGTGCACGGGCTTCTTCCAGTCGAAGGAAGCGTCGCAGCCGCACCTCGATGCGGGCGCGAAGCGCGTGCTGATCTCGGCCCCGGCCACCGGCGTCGACAACACCGTCGTCTTCGGCGTGAACCACGAGACGCTGACCGCCGATCACATCGTCGTGTCGAACGCTTCATGCACCACGAACTGCCTCGCCCCGGTTGCCAAGGTCCTCAACGACACCGTCGGCATCGAGCGTGGCTTCATGACCACGATCCACAGCTACACCAATGACCAGCGCATGCTCGACCAGATCCACAGCGATCTGCGCCGCGCCCGTGCCGGTGCCGCCAACATGATCCCGACCACCACTGGCGCTGCCCGCGCGGTCGGCCTCGTGCTGCCGGAACTCAAGGGCAAGCTGGACGGTTCGTCGGTCCGCGTGCCGACCCCGAACGTCAGCCTGGTCGACCTGTGCTTCGTGCCGAAGCGCGACACCACCAAGGAAGAAATCAACGCCGCTCTCAAGGCAGCGTCGGAAGGCCCGATGAAGGGCGTCCTGGCCTACACCGAAGAGCCGCTGGTTTCGTCGGACTTCAACCACTACCCGGCGAGCTCGACCGTCGACAGCCTCGAGACGGCCGTCATGGAAGGCAAGTTCGTCCGCGTCGTATCCTGGTACGACAACGAGTGGGGCTTCTCGAACCGCATGCTCGACACTGCGGGTGCGATGGCGAAGTTCCTCTGAAAGTGAATCCGGCGACGGGCACACTCCTTGGCATAGCGCGGCGTTCGCGATCGCGTGGAACCATGGAGGAATTGTCGTCCGTCGCCGTCACTGCCGCCGCGGGAGTCCAGGGGGACTTTCGCGGCGCCGTGCGTCAGGGCCCCGATGGGGCAAGAAAGCAGCCGCGCCGGCAGGTCTCGCTGATCGAGGCCGAGAGCTGGCGCGCAGCCCTGCGCGATCTCGACATTCCCGACGACGCGTTCCTGCCGTGGCATGCACGGCGGGCGAACCTGTGCGTCTCGGGACTGCGCCTGCCGCGAGCGGCGGGGGCGGTAATTGCGATCGGGCCGACCTGCCGCATCGAGATAACCATGGAATGCGATCCATGCAGCCGCATGGATGAAATCAAGCCCGGACTGATGGCCGCGCTGGCGCCGGACTGGCGTGGCGGCGTGCTGGGCCGGGTTCTGGACGATGGCGAGATCGCCGTCGGAGACGAAGTAAGGATCGAGCAATGAGCGCTTTCAAGACCCTGGACACCCTCGAATCTGACCTGGGCGACGTGACCGGCAAGGTGGCGCTGGTACGTGTCGACCTCAACCTGCCGATGAAGGACGGCCTCGTTACCGACGAGACCCGCATTCGCGCATGTGCTCCCACGATCCTGGAACTGGCCGGGAAGGGCGCCAAGGTCCTGCTTCTGGCGCACTTCGGCCGTCCCAAGGGCGAGCGCTCCTCCACCATGTCGCTATCGATGGTGGTCGGTGCGGTCGAGAGGGTGCTGGGCAAGGAAGTCATGTTCGTGCCCGAAGTCGCCGGTCCGGTGGTTGCGCAGTCGGTCGGCATCCTGCGTGCCGGTGACATCGCGATCCTTGAGAACACGCGCTTCTGGAAGGGCGAGGAAAAGAACGATGCCGATTTCGTGAAGGCGATTGCCGAAAACGGCGACTTCTACGTCAACGACGCGTTCTCCGCCGCGCACCGCGCCCATGCGACGACCGAGGGCCTCGCCCGCGTCCTGCCCGCCTATGCGGGCCGCTCGATGCAGGCAGAGCTTGAAGCGCTGGACAAGGCGCTGGGCGCTCCGGAAAAGCCGGTGGCGGCCGTCGTCGGCGGAGCCAAGGTTTCCTCCAAGCTCGACGTGCTCAAGCACCTTGTCGGCCAGGTCGATCACCTGATCATCGGCGGGGGCATGGCCAACACTTTCCTCGCCGCCAAGGGCGTCGACGTGGGCAAGTCGCTTTGCGAGCACGACCTGACCGGCACTGCCAACGAGATCCTCGAGGCGGCCGACACGTCAGGCTGCACCGTGCATCTGCCCTATGAGGTCGTCGTGTCGAAGGAATTCGCGGCCAACCCGGCTTCCTTGCGCACCTGCAACGTCCACGAGGTCGCCTCTGACGAGATGATCCTCGACGTCGGTCCGCTGGCGGTCGAAGCCCTCGGCGATGTGCTCAAGACTTGCCGGACGCTGGTCTGGAACGGTCCGATGGGCGCCTTCGAGACGGTGCCCTTCGATGCGGCCACTGTCGCCCTTGCGCGCACGGCAGCCGCACTGACCGTCGAAGGTTCGCTGATTTCGGTGGCCGGTGGCGGCGATACCGTGGCGGCGCTCAATCACGCGGGCGTGGCGCAGGACTTTTCGTATATCTCGACGGCCGGCGGTGCCTTCCTTGAATGGATGGAAGGCAAGGAACTGCCCGGCGTCGCCGTGCTGGAGGCCTGAGCGCGATCCGCACCTCGCGAGGCAAAGGCGCTTGAGCGGATTAAGCCCTTTGCCGAGGTTGCGCGCCGGGTCCCCCACCGATAGCCCCGATTACCAACAGGTGAGACAAACAGGAGGAGAACCATGCAAGTTTCACAGATGACGGCCAAGATGGCCGATGGCGACGGCTTTATTGCCGCGCTCGACCAGAGCGGCGGCTCCACGCCAAAGGCACTCAAGGGCTACGGCATCGAGGAAGGCGCCTGGTCGACCGAAGAGGAAATGTTCGGCCTGATCCACCAGATGCGCAGCCGCATCATCTCTTCTCCTGCCTTCAGCGGCGAAAAGGTCATCGGTGCGATCCTGTTCGAGCGCACCATGGACGGTCAGGTCGACGGCGTTCCCACCCCGACTGCGCTGATCAACAAGGGCATCGTGCCCTTCATCAAGATCGACAAGGGCCTCGAGGACGAGGCCAACGGCGTGCAGTTGATGAAGCCGATGCCCACGCTCGACGCGCTGCTGGAGCGTTCAAGGGCGCTCGGCGTCTTCGGTACCAAGGAGCGTTCGGTGATCAATTCCGCCAACGCCGAAGGCATCGCCGCCGTGGTCAAGCAGCAGTTCGAGATCGGCCAGCAGGTTCTCTCGCACGGCATGATGCCGATCATCGAGCCCGAGGTGAACATCAAGAGCGAGACGCGCGCCGAGTGCGACAAGATCCTGCTTGCCGAGATCCACAAGAATCTCGACGCGCTGCCGGAAGGCCAGCAGGTCATGCTCAAGCTATCGCTGCCGGTCGTCCCGGGCACGTTCGACGCACTGGTCGATCACCCCAAGGTGCTGCGCGTCGTCGCGCTCTCGGGCGGATACGAGCGTCCCGAGGCCTGCGTCGAGCTGGCCAGGAACAAGGGCATCATCGCCAGCTTCAGCCGTGCGCTGCTGCAGGACCTGCGTGCGCAGATGAGCGACGCGGAGTTCGACGCCTCGCTCGGCGCGGCGATCGATGAGATCTACAAGGGTTCTACCCAGAAGGCCGGTGCCGCTGCGGCTGCCTGACAGGTCTGACCTTGCCGGAATGATGAAAGGCGGTGCCCTGGCGGGCGCCGCCTTTTTTCTTGCGACCTTGGCGGCATCCTGAGGGCGTTATACGTACATCTCCTGATGCCGGTCTGCGCTCCCGATCAAGCATGTGTGCGTAGCGTGGGCCGAGCGGCATGCGAATGCCGGCAAGAATGACCGGGGCGCCAAGCATGTCCCCGGCACCGGAGAGCGGTTCTGCAGGCAGGGGAAAGGCAAGAGTCCGACAGGAGTGGTATGCAGGATCAGATAATCGACCTCGCACTGGAACTGACGAAGGTCACCAAGGCCAAGATTGCCGATCTCGACCAGATCATGATGCGCACGCAGATTCTTTCGATGAATGCGCGCCTGGAAGCCGCGCGCGCTGGCGAAGCGGGCAAGAGCTTCAGCGTCGTGGCGCAGGAGATGGGCTCGGTATCGCGCGAAGTGACGGAACTGTCAGGCTCGCTCAACCTTGCGATCAGCGAGAATGCCGCGCGCATCCAGAATGCCGGCGAAGAAATGATGATGGGATTCAAGGGCAGCCGCTATGCCGACATGGCGCGCAATGCCGTGGAGATCATGGACCGTAACCTCTACGAGCGCTCCTGCGACGTGCGCTGGTGGGCGACTGACAGCGCCGTGGTCAGCGTGGCCGAGCAGCCCGGCGCCGAAGCTGTCGCCCATGCGACATCCCGGCTTGCCACGATCCTGCGGTCCTACACCGTCTATCTCGATCTGTGGATCGCGGACCGTTCCGGCAAGGTTATCGCCAATGGCCGTCCCGACCGCTACCACGGGGTGATCGGAGCCGACGTCTCGCGCGAGGACTGGTTCCGGCGCGGCCTTGCAACCGCTGACGGCGATGATTTCGCGGTCTGCGATGTCGAGAAAGTTGCCCGTCTGGGCAATGCGCAAGTCGCGACATATTCCACTGCCATTCGCGCCGGGGGCGAAACCGGCGGCAGATCCGTGGGTGTGCTGGGGATCTTCTTCGACTGGGAGCCGCAGGCCCGGTCCATCGTCGAGGGCATTTCGCTGTCGCAGGAGGAGCGCAAGCACAGCAAGGTGATGCTGCTCGACTCCCGCTACCGCGTAATTGCCTCGACCGAGCCCGGTGCCTTCGGCAAGACCTATCCGCTCAAGCCTGAGGCCGAATGGGGCTATGGCAACAAGGACGGCAAGATCGTCGCCTATGGCCTGACGCCCGGCTACGAGACCTATCGCGGGCTGGGTTGGTACGGCTGCATCGAGAGCGCGATGAACGCTGCGGCCTAGAGCCCGCCCATGAAGCGGAAGCCGAAGCGGTAGGTTCCCGGATCGATCACGCCGCCGCTTTCGCCTCCGGCTACCCGGTCGGGCCGTATCTCGACGAGTTCAAGGCTTCCGTCTGCTATCTGTAGCGGCTTGCCCGAGGTGATTTCGTGCGTGGCGCTGCCGGAACCGAGGTCGATGCGGATGCGCAGGCGGACCTGCCCGGCCCAGACGCAGCGGGCGTTCATCGGACAGCGGCTGTCTTCAAGGACTTCCAGCGGTGTGACGCGCGGACCGTCGACATAGACGCTCTGGCCAAGCGCGGCGTAGGTGAGGGGCGCTTGATCGTCTCCTGCGCTCTCGCTCGCCTGTTCCTGCGGCGGCGATGGCGGCGGCAGCGGGGCGGACCGCGGCTCTGCTGGAGGTATGATGGTGCACCCGGCAAGGGCGAAAGCGGCCATGAAACCGGCGAGCAGGGCCTGGGATTGTCTTGCGATCATGGGGGCAATCACAACATGTGGCAGATGAACCGCTCCGGAATGCTTGGCGCAAGCCGCGTGCAGGGCTAGAGGGCAGCCATGACCGATCAAATCGACACCGACCAAGCCGAACAGGACGAAATCGAGCGCGAGCCGACGCTGCTCTACCTGATCTCTCCGCTCAAGGTGGACGGGGACTTCCCGCAGCGCCTGGCCCGCGCGCTCGACGCAGGGCCGGTGGCTGCCTTCCAGTTCCGCGTTAAGGACATCGACCAGCACGAGGCCGCGCGCCTTGCCGAGCCGTTGCAGGCGATCTGCGCCGAGCGGGAGGTTGCCTTCATCGTCAACGATTCGATCAGCCTCGCCAAGCGCCTGGGGGCGGACGGCGTGCATCTGGGGCAGGAAGACGGCACCGTCGAGGAAGCGCGCAAGGCGCTTGGCCGCGATGCGCAGATCGGCGTCACCTGTCACGACAGCCGCCACCTTGCAATGGAAGCAGGCGATGCCGGCGCTGACTATGTCGCCTTTGGGGCCTATTTCCCCACGACGACCAAGGACGTGAAGCACAAGGCGGGTCTCGACCTGCTCGAATGGTGGCAGCGCATCTTCGAGATCCCCTGCGTTGCCATCGGCGGGATCACCCCGGAGAACTGCGGAGCGTTGGTAGAGGCCGGAGCGGACTTCCTGGCTGTGTCGGGGGCGGTCTGGAATGGCGATGAGGCGGCCGCGGTGAAGGCCTTCAACGAGGCGATTGCTGCCGCGATGCCGTGATGCCGTGATGCCTTGCGGTCAGGCGAGGACCGCGGTGCTTTCATAGACGAGGCGCACCAGTTCGGCCTGACCGCGCACGCCCAGCTTGGCGTATAGCCGCTTAGAATAATTGCGCGCGGTCTCCAGCGTGAGCCCCATGCGTTCGGCGCTCTCGGCGATCGAATGTCCACCGGCAAGTTCCATGGCCAGCTCGGCCTCACGCGGAGGCAAGTCGTGAACCTGTGCCAGCCGCGCTGCGCCGTCTGCTGGCAATTCGCGGGGTAGCGGGACAAGCGCCAGGATGTCTCCGGGGTCTTCGCTGCCCGCGTCCATGGCCATGAGCAGCGCTTCCATCCGGGGCACCTGGCGCAGCAGAACGGCGCGCGCCGGGCGGCCCGGATCATCCGCAAGGTCCGCCATCGCTGCCGCCAGTTCGCGATCCGTGCCCTGATCGAGGCCGCGCAGCCGTTCGCCGATGCGCGGCTCGGTGCCGCAATGGGCTTCCCAGTAGGTGGCGGTCTCGGGGTCGATGGCGGTGAGGCGCTGGTCGAGATCGAATGTCATCCAGCCCCGTCCGGCGCGGGCGAGGCTCAGGGCATTGATGCGCGCGAGCAGGCGGTCGCGTTCGGCGGCGACCAGATTGCCCAGCGCGATTCCGACATAGGGAGCAAGGTTGGAGAGCAGCGCGCTATCGGCGGCAGAGCAGGGTTTTGCGCGGGCCAGCATCAGCCACGCGGTGAAGCTGTCACCGTCGGTGATGCGGACCACGCGTTCGTCGGCAAGGCCGAGGTTGGCCATTCTGCGCGCGCGGGCCGCCCGCGCTACAGGGTCGTGCTCGACGAGTTCGGAGAGGCTGTATACCCGGTTGGGGCGCAACTGTTCGAAAAGCGCGCGGTCGGTTTCGAATGGATCGGGACTGTTGGTCTCGGCCGCCCGGCGACTCAGGTTCTCGCCCGCGAAATAGGTGGACTTTCGGCCACCTGTCCAATCGTGCGTGTGATGGATAAGTCCGATATGGTTTGCATCGGTTCTGCGGCGGAGGCGCTCGAGGAACGTCGCAAAGCGCGGGTTCTCTTGCATTCCAGTGAACAGGGGAAGGATCAGGTCCGTTTCGTCGGTGCTGGTCAGGGCCATACCCTCCCATATGGGAGGTTCGCGCAAAAGTCATCCCTGCAATGACATGCGCGACAGACGGGCGACGGCCGCGCCGATCCCCGCCGAAGCCCACGCGAAGGGATTGAGATGAAGACACTGACCCACCTCGAGAGGCTGGAGGCCGAGAGCATCCACATCATCCGGGAAGTCGTTGCCGAGGCCGAACGGCCGGTGATGCTCTACTCGGTCGGCAAGGACAGCGCCGTCATGCTGCACCTTGCGCGCAAGGCTTTCTATCCCTCGCCGCCGCCGTTCCCGCTGCTCCACGTCGACACGACCTGGAAGTTCAAGGCGATGTACGAGCTGCGCGACAAGATGGCCGAACTCTCGGGCATGGACCTGCTCGTCTACCAGAACCCCGAAGCGCAGGAGAAGGGCATCAATCCCTTCGACCACGGTTCGCTGCACACCGACATGTGGAAGACCGAGGGGCTCAAGCAGGCGCTGGACAAGTACGGCTTCGACGCTGCCTTCGGCGGTGCCCGCCGCGACGAGGAAAAGAGCCGCGCCAAGGAGCGCATCTTCTCGTTCCGGACTTCCTCGCATGGCTGGGACCCAAAGAACCAGCGCCCCGAGTTGTGGAACCTCTACAATGCCAAGAAGGCGCGCGGGGAATCGATCCGCGTCTTCCCGATCTCGAACTGGACCGAGCTCGACGTGTGGCAGTACATTCACCTCAACGACATTCCGATCGTGCCGCTCTACTTCGCCGAGAAGCGCCCGACCGTTGAGCGCGACGGCATGCTGCTGATGGTCGATGACGAACGCTTCCCGCTGCAGCCGGGCGAGGAGCCGGTCATGCGCTCGATCCGCTTCCGCACGCTGGGCTGCTACCCGCTGACCGGCGCTGTCGAGAGCGAGGCCAAGACCCTCCCCGAGGTGATCCAGGAAACGCTGCTCACCACCACGTCCGAGCGGCAGGGCCGCGCCATCGACAAGGATGCCGGCGGTGCCGGCATGGAAGTCAAGAAGCAGCAGGGGTACTTCTGATGACCGACACCAAGACCCACAACGATCCGGTGTACGTCGTCGACGAGCTGATCTCCAAGGATATCGACGCCTACCTCGAGCAGCATGAACACAAGACGATGCTGCGCTTCATCACCTGCGGCAGCGTCGACGACGGCAAGTCCACCCTGATCGGGCGCCTGCTCTACGATTCGAAGATGATCTTCGAGGACCAGCTCGATGCGCTGACTTCGGATTCGAAGAAGGTCGGTACGCAGGGTCAGGAAATCGACTTTGCACTGCTGGTCGACGGCCTCGCCGCCGAGCGTGAGCAGGGCATCACCATCGACGTCGCCTATCGCTTCTTCAACACCGAGAAGCGCAAGTTCATTGTCGCCGACTGCCCGGGCCACGAACAGTACACCCGCAACATGGTGACCGGCGCCTCGACCGCCGACCTCGCGGTCATCCTGATCGACGCGCGCAAGGGCGTGCTCGTCCAGACGCGCCGTCACAGTTACCTGTGCCACCTGATCGGCATCAAGAACATCGTCCTGGCCGTCAACAAGATGGACCTTGTCGATTACAGCCAGGAAGTCTTCGACAAGATCGTTGCCGATTATTCCGAGTTCGCCAACTCGATCGGGATCGAGAGCTTCACGGCCATGCCGATCTCGGGCTTCAAGGGCGACAACATCACCACGCTCTCGGCGAACACGCCGTGGTACAAGGGGCCGACGCTCGTCGAGCATCTCGAGACCGTCGAAGTCATCAGCTCGGTCGATGCCGACAAGCCGCTGCGCATGCCGGTACAATGGGTCAACCGCCCGAACCTCGACTTCCGCGGTTTCTCGGGCCTTATCGCGACCGGCGCCGTCAGGCCCGGCGACAAGATCCGCGTCCTGCCTTCGGGCAAGACCAGCACGGTCAGCAAGGTCGTCACCTTCGATGGCGAGATCGAAGAGGCCGTGGCCGGCGAGTCGGTCACCGTCTGCTTCGAGGACGAGATCGACTGCTCGCGCGGTTCGGTGATTTCGATCGCCGACAATCCGCCGCAGACGGCCGACCAGTTCGAATCGACTATCGTATGGATGGCAGACGATGCGCTGGTGCCGGGCCGGGCCTACTGGCTCAAGCTTGCCACGCAAACGGTCTCGGTGACGGTCCATGAGCCCAAGTACACGGTCAACGTGAACACGATGGAGCACATGGCGGCCAAGACGCTTGAACTGAACGAGATCGGCGTGGCCGAGATCGTGACCGACAAGCAGATCGTGTTCGAGCCTTATGCGGACAATCGCGCACTGGGCGGGTTCATCCTCGTCGACAAGATGACCAACGCCACGGTTGCGGCGGGCATGATCAACTTCTCGCTGCGCCGTTCGCAGAACGTGCACTGGCAGGCGCTCGATATCGGCCGCAAGCAGCATGCCGCGCTCAAGAACCAGACCCCGGCGGTGCTGTGGTTCACCGGCCTTTCCGGCTCGGGCAAGTCGACCATCGCCAACATGGTCGAGAAGAAGCTGCACCGGATGAACCGGCACACCTTCCTGCTCGACGGCGACAATGTGCGTCATGGCCTGAACAAGGACCTCGGCTTCACTGAAACAGACCGCATCGAGAATATCCGCCGCGTCGGCGAAGTCTCGAAGCTGATGGCCGATGCCGGCCTGATCGTCATCACCGCGTTCATCTCGCCCTTCCAGGCGGATCGCGAAATGGTGCGCTCGATGCTTCCCGAGGGCGAGTTCTTCGAAGTCTTCATCGACACGCCGCTGAAGGTGGCCGAGGCGCGCGACGTCAAGGGCCTCTACAAGAAGGCGCGCTCCGGTGAGCTCAAGAACTTCACCGGCATCGATAGCCCCTACGAAGCGCCGCGCAGCCCGGAAATCCGGATCGACACGACCAAGATGTCGCCTGAAGAAGCGGCGAACCTGATCGTCGATACGCTTCTGGGAGACGCCTGATGACGATGACCGACGGCGATCTCGCCGCGCATCTGGCCGGGGTTGCCGGCAAGATCCTCATCGAGGTCCGCGAATCCGGCATGTTCGAGGGCAAGTCTCTCGGCAAGGCGGGTGACCAGACCGCGAACCAGTTCCTCGTCCACGCGCTGCGTCAGCAGCGCGCGGATGACGGGCTGCTTTCCGAGGAAGAAAAGGACAACGCCGAGCGTTTGTCGAAGGAGCGCGTGTGGATCGTCGATCCGGTCGACGGCACGCGCGAATATGGCGAGGAGCGCTCCGACTGGGCCGTACATGTAGGCATGGCATTCAACGGCGCGCCGGTCCTGGGCGCCGTCGCGCTGCCCGGTCTTGGCGAGGTCCTGCGTTCGGACCAGCCGGGTCAACTTCCCGTCGCGCCCGAGAAGCTGCGCATGGTGGTGAGCCGGACCCGCCCGGCACGGGAAGCGACCGGCGTGTGCGAGGCGATCGGCGGTGAACTCGTGCCCATGGGCTCGGCCGGCGCAAAGGCCATGGCGATCCTGCGCGGCGAAGCGGATATCTACCTTCACTCGGGCGGACAGTACGAATGGGACAGCTGCGCGCCAGCCGCGGTTGCGCTGGGCTGGGGCCTGCATGTGTCGCGCATCGACGGCAGCCCACTCGTCTACAACCAGCAGGACGTCTATATGCCCGACTTGCTGATCTGCCGTAAGGAACATGCCGCAATGGTCTTGCGCGAAGTGAAGGCCTTCCTGTGATTCAGATGCTTGCGGAGAGGGCCGGTCTCAAGCGCCCCTCCGCCAGCCTGCCGGGTGCAACAGGCGTCATAATAATTGCACTAGTCAATTATAAGCAAGACTACTAAGTTTGCGGCCATGGAAAGAAGGCTCGGCACACTCTTGGGGCAGGTCGCGCGGCTGATGCGCCGCAGTTTCGATCAGCGCGCGCGGGAAATCGGCATCACGCGCCCGCAGTGGCAAGTCATCTACGTCTTGCGTCGCCATGAGGGCATCAAGCAGGGCGAACTTGCTGAAATGCTCGAAGTCGAACCGATCACTGCCGGGCGCATGATCGATCGCATGCAGGACGCTGGCCTTGTCGAGCGCCGGGCCGATCCGTCCGATCGCCGGGCCTGGCGTCTGTTCCTGACCGAACGGGGCCTGGGCCTTGTCGGACAGTTGGAGCCGCTGTCGGAGGAAATTTCCGACCTGGCTCTTGCCGGCGTGTCGGCTTCAGAACAGACCCAGCTGTTCGAAACTCTCGAGAAGATCCGCCTGAACCTTTCCGTCAAGCCTGTTGCGACCGCTCACGACAGGAAGTGAATGGCCGACGGCGACGGGCATCAGTTCGCGCCCGCAGGGGCGCTCAGATGTTGATACGGGTGGTCGGTCCCTCGGAAGGTGGCAGCTTCACTTCGCCACCGGAAATGGCTGCGTGCTGCCGGTCATGCGCGAGGACGGTGATCGTATCGCGTGGCCCAGCGCCCCCCCAGGCGCTCGTGAAATCCGTCGAGGGAAACAGTTCGAGCGCTCGCCGCATGATCTCTAGAGGGATTTCGGCGCCGGCGCAGGCGATCCCCCGCAGCGTCGAGAGATCCCGCGCCATGCCCGCTTCCATCTGCTCGACGATGCGTGCCAGCAGGGCCGGGATCACCAGAGCCTGAGAGACGCGCTGCGCTTCCACCAGTGCAAACCAGCCCTCGGCGGTGATGCCGGGCAACAGGATGACCTTGCGATGGGCGTTCATCGCGCAGAGCAGGGCGAGAATTCCCGTGGCATCATGGGGAGGCACTGCGAGCAGGGTAACGCCGGGTTCGTCGGTCGAAAGCGTGTGCGGGGCACGGGAGACGTGTTCCAGCAGCTCTGCATGGCGGAAGATTTCGGCCTTGGGCGACCCATTTGTGGTGTGCTGGAAAATCTCGATCGCCACGCCTTCGCCAGGATCGTACTCACGGGCATCGTCGGCAGGGACGGTTTCCTGCGCCTTGAGGCTGAATTCCTCGCGCGAGAAGATCGTGTGTTCCTGCGAACCGGCAATGCGGGTGGCGCGTTCCTCGTCGCCGATCACGAGGGCTGGAGCGAGACGCTCCAGTTCGGTGGTCAGCACTTCGTCAGGCAGGGCGCAATCTAGCGGGCAGTACGGCACGCCTGCCAGAGCTGCGCCGAACATCGCGAAGACGGCGGCCTCGCTGCTTTCGTCGATGATTGCGACGGACTCGGCTTCGCTCTCTTGGATCAGTTCGAAAGCGCCGCGCGCGGCATCGAGCAGATCCCCGTATCGCCACGATCGCGCATTGCAGACCAATCCGATGTGGTCGGGTGCGGATGCGGCCGCGCGTTCGAGAAGGAGTGCGATGTTCATCTGATCTACTCAGCCTGAGGGACCGTGACGGCAGGGTGGTTGAAAGATCGGGGAAGGCGCGGAGGAGCGATGTTCGCGCGAAAGGCCGCGGGCCTGAAGTGCAAGCTCGGGAAATGATGCAGCAACTGTCAGCCGGGTCTCGACCATGGTCTCGACATCCTCACCGCTTTTTGATCTGCTTTCCGCTGAATGTAGTGCTTTTCGATGCAAAAGTCAGGGGGTGAGGGCGTATTTGGCGGCCGCAATCCCGACCGAATGCGCGCCGCGCGAATCAGCCGCGACAAACGTTCTCGTAAATGCGCGCCATGAAATCGTGCAGCGTATCGATCTCCTCTGCGGAGAAGTTGCCGAACATGCGCTCTTCGCCTGCCGCGGCGATCTGGTGGAGTTGTTCGAGTAAGGGCGTGGCTGCATCCGTCAGGTATACGGCGCGGGCCCTGCGGTCGTCCTTGCGGTCGCGCCGGACCAGCAGGCCTTCGGCACAGAGCCTGTCGATAAGGCGTCCCGCCGAGGCTTCCGACATCTCCAGGTGCTCCGCAATCACGCGTTGGGTGGCACCTGGATTGCGGGAAACTACGGCGATCAGGGTCCATTGTGACCGGGTGACGTTGAGCGCTGCCACCTTGCGATCGAAATTGTTGCGTATGAGCCGGGCAATTACGGTCAAGTTCAGGGCAATCTGGCGGCGGGCGCTGTCGTTTTCGCCGCTGAGAGGATTTTTCGGGATGTCCGCGGTTGTCTTCTCAGCCTCAGTCGCCACGCCCGCTCCTTGTCGATTGTTCAACTCGCGTGCAGTGCGTCGGCGCTAGTGGAACCGATACAATTGCACATTGCGTAGGTGGGCTTCGCCGAGGTGCCGGGTCAAGTTCCCGGGCCGAGTTTTCGACCAATTGATAAATCGCCAGCCTGTGTGCAGTGCGCAACAGCTGGCAATCTATTCCGCTGCTACCGTGTCGCTTGCCTGATCGCCGCCCAGGACGCGGTAAAGCGTGATCCGGTTCGAGGCGACGGCCAGTCGCACAGAGACCTCCGCCTTGCGCGCCGAATAGAGGCTGCGCTGGGCGTCGAGATTGTCGAGATAGCTGTCGATGCCCTGCCTGTAGCGGGCCTCGGTCAACTTCCCGGTGTCGCTGGCAGCTTCGGTGAAAGCCTGGGCCGAGCGCAGTCGCTCTGCGAGCGTCCCCTGATCGGCCAGTGCGTCGGCCACTTCGCTGAAGGCGGTCTGGATCGTCTTCTCGTAAGTCGCGAGAGCCGCATCGCGCCGTGCCTTGGCAACATCGACATTCGCGGCCTTGCCGCCGGCGTTGAAGATCGACCAGCTGGCATCGCCCCCGCCGGTGGCCGAGAAGGCGCCGTCGGTAAACAGCGATGACAGCGAATTGCTGGCAAATCCCAGAAGGCCGGTCAGCGAGATCGAGGGGAAGAGCTGGGCGCGGGCAACGCCGATGTCTGCATTGGCAGCGCGCAGGTCGAATTCCGCACCGATGACGTCGGGGCGGCGAAGCAGGACTTGGGAACTCGTCCCGGCCGGCAGTACGGCAAGGCTGTCGTTGACCTGGGCGATGCTGCCGGGAAGCAGGGCCTGATCGAAGTCGGCGCCGACCAGCAGGCGGATTGCATTGACGTCTTGAGCCAGCGCCGTTTGCTGCGAGGCGAGGTCGCCGCGCGCGGTTTCGAGGATCTGTTGGGCCTGTCGCAGATCCGTGCGCGGGGCGACGCCCGCTTTGAGCAGGGCGCCAGTCAGTTCCACGCTGCGCTGCGCATTCGCTGCGGTTTCCTGCGCGATGCGCAGCAGGTCCTTGTCCGCAGCGTAAGTGGACCAGGCGCGGGCGAGATCCGCGACGAGGCCGAGGCGGACGGTGCGGGCTGCCGATTCCGTCGAAAGTGCAGCATTGCGCTGCGCTTCAGTGGCATTGGCGAGCTTGCCGAACAGGTCCAGTTCGAAACTGGAAACGCCGCCCTGCGTTGAATAGGACCAGCCGTCGCTGCCGCTACCCTGTCGATCGGTATAGGTCGCCGCGCCGCTCACGCCGAGTTCGGGGAACTGGTCGGAACGTACGACCCGCACCTGAGCACGGGAGGCCGCCACATTGGCGGCGGCCACGCGCAAGTCGCGATTATTGTCCAGGGCTTGCCGGATCAGCGCCTGCAGTCGCTCGTCGCGAAAGATCTCGGTGTAGGACACCAGGGGAAGGGCCGCTTCGCTCTGCGCGAGATAGGCGTCTCCCGCGGGCCAGGAAACCGGGACCGGGGCGGCGGGCTGGACATACTTCGGCGCCATCGAGCAGGCTCCCAGCGCCATCGCCGGGAGCATCACGGAAAGGCGTGCCCTGTGGGAGAGCTTCATGCGCCTTCTCCCGCTGCGGAGCGTCGCTCGGCAAGCTTGCGCCGGGCTGCCGCCAGACCGTCGCGAACACCGCGCCGGACAAGGACGAAGAACAGCGGTATGTAGAAGATGGCCAGGATCGTGGCCGTCAGCATCCCGCCGACGACGGCGGTGCCGATGGCCACGCGGCTGTTGGCGCCGGCACCCGTGGCCAGTGCCAGGGGCAGCACGCCGAAGATGAAGGCGAAGCTCGTCATCAGAATCGGGCGCAGGCGGATACGCGCCGCTTCGAGAGCGGCATCGATCACGCGCTTGCCCTGCCGCTCGGCCTGCTCGGCGAACTCGATCATGAGGATCGCGTTCTTCGCGGCGAGCCCCATCGTGGTGAGCAGGCCGATCTGCAGATAGACGTCGTTTTCAAGGCCGCGCAGGGTCACGAAGACGATGGCTCCCAGCAGGCCTAGCGGGATCACCATGATCACCGCGATCGGGATCGACCAGCTTTCGTAGAGTGCGGCAAGGCACAGGAACACGACCAGCAACGAGAGGCCATAAAGCAGGGGCCCCTGACCGGTAGAGAGCCGCTCCTGGTAGGAAGAGCCCGCCCATGCCACGCTCGTGCCGGGGATTTGGCTGGCCAGCTCTTCCATCACGTCCATCGCCGTGCCTGAACTGACGCCGGGCGCAGGCGTGCCCGAAAATTCGTAGGCTTGAAGACCGTTGAAGCGCGAGCTGCTGCTTGGCGCGGTGGACCAGCTTACATTCGAGAAGGCCGAGAATGGCGCCATCTGCCCGTTGGAACCGCGCACGAACCACTGGTTGAGGTCTTCAGGGCGCGAACGGTACTGCGCCTCCCCCTGGACGTAGACTTTCTTGATGCGTCCCTCATCGAGGAAATCGTTGACGTAATTGCCGCCCCAGGCCGTGCTCAGGGTCGCGTTCACATCGCTTTGCGACAGGCCATAGGTACTAAGCGCTTGCGTGTTGGTATCGACTTTCAGGGTGGAGACGTCAGGCAAGTCGCTGAGGCGAACTTGTGCAAGGCGGGAATCGCTGTTCGCCAGTGCCAGGAGCTTGTCGCGCGCGGCGGCGAATTCGGTCCGGCTCAATTCGCCGTTGTTCTGCAGCTCCATGGTGAAGCCGGAATTCTGACCGAGACCGCGGATCGAACCGGGGACAAGCGCGAAGACCTGCGCGTTGCGCAAGCCGCTGAATGCCGCCGAAGCACGATCGACGATGGCCTGCGCGCTGTTCTCTTTGCCCGGGCGATCGTCCCAGTCGACCAGGTTGAGGAATCCGGTGCCGGTGTTCTGGCCTGCTGCTCCGAGGCCGCCACCCGAAATCGTGAGCATACCGGAGACGAGCTCCTTGTTGTCGCCGAGGAAGTACTTCTCGACCTGATCTTGCACTTCCTCGGTCTTGGAGCGTGGCGTGCCGGCCGGAAGGCGCCACTGCACGAAGATCGAACCCTGGTCCTCGTTGGGCAGGAAGCCGGTGGGAAGCCTGATGAACAGGGCATAGGTCGCAATGCAGACAACTGCGAAGATGCCGAGCCACCGCCACTTTTGCTCGACCACGCGCTCGACCGCCCTGCCGTAGCGTTCCGTGCCGGTTTCTACAGTACGGTTGAAGCCCTTGTGGAACCTGTCCCAGAACCGCTCGAGCCACGGCAGGCGCCGTTCGATCCAGGTTGGTTCCTCTTCGCCGTTCTTGGGCTTGAGCAGGGTGGAGGTGAGCGCCGGACTGAGGATCAGCGCAACCAGAACCGAGAGCACCATGGCCGATACGATCGTGAGCGAGAACTGGCGATAGATTACACCGGTGGAGCCACCGAAGAAAGCCATCGGCAGGAATACAGCCGAAAGCACCAGTGCGATCGCGACGAGGGCGACCTGTATTTCCTGCATCGACAGGATGGTCGCCTCACGAGCGCTCATGCCCGGATTTTCCTCCATGAGCCGTTCGACGTTCTCGACCACGACGATGGCATCGTCGACCAGCAGACCGATTGCCAGAACCAGCCCGAACAGGGTCATCGTGTTGATGGAAAAACCGGCGAGATAGAAGATCCCGAAAGTGCCGAGCAGGACGACCGGAACGGCGATGGCCGGGATGAGCGTGGCGCGCCAGCTCTGCAGGAAGATGAACATCACCAGCACTACGAGGACGATGGCCTCGAACAGGGCCTTTGCCACTTCCGAGATCGACAGCTTGATGAAGGTCGTGGAATCGTTGGCATAGATATAGTTCATGCCGTCCGGCAGGTCCGACGACATGGCGGTCATCGCCGTCTTGACGCGCTCTGCGGTCTGCAGTGCGTCGGCGCCCGGCGACAAGGAAATCGAGATGCCGGCGCCGGGATGCCCGTTGACGCGGGTGAGCGAGGAATAGTTTTCCGCCCCGATCTCTACCCTTGCGACGTCGCCGATGGTCACGGTCGAGCCATCGCTCTTCGTCTTGATGACGATCCGGCGAAACTGCTCGGGGGTCTGCAGGCGCGAACCGGCGGTGACGATGGCATCGAGAGCCTGGTCTTCGGGCGAGGGCAGGCCGCCGACTTCGCCGGCCGCGACTTCGGTGTTCTGGGCCTTGATCGCGGTGATCACGTCGCTGGGCATGAGCGAGACCGCGGCGAGCCTTGTCGGATCGAGCCAGATGCGCATGGCGTGCGGCGATCCGAAGACGCGAACGTCACCCACGCCCTCGATGCGCGAGAGCGGGTCCTGGATGTGCGATGTCAGGTAATCGGAAACGTCCTGATTCGAACGCGTGTCGGTCGCGTCATAGACGGCAACGACGAGCAGCTGGTCCGGATTGGACTTGGTGACCCTTACGCCCTGGTTCTGCACCGATTGCGGCAGGCGGGACAGCGCGGTCTGTACCTTGTTCTGGACCTGGACCTGGGCAATGTCCGGATCGGTGCCCTTGTTGAAGACGGCAGTGATCGTGCCCTGGCCGCGATTGGTCGACTGCGAACTGAAATAAAGGAGGCCGTCGATACCGGTGAGCTGCTGCTCGATGATCTGCGTTACGCTGTTCTCGACCGTCTCGGCAGAAGCGCCGGGGTAGCTGGCGCGAATGTTGACTTCGGTCGGCGCAATGTCCGGGTATTGCTCATTGGGCAGAAGCGCGAGCGCGCCGATGCCTCCAAGCATGACGATGATCGCAAGCACCCAGGCGAAAATCGGGCGGTCGATGAAAATCCGGGACATTCGCGGTCAGTCTTGCTTGCCGGAAGGCTTGGCGGGCGAGGCAACCTTTTGCGGCGTGGAAGCCGGTACCGGCTTGATCGCCGCGCCCTGCTTGAGGCCGTTCAGCCCGTCGACAATGATCTTGTCGCCTTGGGAAAGCCCATCGGTGATGACCGAGTATTGCCCTCTCGTGCGTCCGGCTGTGACCTTGCGGCGCATCGCCTTGCTGTCCTTGTCCACGACCATGACATAGGCGCTGCCGTCGAAGTCCCGCAGCACTGCGGCTTGCGGCACGAGATAGGCGTTCTGTTCGACGGACTGGTCGAAGACAGCGTTCACGAACATGCCCGGCAGCAGCAGGCCTTCGGGATTGGGGAACTGGGCGCGAATGGTGACGGTGCCGGTCGATTCGTCGACTGTCACCTCGGAAAATTTCACGGTGCCGGTCGCAGCGTAGTCCGTTCCGTCCTGCAGCTTGAGGTGAACCGACGTGCTTCCCGCACTCACATTGCCCCGGCTCAGTTTCTGGCGCAGGGCGGTCAGGTCCGTGGAGGACTGTTTCATGTCGACGTAGATCGGGTCGGTCCGCTGGATCACAGCCAGCGGGTCGCTCTGGCTTGCGCTGGCAAGAGCGCCGACCGTGAACAGCGAGCGGCCGATACGACCGCTGATCGGCGCCGGAACTGTAGTGAAGCGCAAGTTGATGCGCGCGGTATCGAGCGCCGCCGCATTCTGCGCAACGGCAGCCTTGGCGACGCGGGCCTGCGCCAGCGCGTCGGTATAGTCCTGCTTGGCAATGGCTTCCATGTCGGCGAGCGGCTTGTAGCGCTCGGCCTTCACTGCGGCGGCATCGGCCGAGGCACGGGCGCTGGCGAGGTTGGCCTCGGACTGGTTGACGGCGGCGCGGTAGAGGCTGGGGTCGATCTGGAACAGCGGCTGTCCGGCACGGACATAACTGCCCTCGGTGAAATAGCGCTGCTTGATCACACCCGAAACCTGGGGGCGCACTTCCGAAGTCTCATAAGCAACAGTGCGGCCGCCCAGCATGACTTCCACCGGCACGTCAGTCGGCTTGGCGACGACATAGCCGACGGTAGCCGTTCTGGCGCCGCGATCCTGCGACGATTCGCCAGAGCAGGCCGAAAGCGCAGTCAGGGTAATCGCCGCAATGATGCCACGTCGAAGCTGCCCGGCGGGCACCGGTTCGGAGGAGAGAAGTTTCAAGACAAGCACCGTCTGATGATCAGAAGGCCTTGATATCCGTTCATTCGGATGACGCCGCAAGCGTCCATTTCGCAATTGCGACAAATTCTTACAGGCATGCGAATGACGATTACAGTTCGCACGGGTCGGCGGCGGATTTCCGCCTCGATTGGAGGCATCTGCCTTGGGAGATTACCGGTGATTAGGGGTTAAGGCCTGTCTTTCCACTCTGTGCCTCCCTGGGGGGAGGAGAGTGGTGCCCGGGGACGGAATCGAACCGCCGACACCATGATTTTCAGTCATGTGCTCTACCAACTGAGCTACCCGGGCATCTAAGCCAGCGACGGTTGCGATTGTGTCCCGTCGAGCGTTGGTGGCGGGCCTATGACGAAGCTCGCGCACCTTTGCAACCCCCTATCGGTCAGTAATTTTCATTCATCCTGTGGAATATCGGAAAAGCTGGGGGGACCGGGCAGGGCATAGCCGTCGTCCAGCCACCGCAACAGGTCGCGGTCGCGGCACCGTTTCGAGCAGAAGGGACTGTGCTCGGCGACGCGGGGTTTGGAACAGATCGGGCATTTGCGTTCGGAGCGGGTCATGATGCCACGGCCTGCGCGAATCCTGCGCCGAGTGCAAGGTTGCTGTCCGGCTCGATGCGAATGCGGCGCCCAGTGCGGCGTTGCAACTCGTCATGCCATTGAGGCGCAATCGCCGCACAGACCTGCGGATGGGCCTTCAGAAGCAGCACGCCGGGTTCGCTGACGGATTCCGCGCGGCGCAGGAGGTGCCTGGCAGTGGCCGCGAAAGGGGCCTGGCGTATGCGCTGGATGATCGACTGGCATTCGAGCCGGGCCACGAGCTGGACGAATCCGAAACCGTTCATCGCTGTGCGCTGGTGCGGCCAATGGTCGAGCGCGGCGGCAAGGGTGTCATCGACCTCGCGGCGATCGTCCTTGCGCTCCAGTGAAGGAAAGTCGATTCCGATCGAACCGGCAAGGTCGAACTGACCGATTGCCTTGGCGATGGCGGGAATCGCTGCAAGCGCGAGTGTGCGCGGGGCTAGCGTGCCGTCGATGTCGATCAGGGTCATGGCCGGCGTCGGGCTAACGACGATCGAGCCGCCTTCGAACTCAATGACGCCGTCGAGCGCTTCGGCGATGATTTCGGGCCAGGGATCGTCCGGAAACCGGGTGACCAGGCGCACCGGTGTCTCCGTTTCGCGCAGGCGTTGTGCAAGCGAAGGAGCAGGGCGCACGGGCCGGTCGGTGAATCGGGCCTGGGCGCGCTTGAGGCGCCCGGTCTCGGCAATGGCTGCGCGAGTGATCGTGGCCCGCACACTGGCGCCTTCGCTGGCATCGGCGGGAAGGCCGTCGATCAGGGCTTCCTCACCGCCCGGAAATCGCACCGTACCCCGCCGGGCGCCGCGGCGCCGGGAAATGAGCGTGACATCCGCCGTTTCGCCGGCTGCCAGCCTACCGGGCCATTCGAGCCGCGCGGCCAGCACTTGTCCGGCCTCGACGAGGATTGCCCGGGTTTCCCCGATTCCTTCCTCGACCAGCCACTCAGCCAATCGGGAATCCTGCCGCCTTGAGCAGGGCGCGGGTTTCGAACAGGGGCAGACCGACGACGCCGGAATGGCTGCCACCGATCCAGGCGATCAGGCCCTCGGCGCTGCCCTGGATGGCATAGCCACCGGCCTTGCCGTGCCATTCGCCGCCGGCGATGTAATGCTCGATCTCTTCGCGGCTGAGCGGCTTGAAG
Organism: Novosphingobium sp. PP1Y; assembly: GCF_000253255.1. Lineage (NCBI taxonomy): Bacteria > Pseudomonadati > Pseudomonadota > Alphaproteobacteria > Sphingomonadales > Sphingomonadaceae > Novosphingobium > Novosphingobium sp. PP1Y. The sequence goes on along the minus strand of NC_015580.1, from coordinate 3,000,956 downwards.
CGCACGACCGTTTCGGACATGCGTTCACGCAAGGTACCGTCGGGGCCCTTCAGCGCGATCGCGGACAGCACGCGGTGACGCCGTCCGGACAGAAGTTCGAGGCAGGCGCGCGCAGTCTTTTCGTCTTCCGCCTTGGGCAGGATGCGGCGTCCGCAGGCTACGACCGTATCGCCCGCCAGCACATGCGCGCCGGAGACCTCGACCGCCATGGCCTTTTCGCGAGCCATGCGCCGTGCATAGACGCGCGGGAGTTCACGCGGCTCGTGGGCTTCGTCGATCTCTGCGGCGATCACGGCGTCCGGCTGCAGGCCCAGGCGCACGATCAACTCGCGGCGGCGCGGGCTGGCCGAAGCGAGAATCAGCCGGGGGCTGTGGGCGCGGGTGTCACCGGCCTGCGTGCCGGAGACGTGCAGGGCCTCAGTACTGACCGGGGCCACCGCGACCGGGCATGAAGCGATAGGTGATGCGCCCCTTGGTAAGGTCATAGGGCGTCAGTTCGACGAGAACTTCGTCGCCAACCAGCACGCGGATGCGGTTCTTGCGCATCTTGCCGGCGGTATGGCCAAGGATCTCGTGACCGTTTTCCAGTTCGACGCGGAACATGGCGTTGGGAAGCAGTTCCACAACGCGACCGCGCATCTCGAGGAGTTCTTCTTTCGCCATCGGCGATCAATATCCGTAGTTTTGCTGCAACAGTGCGGCGCGCCATAGCTACGACTCGCGAAAAAGGGAAGCCTCGCTTGTTCATTCGCGCGCAAGTTACTTGCGACAAATTGTTACCCGGCTGCGGCTTGCGGCTTGAATCCACTGACGGCAAGAGCGCCATGGGAAGGGGAAAGCATATTTTGGCGGAGTGTTTTGTTTGCGGTCCCACCTTTGGCTTCCCCTGATAACGGGTGCATCCCTGCCTTCCCTGGCTTTCGCACAGGTTACGGCGCCTGCCACGATCATCGATGAGGATGACGACGCGATCGAAGTCAATTCGAGCGAGATTGTCGTCGTCGCACCGCGCTTTCGCGGGCAGATCGATGTGCCCAACCAGCCGGTCCAGACTTTCGACGAGGAAGACATCGCAGCCTATGGCGCTGACTCGATCGCAGACCTGATCGCAGCGATATCGCCGCAGACGGGCAGCGGGCGCGGGCGCGGTTCGGGCCGCCCGGTGATTCTCGTCAACGGACAGCGCATCACCAGCTTCCGTGAGCTGCATCGTATCCCGCCCGAGGCGATCCGGCGCATGGAAGTGCTGCCCGAAGAGGTCGCCCTGCGCTTCGGCTATCCGGCAAACCAGCGCGTCCTCAACATGATCCTGAAGGACAACTTCGCGTCGCTCGTGGCGGCGGGCGAGTACAATGTCCCGACGCGCGGCGGCTATGACAACTACGAAGCCGAAGGCGGCATCTTCAAGATCTCAGGGCCGCGCCGGTACAACTTCTCCGCGAAGCTGACCGAAACGACGATGCTGACCGAGGACGAGCGCAATATCCGGCAGAGCGCATCGGGCCAGCCGACAGTCGCGGGCGACCCCGATCCGGCACGCTATCGCAGCCTTGCAGATGCCGCTTCCACGCTCGAACTGAACGGCACGATGACGCAGGGCATCGGCGAGGGTGGACTTGCCGGTTCGATCACGGTCAACGGTGCCTATACGCATGAGCAGACGACGTCGCTTTCCGGCCTCGACACGGTCACGTTGAGCTATGGCGGCGACAACGAGATCCGCACGTTGCCCGATCCGCTGACGACGCGCTCGGTTGTCGACACCTTCGAGGGCGGGCTGGGTTACAACACGATGATCGGGGACTGGACGTTCTCGACCACGGCGGACGGCAGCTATACCGACACCAACACGCGCACCGACCGGCGCCGCGATACCGATGCCCTCGTGGCTGCTGCTGCAAGCGGCGCCTTGGCGATTGGCGGCGCGCTTCCCGCCGTGCCCGGTGCCGGCGTCGACGTCGCGCGCAATCGCGCGCTCGCACTCGCAACGCTGACCACGTTGTCCGGTCGGCCGTTCCGGATGCCCGCGGGCGACGCCAGCCTGACGATCAAGGGCGGCTTCGATTTCAACCGCACCACGAGCGAGGACAGCCGCACCGACATCGGCGCCTTTACGCTGAGGCGCTCGGACGTGTCCGGGGGCGTCAACCTCGCCGTGCCGCTGACCAGCCGCGGCGAGGATTTCCTGGGCGCCGTCGGCGACTTCACGCTGAATGTGGGCGGCGGGATCGATCACCTCTCGGATTTCGGTTCCTTGAAGAACTGGAACCTGGGGCTGACGTGGAATCCGACCGATACGCTGTCCTTTCAGGCGAGCTATCTGGTGGAGGACGCGGCGCCGAGCCTGTCGCAGCTGGGCGCACCCACTATCCTGACCTACAACGTTTCGGTCTATGACTTCACCAATTCGACGACCTCGCTGGTGACGGTGACGTCCGGCGGAAACCCCGATCTGGTCAAGGAAAAGCAGCGCGACATCAAGCTTTCGGCGACCTGGAAACTGCCTTTCCTCGATCGCTCCAACCTGCTCGTCGAGTACTTCCGCAACCGGTCGAGCGACGTCACCAAGTCATTCCCGTTACTCACACCCGCGATCGAGGCGGCGTTTCCCGGACGCGTCACGCGCGACGCATTCGGCAACCTCATCGCCATTGACCGGCGCGCCGTGACTTACGACGAGGTCTCGACTTCCAGCATGCGCTGGGGCTTCAACATATCCGGCAAGCTGGGTAGCGACAGTGCTTCAGGCGGCGGTGCGAGCCGCGGCTCTTCTCGCACGGCAGCGCCTGTGCATAGCGCGCCGTCGACGCCGCCCGGTGGCTTTGACGGTCCGCCTCCCGCCGGCGGCGGAGCTTTCGATCCATCGCGTTTCGAGGCCTTGCGCAAGAGCCTGTGCGCACCGGAGGGCGAGGGCACAGCATCGCCCGATCTTTCGGTCATGCCCGAACGAATGCGCGAACGCCTCGTTGGGGCCGATGGCAAGGTCGATCCCGACAAGCTGGAGAAGATGAAGCAGAGGGTCTGTTCGGCTGAAGGCCCGGGTGCTGCCGGAAGCTTCGATCCTGAGCGCTTCGCGCGCATGCGGCAGGCGGTCTGTGCCCAAGGCAGCACCGGGCCCGATCTTTCAAAGCTGCCCGAACCGGTAGTGGAACGTCTCAAGGGCTCCGATGGACAGGTGGACAAGGCGCGTCTTGCCGCCATGCGCGAGCGGATGTGCAGCAACGGCGGCGCCCGGGCACCGGAAGCAGGCGCGGCGCCGGTGGAAAAGAAGCAGTCGGGCGAATCGTCCTCCGGTGGTGGTGGCAGCCAACGCTCGGGCTTTGGCCCTCCGGGCGGCGGGCGCTGGAACCTCTCGGTCTATCATACCTGGCGTATTGTCGACCGGGTGCGCATTGCACCGGGCGTCCCGGAGCTCGACGAACTGGCGGGCGATGCGATCAGTGCCGGCGGCGTTCCGCGCCATTCCATCGAGATGGAGGGCGGCCTGTTCAAGAACGGCTACGGCCTGCGTCTCAAGGGCGAATGGAATGCCCCGGCCAAAGTTAACGGCAGCGGCCTGCCCGGCAGCTCCGACTTGCGCTTCGGCAGTACTTTCGTCCTCGACGCGCGGCTTTTCGTCGATCTCGGCCGCATGGAGAGCCTCGTTGCCAAGGCTCCATTCTTCAAGGGCGCGCGGCTTGCGCTGACGGCTGACAACCTGCTCGATTCGCGCCAGAAGGTTACCGACGGGAACGGCGCCGTGCCGCTGGCCTATCAGGCCGCCTACCGCGAGCCGCAGGGCCGCGTTGTGGGGATCGACTTCCGCAAGATGTTCTGAAGCGCCGTCTCAGTTGAGGATGACATGGTGCGCAGGTCTACCGCTCGCGCGCACCATGTCCTATCTGGCGGGCATGGCGCGTACTCCAGCCGGAACTCCCGATCACCCAAAGGGGCTCGAACGCTTCAACGAGGAGCGGGCGACAACGACCGTGCGCGGGTCGGACAAGCCCGACCTGCAGGCCGGTGCGGAAGTGATCCGCGACACGGTGCGCACCTTGCCGCACAGGCCCGGCGTCTACCGCATGCAGGATGCGCGCGGGGAAGTGCTTTATGTTGGCAAGGCGCGCGCCTTGAAGAACCGTGTTGCCAATTACGTCCAGTGGGAACGGCTGCCCAGTCGCCTGCAGCGCATGGTCAGCCAGACCCGGTCGATGACGATCGTCACGACCAATTCCGAGGCCGAGGCGCTGCTGCTCGAAGCGCAGCTCATCAAGCGCTTTCGCCCCGCCTACAACGTGCTGCTGCGCGACGACAAATCGTTCCCGTTCATCCTGCTGCGGGCGGACCACGCCTTTCCGCGGATCATGAAGCACCGCGGCGCGCGCAAGGCCAAGGGCAACTACTATGGCCCCTTCGCCAGCGCGGGATCGGTCAACACCACGATCAATGCACTGCAGAAGCTGTTCCTGCTGCGCAGCTGCACCGACAGCTTCTTTTCCCGGCGCGACCGACCTTGCCTGCTCTACCAGATCAAGCGCTGCTCTGCCCCGTGCGTCGACCGGATCGACGAGGCGGGTTATGCCGAGCTGGTCCAGGAGGCGAAGGATTTCCTGGGCGGCAAGTCCAGTGCGGTGCAGCGCAAGATCGAATCGCAGATGGCCGAGGCGGCCGAAGCGTTGGACTTCGAGCGTGCCGCGATGCTGCGCGACAGGTTGCGCGCCGCCACGTTCATCCAGGGCAGCCAGGCGATCAATGCCGAAGGCCTCGACAATGCCGACATCTTCGCGATGGCCAGCAAGGGCGGGCAGATCGGGGTTCAGGCCTTCTTCATCCGCGGCGGGCAGAACTGGGGGCACCGCGCCTTCTTCCCCGCGCACACCGAGGGGTTATCGGAGGAAGAAGTCCTGCAGAGCTTCCTTGCCCAGTTCTATGAGGAAGTGCCGCCAGCGCGCACCATCCTGATCGACCGCGAATTGCCCGAGGCGGACCTTCTGGCCGAGGCGTTCCGCGAACTGGCAGGAGGCAAGGTCGAGATCTCCGTGCCCCAGCGCGGCAATCGCAAAAGGCTGATGGCGCAGGCCCATCGCAATGCGGTGGAAGCGCTCGACCGCCGCCTCGCAGAGCGCGGCACGCAGGCCAGGATCCTGCGCGAACTGGCCGAATTCCTTGAACTGCCGGACGTGCCGCAGCGGATCGAGGTTTACGACAACAGCCATATCCAGGGCACCAAGGCCCTGGGCGCCATGGTTGTCGCCGGGCCCGAAGGCTTTCTCAAGAACCAGTACCGCAAGTTCAACATCAAGTCGGCCCGGACCGACGACGACTACGCGATGATGCGCGAAGTGATGACCCGGCGATTCGGGCGGGCGCAGGAGGAAGATCCCGAGCGTGAAAGCGGGACCTGGCCCGATCTCGTCCTGATCGACGGCGGCAAGGGACAGATGAGCTCAGTGAAGGATGCGCTCGAGGAACTGGGCATCGAGGACGTTCCGCTCATCGCGATTGCCAAGGGACCGCACCATGGCCGCGAAGGGCGCGAGGTATTTCATTTCCCCGATGGCCGGGAAAAGATGCTGCCGGTCAATTCGCCGCTGCTGTTCCATCTCCAGCGCCTGCGCGACGAAGTGCACCGCTATGCCATCGGCGCGCATCGGGCCAAGCGCAGCCGGGCCATTTCCGCCAGCCCGCTCGACGAAATTCCGGGCATCGGCCCGGCGCGCAAGCGGGCGCTACTGCTGCATTTCGGTACGGCAGGGAAAGTGCGGGCGGCCAGTCTGGAAGACCTGCAGCGCGCGCCCGGCGTGAGCAAGGCCGTCGCCCAGACGATCTACGATTTCTACCACCCGAACGGCTGAAGCCGCGCCCCGATCCGTCAGCGGTGCACTTCGGCCGTCACGCGGTGGAAGAAGGGATGGTGCGGAGTCGCTCCATTATGAATGTTGTTGAAGATCCCTCCGCACAGGCTGCCCAACCGGGCCGCGGCGGTCGAGACTTCCTCGCCGGTGCGGACGTCGATGTGCAGTTTTAACTTTCCATCGAATTCGAAGAAGACCTTGATGGCCTTGGGAAATTCAGATTTTAGAACTTCAAGTAATTTGCCAAGCTCTTCGGCAATAGAATTCGCCCTCGTCGCCTGAGGGAAAGGCTCGACCTGGCTGATGTTGGTGACTTCGGACATGGTACACCCCTGTGTTCCCAGAAGTGTTCTAACAGGCGGCTGCGAACTTGTGCAGGGGGAATGCGGTTTTTGCGAGCGGTTATTAATTGGTAGGCGTTACCCTGCGCCCAACTTGCGCGCTACTCTCCAGCCATAGGCCTTCGCCAGATTGCGCGCTGGCCAGCGGCTGGGACTGCGGGGCTTCAAACCGTATTTTCGCAGCAAACCGTTGAAGGCGCGGGCATCCGCTTCGGCAAAGCTCCATTCGGAGCGCCAGGTAATCGAAAGCGAAATCGATGGTTCCGGTCCATTTCGGACGAAATGCGGCGCCATGACCGGGACGAACAGCGCCTCTCCTGCAGCAATCGCGAATTCACGGCCACCCGAGAGCAGATCTTCGCTCCAGCGCAATTCCCGACCGCCGCCAGTGTGGTAGGTTTCGTGCACTTCGTCGGGCGCATAGCGGGCATCCCCGGCGGGAAACTGCGTCATCACCTTCGAGCCGCGCACCTGCAGCAGGATATTGTGCTCCGGATCGAAGTGATAGGGCGTCACACCGCCTGCCGAGGTCACGAAGACGAAGCCCTGGGTCTTCATCATGCGCCCGGTCCTAGCCTCGATCTGCGGGCGCAGTTCGCCGAGAAGGTCCTCCAGCAAGGCCGCGTAGGACGGATGCTGCTCTATGTTCTTGAGCGCGGCCCACGAATTGCTCGTCTCGATCGAACGGATCGTTTCGCCGATGGGAATGCCGGTCGCCGCAGGCTTGCCATCGATGCCGATGGGCTGGTTGCCGGCGTTGTACTCTATCGAGGCTTCCGGCAGCGCTTCGGCAAGATCGGCAAGCGCACCGAAGTCCAGCAGCGGATGGGCACTGAGTGTGTGAACCAGCTTATGCGGAATTTCCGGGTAGTTGGCAGCAAATGTCGCGCGGGCGCTGGGCGGGAAAACGCTCATGAAGACGTTCCTGTGGGATTGCGCGCAGTCTCGGCGCGCACGAATTGGCGGAAGGCGGCGCGGCGCAGGCGTCCGCCGATTGCGATGGATAGACGTCCGACCGGGCGACGCTCACGCCAGAAGTGGTCGATCATCGGGTGGTCGGAGGCTGCGCAACTGTCCGTCCAGGCGATATCCTCGCGCGCGAGCATCTCGAGGTTCTCCCGCTGCAGGAGGACGCCGGGGGAGAAGCGGGCGTAGGTTTCGTCGAAGGCGGTCTTGAACGAGAAGGCCCCCGGTGGAGACAGGAACGTCGCCAGCATCGCCAGCGGCCGACCGTCCAGCGTCAGCGTCAGCCGCTCCAGCTTGCCGTTCAAGGCGCCGCCCGCGAGGCTTTCGCGCAAGAGGCTCTCCGTCGCCGGATCGCAGGCGAGGGCGGAGCCGGCCTTGCCCTTCCAGCCCGAAGCCTCGAGCGAGAGGAAGGCATCGCACCATGCCTCGATCCCTTCGGCATCGCGCTGGCGGATCGTGGCAAGTTCGCCTTCATCGGCGAGGCGCTTGGCCTGGCGGCGCAGTTCCTTGCGCTTCTTGGTAGAGAGAGATGCCTCGAGATAGGCCTGCGCGCCAAGATCGGAGGCCAGCATGGCGCGGTGTTCAAGGTGGACGAGCGCGGCTTGGCGCCGCTGCTCGGCAAGGACGCTCTCCAGCGCGGCGTGAAGCGGCGTGCCGAGCGGCATGGCGCGCAAGTGCATGAACAGGGCTGCGCCGGGGCTATGGTCGGCCCACTTGAGTATCGCTCGCCAGAATTCGTGTTCGCTTCCTTGCGCAACCAGCGGCGCGCCGCAGAAACAGTTGGCATGCAGCCAGCTCGAGATCTGGGGGACCGGCCAGCGATAGTAACGGCCCGCGCGCAGGACCGGCAGGATTCCGGCGAGGCGGCCGCCGCGTTCGAAGCGCAGGATCCTCACGCGGTGGGTCTCGGGCAATTGCCGCAGCGAAGGCAGCAAGTACCAGCTCTCGAAAAAGGGATTGGGCTCACTGGCTTCGCGCGCAAGACTGTCCCACGCGGCGATCTCCGCCTCGAGGTGGTGCCAGGGAACGCAGCTCAGGGTCCCGGCGTCGGCACGCAGGTCGACGGTATCGGTCGCAGGGACCGGGCGCGTGCGTTCCTCCTTGGGCAGGCTTGCCACTGTCCTGAACTTCCACTTCGAGCGAGCATGGATTTCCTGAAGCTGACCTAGCGGGTTTCCTTCAAGGAATTGCTAACGATGCCCGGTCACCCTGTTTCGGCGCGAAGCAGGCAGAAAAAAGGGCCTGACGGATGATCCGACAGGCCCTCAGGCTTACCGTCGTGCGGTAACCTTTATCCTGCGGCGAGTGCAGCGAGCAGCAGCAATGCCACGATGTTGGTGATCTTGATCATCGGATTGACGGCCGGACCCGCGGTATCCTTGTAGGGATCGCCCACGGTATCGCCGGTGACCGCGGCCTTGTGGGCTTCAGAGCCCTTGCCGCCGTAGTTGCCGTCCTCGATGAATTTCTTGGCATTGTCCCATGCGCCGCCGCCCGAGGTCATCGAGAGTGCGACGAACAGGCCGCCCACGATCACGCCCAGCAACAGGGCGCCCAGAGCAGCGAAGCCGTTCTCGCGCCCGGCAACCGCAGTGATCACGTAATAGACCACGATCGGCGCCAGGACCGGCAGCAGCGAGGGGATGATCATCTCCTTGATCGCCGCCTTGGTGACGAGGTCGACCGTGCGGGCATAGTCGGGCTTCGAAGTGCCCTCCATGATGCCCTTGTTCTTGGCGAACTGGTCGCGCACGTCGACGACGACATCACCTGCCGCGCGGCCCACCGCGGTCATGCCCATGGCTCCGAAGAGATAGGGCAGGAGCGCGCCAAGCAGCAGTCCGACAATGACATAGGGATTCTCGAGACTGAAGTTGACGGTCAGCCCCGGGAAGAACTCCCGCAAGTCGGTCGTATAGGCGGCGAAAAGGACCAGCGCGGCCAGGCCGGCAGAACCGATGGCATAGCCTTTGGTGACCGCCTTGGTGGTGTTGCCCACGGCATCGAGGGCATCGGTCTTTGCGCGCACCGCGTCTTCCAGTCCGGCCATTTCCGCAATGCCGCCGGCATTGTCGGTTACCGGGCCATAGGCGTCGAGCGCCACGACCATTCCCGCCAGAGCGAGCATGGCGGTTGCCGCATAGGCAATGCCGAGCAGGCCCGCGAGCTGGTGGGCGACGATGATGCCGGCGACGATGACGATCGTCGGCAGCGCAGTCGCCTCAAGGCTGATGGCAAGGCCCTGGATCACGTTCGTGCCGTGCCCCGTGACCGAAGCCTTGGCGATGGACTTGACCGGGCGAAAGTTGGTGCCGGTGTAGTATTCGGTAATCCAGATGATCAGGCCGGTGATTACCAGGCCCACCAGCGCGCAGTAGAACAGCGAGCGGCCGTTGAAGTCGGCATCGCCGATCGGCGTTTCCATGCTGCCCAGGGCAAAGCTGATAGACCACCAGATCGCCGGAACCGACAGCACGGCGGTGACCAGGAAGCCCTTGTACATGGCGCCCATGATGTTGTTAGACTTGCCGAGGCGGACGAAATAGGTGCCGATGATCGAGGTCACGATGCACACGCCGCCGATCAGAAGCGGCAGCGACATCATCTGGATGAGCACTTCACCGAGGTTCTTCATCAGCAGCGCGGTGAGGATCATCGTTGCGCCCACGGTGACGACGTAGGTTTCGAACAGGTCGGCGGCCATGCCGGCGCAGTCTCCCACGTTGTCGCCCACGTTGTCGGCGATGACGGCCGGGTTGCGCGGGTCGTCTTCGGGAATTCCCGCCTCGACCTTGCCGACGAGGTCGGCGCCGACGTCGGCGGCCTTGGTGAAGATACCGCCGCCAAGACGCGCGAAGATCGAGATCAACGACGCGCCGAAGGCCAGGGCCGTCAAGGCCTGGACGACGGTGCGGTCTTCACCGCCTACGCTGTATCCGGCAGGGCCGGTCAGGTACCAGAACAGGACCGAAATCGCGAGCAGGGCGAGGCCCGCCACGAGCATGCCGGTAATCGCGCCGGCGCGGAAAGCCAGCGTCAGCCCTTGCTGCAACCCTTCCTGGGCTGCGGCCGCGGTGCGCACGTTGGCACGGACAGAGATGTTCATGCCGACGAAACCTGCCACCCCCGACAGGACGGCGCCTGCGACGAAGGCCACGGCCGAAATCATGCCCAAGGTTACCGCGATGATTATGGCGACGACGATGCCGACCAGTGCAATCGTGGAATATTGCCGCTTGAGGTAGGCCTGTGCGCCTTCCTGAATGGCCGCTGCGATTTCCTGCATCTTTTCATTGCCGGTCGAATTGACCAGAACTTGCCTACTGGTCTCCAGGCCATAGATAATGGCCAGAAGTCCGAGGCCTATTGCGATCGTGACTAGACTCACAGAACGCCCCCTTCCCAAAGAGTTCCTCTATTTCGGCGAGTTTTCCCGCTCGAAGTGGCAAGGGCTATAGACAAGGCTCGATACTGGCAAGCGCCATGTTCTAAGGGCTTGCGTACTGTTCACCGACTTGTGCGCGGTCGCAATGTCAGTGCTGGTAGCCGAGGCGCTCGGGCAGGGGGACAGGTTCGTCGTCGTGCATGAGCGTCAGTCCATCGCCCTTGACGACGACGCCGACGGCATTGACCTCGCATCCAAGGCCTGCTGCCACTTCGCGAATTCCGGCAGTTCTTTCCGGCGGCGCGGTGAACAGCAGGCAGTAGTCGTCGCCTGCCGTGACTGCGGCGATCCGGGCAGCGCGGTCCTGTCCGGCGGTCTCGCGCAAGGCGCGCGAAAGCGGCACGCTTTCGAGGCCAAGGACGATCCGCACCGCGCTTGCGCCCGCCATGCGCCGCGCATCGACGAGAAGGCCGTCGGAAATGTCCATCATCGCATTGACCATCGGGCCAAGCGCAGCGCCGAGTGCGGGAACGGGGGAAGGGCGGCGGTAGCGTTGGCTTAGCCAGCGGGCGTTTTCGGCTGAGAGCGTGGCCGCATTCAACTTGCCGCCGAGGAGCGCGAGCCCGACCCCGGAATCGCCGATCGTCCCGCTGACCCATACCCGGTCGCCCGGCCGTGCGCCCGAACGCGAGGGGACCGGGCAGCCATGTGGCCCGCGACCCAGCGCCGTGAGTGAAAAACTGCGCGGTGCGCCTTCGGGCATTCGCACCGTATCCCCGCCCAGCAGGGGAAGCGCGAAGTGATCGGCAGCTGCCCTCAGGCCGACGAGAAACGCCGCGTCCCAGGCGTCTTCGCCAAGTGCATGGGAATAGAGGCAGCCAAGCGGCTGAGCGGCTTTCGCCGCCAGGTCGGAGACGTTGACGGCGACCAGCTTCCACGCGACGTCGGCCGGCGGATCGGCGGGCAGGAAATGCACGCCTTCGACCACGGTATCCATGGTCAGGACCAGCTTTTCCTCGCCGATTTCGATTACGGCAGCATCGTCATCGAGCCCGCGCGCGGCCGGATCTGTGGCAATCGCACGCAGCGCTTCGATGAAGGCAAATTCGCTTGTCACACCAGCAGCATGACGATGAACGCCGATCCTGTCGAGGGTTCAGCGAACCGCCTTGGCGACCGAATCGAGTACGCCGTTGACGAACTTCGCCTCGCGCGCCTCGAAGAACGCGTGGGCGACGTCGACATATTCGCTGATCGCGGCGCCGGTCGGCACGTCGGCACGGGCCATCAGCTCCCATGCGCCGCAGCGCAGGATCTGAAGCATGGTCTTGTCGAGGCGGGCGAGCGACCAGCCTTCGGCCAGCTTGCCGGTGAGGATCTCGTCGATCTCGTCGCGGCGCGCGATCACGCCCTTGACGACGTCGTCGAAGAAGGCGGTCTCGGCCTTGGCGTACTGGTCCTCGTCGATCTCCATGCCGAGGCGATGGCGATGGAATTCGTCGAGCAGCGAGGCTTGCGGCGTCGCTTCCATGTCATGCTGGTAGAGTGCCTGCACCGCGGCGAGGCGGGCGGCGGCACGGGCTTTGTTACGGGCGGTCATTGGCCAAGCCTTACTTGAATCGAGCGCGCATGCGCGGGGAGCCCTTCCGCATCGGCAAGGGCGACGGCGGCGGGGCCGATGGCCTCGAGCGCCGCCTGGTCGAGCTGGATGAAGCTGGTGCGCTTCATGAAATCGAGGACCGAGAGGCCCGAGGAGAACCGTGCGCGCCGTCCGGTGGGCAGCACGTGGTTGGGACCCGCGACATAGTCGCCGACCGCTTCGGGGGTCATGCGTCCGAGGAAGACCGACCCGGCGTGGCGGATCTGCTTCATCACCGCTTCGGGATCGTCCGTGGCGATCTCGACGTGTTCGGCCGCCAGTGCATTGGCGAGGGCAGGGGCCTCGTCGAAGCTGCCGACGACGACGATCACCCCGTTGTCGTTCCAGCTGGTGCGGGCGGTCTGCTCGGTTGCCAATGCTGCCAGTTCGGTCTCGACGGCCGCAGCCACGGCATCGGCGAAGGCAGCGTCGTCGGTGATCAGGATCGACTGCGAGGTCGGATCGTGTTCGGCCTGGCTCAGCAGGTCGGCGGCGATTCGGCGCGGTTCGTTCTTTGCGTCGGCGATCACGAGGATTTCGCTCGGCCCGGCAACCATGTCGATGCCGACAACCCCGTAGAGCTGGCGCTTGGCTTCGGCGACCCAGGCATTGCCCGGCCCGGTGATCACGTCGACCGGGGCGATCCGCCCGGTGCCATAGGCCAGAGCGCCAACGGCATGAGCACCGCCCACGCGCCACACCTCGTCCACGCCGGCCAGGTGCGCGGCGGCGAGGACAAGCGCGTTTACTTCGCCCTTGGGGGTGGGGGTGACGACGACGAGACGCTCGACGCCTGCGACTTTGGCGGGAATCGCGTTCATCAGCATCGATGAAGGATAGGCCGCGCGTCCGCCGGGGACGTAGAGGCCCGCAGCGTCGACCGCGCGCCAGGTTGCGCCGAGGCGCACGCCGGCCGCGTCGGTGTAGTCGCGATCCTCGGGAAGCTGCGCTTCGTGATAGGCGCGGATGCGGGTCGCAGCCAGTTCAAGGGCTTCGCGCAGCTCGGGCTTGAGCGCTTCGAAGGCCTCACGGCAGGTTTCGGCGTCGACCTGCCAGCCGCTCCGTTCCAGGTCGTGCCCGTCGAAGCGCTGCGTGTATTCGGACAGCGCAGCGTCGCCGCGTTCGCGCACGGCGGCAAGGATTTCGGCAACGTCCTTGGCGACATCGACCGCGCTTTCGCGGCGGTCGGCGACGACGCGCCGGAAGGCTTCGGCGAAGCCTTCATCGTGTGTCGAAAGGCGCAGCATCAGGCGGGCGCTCCGGCGCCTTCGGCAACGAGTGCGCGGAAACGCTCGACCAGCGAGGCCACACGCTCGTCGGTCTTCAGGGCGGCGCGGTTGACGATCAGGCGCGCGGAAATGTCGAGGATGCGGCTGGTCTCGACCAGACCGTTTTCCTTGAGCGTGCGCCCGGTGGAGACGAGATCGACGATGCGGCTCGAAAGGCCCAGCGTCGGGGCGAGTTCCATCGCGCCGTTCAGCTTCACGACTTCGGCCTGCACGCCCAGCTTCTCGAAGTGGCGGCGGGTGAGATTCGGATACTTGCTGGCGATGCGCAAGTGCGAGGGCAGCGGCCCACCGACCTTGTCAGCCATCTCGGCAACCGAGAGGCGGCAATGACCGATGTCGAGATCGACCGGGGCATAGAGGTCGGAATAGTTGAATTCCTCGACCACGTCCGAGCCGACGATGCCGACTTGCGCAGCGCCATGAGCGACGAACGTGGCAACGTCGAATGCGCGCACACGGATCAGGCGCATGTCGCTGCCTTCGCAGGCAAAAGACAGCGCGCGCGACTTCTTGTCGTGGAATTCCGCATCGGGCACCACACCGGCGCGCGCCATCAGCGGCAGCGCTTCGTCGAGGATACGGCCCTTGGGCACGGCAAATGTCAGCGGATTTGGCATAGGGCGCGCATTTAGGCGCGGCAGCGGCAAAGGGCAACACGCGATGGAGGGGCGATGCGGCGCGATCGTCTGGATGGCCTGCCTCCATCGCCCCGGTTGTTCATTCAGAGGCCCGCGAGGACCTTGCTGCCTTGTCGCCGATCCGGCCGGATGCCGGGCCTAGGGGCCTGGACCTACTCCCCGGGTGCGCGGGCCTTGATCGCCAGCGCATGGACCCGTTGACCCGGGATGTCGCCCAGCGCCGCATTGACGAGGCGTTGGCGCTGCAGGCGCGAAGCGCCGGCGAAGCGCTCACTCTCGATCACGATGGTAAAGTGCGATTCGCCGCTGCCGTCATCGCCCGTATGACCGCTGTGACTGGCGGAATCGTTGGTGATTTCGAGATGGGTGGGGGCAAAGGCCGCTGTGAGCAGTTGCCGCATTTCCTGTGCTATCGGTCCGTTCATGTCTTCCATTTAGGCGCATCCGAGTCCATCTTGAAGCGGGTGAAGTACAGCAGATTTCATGGAAGACACGAAACCGCGGGCCGCGAATGCAGCTGGCCCGGGTGCGAGCATGCGGGCGAATTCCGGGCGCCGGGGGCTCGTCCCTCGGGATTTGACGGCCCGGGAGACTACCGCTGGTTCTGCCTGGAGCACGTGCGGCAGTTCAATGCGGGCTACGACTATTTCGAGGGCATGGAGGCCGAAGAGATCCTGCGCGCCCAGTCGCCGCTACACGGATGGGAAACGCATACCCGCGCCTTTCGGCCCGACGCCGGGGTGGACGGCGTGCCGCGCTGGGCCGACTTTGCCGATCCGCTGGAGGCGATCAGCGGCAGGGCCCGCGCGCATGTGCGGCGCAGCCAGGCTGGGATGGGCCCCCAGAACCATCGCTTCACGCCGGACGAGCGGCGCGCACTCGACGTGCTCGGGCTGAACGCGGACATCGACCGCCGGGAGCTGCGCCAGCGCTACACGAGCCTGCTGCGCAAGTATCATCCCGACCATAACGGCGGTGACCGCGGCCACGAGGCGCGCCTGCAGGTGGTGGTCGAGGCCTACCAGTTGCTGCGCCGGGCGGCCGCTTTCGCCTAAGCGCAATTGCGCTTAGGCTGCTTCGGCTTCGCAGATCTCGGCAAGCTGGGCGGCGCAGGCATTCCAGCCCTCGATGAAGCCCATTTCCTCATGGTTGCGGCGGGTTTCCTCGCTCCAGTGGCGGGCCCTGGCGGTATAGCGCGTGCCGTCTGCTTCGGGCGCGATTTCCCAGATTCCGATCATGAAAGGGCCTGATGGCTGAAAGTCCCCGACGACGGCATCGGTAGTCACGAAGCGCTCGCCCTCGTCATAGGCGAGGTAGATGCCGACCTGCGGGGCGACTTCGCCATTGGGGCCGTACATGGTCATCCGGCAGGCGCCGCCAGGGCGGCGTTCCTGCTGGTCCACCTCGACGCGCCATGGCCTGGGGCACCACCATTCTTCCTGCCGCTCGGCCATGACTTCCCAGACCTTGGCAGGCGGCGCGGCAATGAAACGGGTTACC
Source organism: Novosphingobium sp. PP1Y (assembly GCF_000253255.1). Taxonomy (NCBI): domain Bacteria; kingdom Pseudomonadati; phylum Pseudomonadota; class Alphaproteobacteria; order Sphingomonadales; family Sphingomonadaceae; genus Novosphingobium; species Novosphingobium sp. PP1Y. Next base: position 2,985,364 of record NC_015580.1, on the reverse strand, counting down.
GACAGCTCATTGGATGCCTCGGACATCGATCTCTCTCCTTTTGGAAGTCCGGTTTCGATTCAGTCCCGGTCGGGCGCGCCGAGCGGGAAAAAGGCGCGATAAGGCCGGGCGGCATCGACACATTTGGCGACCGGGGGCAGGGCGAGCAGGTGAGCGCGCCAGCGTTTGAGCCGCGACATGCCATCGGCGATGGGATGCACCCAGTCGGCGTAGAACAGCGAAGGCGCCGCCGCGCATTCGATCAGCGTCACGCTTTCGGGCAATTCGTAGGATCCGAGCCAGGCTTCCAGCCAGCCGTACGTGCGGTCCAGCCGTCCGCGCTGTTCGGCCACGCGCGCCATGTCGGGATTCTCGGGCGCGCGCAGGTATTCGTCGACCACGGCCTGCATCGGGGCCATGACGTAATTGTCGAAGACCCGGTCCATCATCCGCACCCGCGCGGCTTCGGATGCATCGAAGGGAAGCAGAGCTGCATCGGGCGCGTGATGCAACGCGATGTGCTCGACGATCGATGTCGCTTCGAAAATGCGGGTCTTGCCGTCGACGAGGACCGGAAACTTGCCGAGCGGCCCCGTCGTCTGGACGACTTCTCCATTTTCGGGATGGTCTGGGTCGACGATGCGAAAGTCGAAGGCGATCTGCGCGGCGTGAAGCGCGATCATCGCCTTCCAGGTATAGGACGAAAAGGGGTGACCGTAGAGCGCGAGACTCATGCTTCAGCTTCTGAGTAAGGAGCAGTCAGGGCTTCGAGGTTGTGGCCGTCAGGCCCTTCGAAATAGACGCCCCGGCCGCCGAACCTGTGATTGATCTGCCCGGGTTGTTCCTGGCCGGGATCGGCCCAGAAGCGGATGCCCTTTTCCTTGATGCGGGCGAAGATGGCGTCGAACTCTTCATCGCTGACCAGGAAGGCATAGTGTTGCCGCGCGATTGGGCCCTCTCTGTCGGCAAAGTCCAATGATGCTCCGTTGGCGAGTTCAAGGACGCGAAAGCGTCCGAAACTGCCCGGCTCGGGCAGGCCGAGAATATCCGCGACAAACCTCGCCGAATGATTCTTGTCCGAAGACCATACGATCGTGTGGTTCAGCTCGACGCTCACGCTTCCGCTCCGCTTTGCGCGCCCTCATAAGCCTTGCCTTCGCGCGCAAGGCCGGTGCGGTTCTTCGCTGTCATTTCCTCATCTCCGCTATCAGGGCATTGTCGACCGCCTTGGCTGCCTTGTAGGCCCGGCGCGACTGGACCCGCTCGGCATAGCCGACGAAAGCCCGGCGGGGCGGCATCACGCCGAAATTGAGGCCCCAGTCGACCGAACTGCCGACATAGACGTCGGCCATAGTGAAGCGGTCCCCGCAGACCCAGCGCACGTTGTCGAGATGCGCTTCGAGTGCGTCCATCGTGCGATCGAAGCTGCCCCAACCGGCCATCGCCTCCTGCTCCGGCGTCGGTTCGAAGCGGAGACTGCGCGAAGTGATCGCCTGCTCGACCGGCCCCGAGGCGAAGAAAGTCCAGCGATAGTAGTCGGCCATCTCCGAATCGTTGGGCAGCAGGCCCGCCTCGGGATGCATTTCGGCGAGGTAGAGGCAGATCGCTGCAGCCTCGGTCACGACCCTGTCGCCATCCTCGGCATGATGGATCAGGGTCGGCACCTTGCCCATCGGGTTGGCGGCAAGAAATGCGGCCGGCTTGTCCTTCCAGTCAACGAGGACCTGGTCATAGTCCGCACCCGCTTCGTGCAGGGCCCAGCGGGCGATCTGTCCGCGCGACATCGGGTTGGTGAAGAAGGTATAATCGGCCACTGTCCGGTCTCCTCAAGACGCCAAGGCTTTAGGGGAACATGCGTAGAACATGTGCCGCGCGTCAATGCCTATTCGCTTATTCGCCCTTGGGGCCGACCAGACCGAACGGGGCGCCATGAGGATCGAGACCGACCACGATCCATTCGCCGCCCGGAACTTCGTGCGGCCCCATGATGATCTGCCCTCCGGCATCTTCGATCCGCTGCTTTGCGGCGAGCAATGAGGGCACCCCGAAATAGAACAGCCACAAGGTTGGCTGCTGCGGGTTCATCTGCGGCATGATTGCGCCCAGGGTGACGCCGTGATGATCGATGAAGCAGTAGTCGCCCATCTCGCCCATCGCCATCTTTTCGTTGAATGCGTATCCGAAATGACGGGCGTAGAAGTCCATCGATGCGGCCTGGTCGGGACTGGCCAGTTCGTTCCAGCGCACGTGCTGGTTTTCGGACACGGAGAAGACGTCGCTGGCGGCATCGGGCTTATCCGCAGGCGGGATCGGGGCCATGAGGTAGATCGGGACGCCCTGCGGATCGGTGACCATCGCAATGCGGCCTACGGGCAGGTCGCTTGCGGGCATCATCACCTTGCCGCCTTCCGCTTCGATCTCGGCCACTTCGCGGTCGACATCGGGCGTATGAAGATAGGGCAGCCATGTGGGCCGTGCGCCGCCGGCAACCATCTCGTCCGTCAATTTGAGCATTCCGCCCGCATTGCCGCCGTCGGAACGCTCGAACATGCGGTAATCCATGCCGCCGGTCTGGTCAGGCGTACCTGCCGCAACCGTCCAGCCCACGACGCTGCCGTAGAAGCGCGCCGCCGCATCGGGATCGGTCGTCATCAGTTCGTACCAGATGAAGCTTCCTGTAGGATTGGTCATGGTCACGCTCCCATGTCGACGACGGGCGTAAAGCCGCCGAAGATCATCCGTGCCCCGTCGAAGGGGACGGGATTGTTGTTCATGTCCATGCGCGGATCGGCCATGACGGCGTCCATGCCCTTGTCGCGGGTGGCCTTGTCGGGCCACTCGATCCAGCTGAAGACGACCGCCTCGTCGTCCCGGGCCGCGACGCTGCGATAGAAATCGGTCTGCTTTCCGTGCGGAACGTCTTCAGCCCAGCATTCGACGACGCGGCTGGCGCCCTTTTCGACGAACAGCGCGTCGAATTCCTCGGCATGGGCGATGAAGCTGGCCTTGTTCGCGATGGGCACCGCGATCACGAATCCTTCGACATAAGTCATGTCAGGCTCCTGCGGGTTCGACCGGGGCATGGGCATCGAAAACGTCCAGTTGTGCTTTTAATGCAGTCTGGAACGCCGGACGTGCAGTGGCCCGTTCGACATAGGCGGCGAGGCCGGGGCGGTCATCGAGCTGTCCGCGTCCGGCCAGTTCGCGCAGGGCCGTGACCATCGCGATATCGGCGATGGAAAATTCGCCGGCGATCCACCCGTCCTGCGGCGCCCGCGCTTCGAGCCGGTCGAGCCGCCTGGCCACGGTTTCCAGCAGTGAGGGGCGGCGCAGGGGCGCCCAGTCGGACTTGGCGGAGAAAGTCTCCACATTGTTGAGTTCGAATACCATCGGCTCGATGCTGTTGAACGCAGCGAACAGCCATGAAAGCGTCGACGCGCGGGCTTGCCCGCTTTGCGGGAGAAGACCGCCGCCTCTCTCGGCCAGGTGGATCAGGATCGCTCCGCTTTCGAACTGGCACACTTCACCGTCGCGCAGGAACGGCACCTGGCCCCAGGGTTGGTCGTCGTAATACCATTCGGGCCGTTTCATTGCGCTGATCAGCCGCTCGCGATAGGGCAGGCCCAGTTCCTCGCAGGCCCAGCGCGGGCGCAAGTCGCGCACGAAACCGCGAGCAAAGGAAGGGACCCAGTCGAAGGCAGTGATCTCGATTTCGGCATCGGGGCGAATCGGCATCCGTACTCTCCTGTATGTCGACGAACGGCGGGGGCAGTCCGTGTTGGCTTTCGATGCGCTTTATGGCGAATCGAGCTTGCGCAAGGGTGTGCTTGAGGGTTACAAAAAGCAACTATGAAGTTACAAAAAGATACCAAAGGGTCGAAAGTTGCGGTGAGTAGTGACGAGGGACCGCATGGCCGGTGGTACGCCGATGCCTGCGGCGCGGCCTTCGCCATGGAGCTGATCGGCGAGCGCTGGTCCTTGCTGATCGTGCGTGAAATGATGCTGGGCGCCCGCCGCTTCAGCGAACTGCGCCAGGCGCTCCCCAACCTAAGCGCCAAGGTGCTGACCGAGCGGCTGGAGACGCTGCAGGCGAACGGGATTGTCGCCCGATCGTTCCGCAAGCCGCCGGTTTCCGCGCAAGTCTATGGCCTGACCGACTGGGGCAGGGCGCTCGAGCCGGTGTTGCAGGAACTCGGCCGCTGGGCGGTGCGCTCGCCCTTGCACGACCACACACTTCCGTTGACGCCCGTTGCGCTGATGCTTTCCTTGCGCACGATGATCGTTCCGGCCCGGGCGAGCGGGTTGGAGCTGTGGATCGCGTTCAACGTGGGCGAGCAGCACTTTGCAGGGCGTCTGCGTGAGGGTGACCTGGCGATTCACCCCATCGGGGAGGGGATGACTTCGCCCGACCTGCGCTTCACGGCGCCGGATGCGACCGATTTCCTGCCCGTTTTCTACGGCAAGCAAAGCCCTGCCGAAGCCGGGGGCAAGCTGAAGATCGAAGGCGATCCGGCCTTGGCGCAGCGTTTCATCGACCTGTTCGCCTTGCCGCCCAAGTGCGAAGGCTGAGGCGCGGGGGGAGGAAGGGCCAGCTTGCCTCCCGCAAGTCACAGGTCCACCGCTTCAACCCCGTAAAGCTTATTGCGGTGCAGCGCCCGGTCCTTTAGGCGAGGTCACGCAATGACTGACTCCGCGAACATCAAGACCGACCGCCGCGATTCCACGCTGCTTGCCGCTCCCGATATCGAGATCGACGTCCGCGAGACGTTCGGTATCGACATCGACATGAAGGTGCCTGCCTTCTCCAAGGCGGATGAGCGCGTGCCCGATCTCGACGAGACTTACGTCTTCGATCCGGATACCACGCTGGCGATCCTTGCAGGCTTTGCCTACAACCGCCGCGTCATGGTGCAGGGCTATCACGGTACCGGCAAGTCGACCCATATCGAGCAGGTCGCCGCGCGCCTCAACTGGCCGTGCATCCGCATCAACCTCGACGCGCACATCAGCCGCATCGACCTGATCGGCCGCGATGCCATCGTTTTGCGCGACGGGTTGCAGGTCACCGAGTTCCGCGAGGGCCTGTTGCCCTGGGCTCTGCAGCACCCGGTCGCGCTGGTCTTCGACGAGTATGACGCAGGCCGCCCGGACGTCATGTTCGTGATCCAGCGCATCCTCGAGACCGAGGGCAAGCTGACGCTTCTCGACCAGAACCGCGTGATCCGCCCGGACCGCAATTTCCGCCTCTTCGCCACGGCAAACACCGTGGGCCTTGGCGATACCTCGGGCCTTTATCACGGCACCCAGCAGATCAACCAGGGCCAGATGGACCGCTGGAACATGGTCGTGGGCCTCAACTACCTGCCTGAGGACATCGAGGTGGACATCGTCCACAAGAAGGTCCCGAGCATGGACGTGAAGACCATCACCGACATGGTGAAGGTTGCCGACTTCTCGCGCCAGGGCTTCATGAACGGCGATATCTCGACCGTGATGAGCCCGCGTTCAGTGATCACCTGGGCCCAGAACGCCGAGATCTTCAAGGACGTCGGCTTCGCGTTCCGTCTCACGTTCCTCAACAAGTGCGACGAGACCGAACGCGTGATGGTGGCCGAGTACTACCAGCGCGTCTTCGGCACCGACCTTCCCGAAAGCGTCGTGGGCAAGGTCTGACCCTGCCCACGCCCGGCCTGCCCGATCACCCGTTGGGCAGGATCAGGAATTTCTGTCCGGTTCGCCGCGCCGCGTAACGGCACACCGCTTCGCGCGTGAGCATGTCGCCAAGACCGATGCGGTCGCTGAAGCGGCTGGCGAAAGTGGTGTCCAGGCCCTGCATGACGCGAGCGCGCATGCGCCCGGCTACCTGCGGTCCGACTTTGGCGAGGAAATTGGGCAGCAGCCATCCGGCAAGCTCCCAGGCGAAGCCGATGTTGCCGGCAATCGTGGTCGGCCCGGTATCCAGCTTTCCATAGATGTAGACTTTCTTGAACTCGGACGAACCGTAGCGGTTGAATTCGATATTCCTGGCCGCGTCCACTTCCATCGCATTGAGCATGGCGCTGGCCATGGTGCCGCCGCCGATGGGATCGAAGCCGAGGCGTGCACCGGTTTCGGAAACCGCGGCAACGAGCCTGGACATGAAATCGGGCTCTGACGAGTTGACTATGTACTTGGCGCCAAGGTCCTGCAGCAGCTTCACCTGTTCATCGCTGCGCACGATGTTGATGAGGTCGATCCCGTCCTCCTGGCAGATGCGTACCAGCATCTGGCCAAGGTTCGACGCGGCGGCGGCGTGGATCAGGGCGGTGAAGCCTTCGGCCTTCATCGTCTCCACGAAGCCCAGCGCGGTCATCGGATTGACGAAGCTGGAGGCCGCCTGCTCGGCGCTCGTGGCATCGTCAAGGACAATCGCCATCGCGGCATCGCAATAGGCATAGGTGGCATAGGCCGTGCCCGGAACGCAGGCGACGCGTTTGCCCATCAGTGCCTGCGCTGCCGGCTCGTCACCGGCAGCGACGACAGTGCCTGCGCCTTCGCTCCCTGCTGGCAGGTCAAGGCCATGGCGCGCGCTTGCAACCCTGGTGTAGGCCTCGGGCATCTGCGCGACGAGCTTGCCGGGAGAGTAGGTCGCGTTTTCAAGGTCGGCCGCTGCGAAAAGGAGGGCGAGGTCCGAAGGGTTGATCGGCGATGCTTCCATGCGGACCAGAACCTGGCGACCCTTTGGCGCTTCCCAGGTCCGTTCGCGCAATTGCACGGTCAAGGTGCCGTTGGCGTCGAGCCGCGTTGTGAGTTCCGTGCCGGTATGGCTCATGTCATTCTCCAGAATATACGGCCCTTACGAAATAAAGGCCGTCGGGGGGGGCATTCAATCCGAGCGCCTGGCGGTCGCGCGCTTCCAGTGCTTCGCGCACCTGCTCCTCGCGCCAGCGGCCCATTCCGACCATGGCAAGGCAGCCGACCATCGAGCGCACCTGATGGTGCAGGAAGCTGCGCGCCTCGGCCTCGATCAGCACATGCTCGCCTTCGCGCCGTACGTCGAGGCGGTCGAGTGTCTTGAGCGGGCTTTGCGCCTGGCAATGGGCCGAGCGGAAGGTGGTGAAGTCATGACGCCCGACAAGGAACTGTGCGGCGCGATGCATCGCCTGTGCGTCGAGGGGCTTGGCAACTTGCCAGGCTTTGCCGCGCTCGAGCGTGAGCGGCGCGCGGCGGTTGACGATGCGATAGATATAGGCGCGCCCGATGCACGAAAAGCGGGCGTGCCAGTCGTCGGGCACTTCCTCGCAGGCGATCACGGCGATGGGGTCGGGGCGCAGCTTTGCGTTGATCGCTTCCATCAGCCGAAACGGTGTGAACGGCTTTTCGATCTCGACATGGGCCCGCATCGCCAGGGCGTGGACGCCCGCATCGGTGCGTCCGGCCGCGTGCATGATCGCGGTTTCGCCGGTGATCGAATGGACGGCGTCCTCGACGCTCTGCTGCACCGAGGGGCCGTGAGCCTGTCGCTGCAGGCCCATGAACGGGCTGCCGTCGAATTCGAGGGTGAGGGCGTAGCGCGTCATCGGGTCAGGCGATCACGGTTCCGGCCGGGACCGGGCGGCCGCGCAGCAGGTCGGCGGTATCCATCGCGGGCTTGCCGGCGCGCTGGATGCGCATGACCCGGATCGCGCCCGAAGCGCAGGCGATCGTCAAGGTATCGTCGAGCACGGCGCCGGGATTGCCCGATCCTTCGACAACTTGAGCGGAGAGAACCTTGTAGCGCTCGCCCTTCAGCTCGAAAAAGGCGCCGGGGGCTGGCTGGAAGGCGCGCACCTGCCGTTCCACCTGATCTGCATCGGCGGTGAAATCGAGGCGGGCCTCGGCCTTGTCGATCTTCCTGGCGTAAGTCACGCCGTCTTCGGGCTGGGTGACCGGGCGGTGATTGTCCAGCTCGCGCAAGGTGCCGACCATGAGCTGCGCGCCCTTGTCGGCCAGTTCGTCGGTCAGTTCGCCGGCGGTCTTGGCGTCGATGGTGGTGCGCAGGGTCGCCAGCATCGGCCCGGTATCCAGCCCGGCTTCCATCTGCATGATCGTCACGCCCGTCGTCGGATCGCCGGCAAGGATGGCCCGCTGGATCGGCGCGGCGCCGCGCCAGCGCGGCAGGATCGAGGCGTGGATGTTGAGGCAGCCCTTGCGCGGGGCATCGAGGATCGCCTGCGGCAGGAGCAAACCGTAAGCTGCGACGATGGCGACGTCGGCCTGCAGCGCCGCGAACGCGGCTTGCTCTTCCGCGCCTTTCAGCGAAACCGGATGGCGCACTTCGATGCCGCGCACTTCGGCTTCCTTGTGGACCGGGGAGGGGGTCAGTTCCTTGCCGCGACGGCCGCCAGGGCGCGGCGGCTGGGTATAGACGGCCACGACTTCATGCCCCGCCTCCACCAGCGCGACGAGCGCCGGCACTGCGAACTGGGGCGTTCCCATGAAGATGATGCGCAATTCGATTCTCCGCTCGCCTGAGGCCGGAACCTGTCGAAGAGTCGAAGGGCGCGATTGCGCATAAGACATGGTCATGCTTCGACAAGCTCTGCCCGAGCGGTTAGGGAATTGGTCATGGCATCGCAAGAGATCGAGACGCTTACTGCCGCCTTGTCGCGGCTGCCCGGGCTGGGGCCGCGTTCGGCGCGGCGCGCGGTACTCTGGCTGATCAAGCGGCGCGAGACGTCGCTGGTGCAGTTGCTAGAGGCGCTTTCTGCCGTGCGCGATACGCTCGTCGAATGCGATACCTGCGGCAATATCGATACCGCCAACCCTTGCGGGATCTGCGCCGATCCGCGCCGCGATGCCCGTTCGATCTGCGTTGTCGAGGAAGTTGCCGACTTGTGGGCGCTCGACCGTGCGCGCCTGTTCACCGGCAAGTATCACGTGCTGGGCGGGCGGCTCTCCGCGCTCGACGGGGTCCGCCCGGAAGACCTGACGATTGACCGCCTGCTGGCGCGAGTCGCGCAAGGGCAGGTCGACGAAGTGGTGCTGGCGATGAATGCCACGCTGGAAGGCCAGACGACCGCGCACTACATCGCCGAGCGGCTGGAGGCCTATCCGGTGCGCATTACCCAGCTGGCCCACGGGCTCCCGGTGGGCGGTGAACTGGACTATCTCGACGAGGGTACGCTCGCCCAGGCGATCCGGGCGCGCAGGCCGGTCGGCTGAGAAATCGCGAAGAACGCAATTCTGCGCGCATCGTCAATATTGCGAAAATCGCGCTTCGCCCTTATTTGCGATACATGGCTATTCGCGAAATCCTTGAAGTTCCCGACCCGCGCCTGAAGCAGGTCTCCGCGCCCGTCGAAAAGTTCGACGACGAGCTCAAGACGCTTGTCGATGACATGTTCGAGACGATGTACGATGCCCCCGGCATCGGCCTTGCCGCCATTCAGGTCGGCGTGCCGCTGCGCGTGCTGGTCATCGATCTCCAGCCCGAAGATCCCGATGCCGAGCCGGAAGTCTGCACCGCCCACGGCGGCCATGCCCACACGCATCAGCCGACCAAGCGCGAGCCGCGGATCTTCATCAATCCCGAAATCCTCGAACCTTCCGAGGAGCACTCGGTCTATCAGGAAGGCTGTCTCTCGGTTCCCGAGATCTACGCCGAAGTGGAGCGTCCGGCCCGCATACGCGCGCGCTGGCAGGACCTAGAGGGCAATGTCCATGAAGAAGACATGGACGACCTCATGGCCACGTGCCTCCAGCACGAGATGGACCACCTGGAAGGCATCCTGTTCATCGATCACCTCTCGCGCCTGAAGCGCCAGATGGTCCTCAAGAAGCTCGACAAGCTGCGCAAGGCGGCCTGATTGCTGCGGAGCGGTCCGGGCACAGGGCCGCTCCCGCACCTTCCCATCATTCCTGTCGATAGTTCGATGCAGGGTCTGGCGTTCCTGAAACGTTCCGGATAACCTGACGGAATGGAAGGGATCATTTTCGCTATCGTCGCCCTCGTCATCGGGCTGGGGCTGGGCTGGTTCTTCGGTTCGCGGACGGGCGCGCAGTGGCGCGGCCAGTTCGAGACGCGTGACCGTGAGGCGCGCGAGCTGGACGAGAAGTTCCGTGCCGCGATTCGCGATCTGGCGAGTGCCGAAGAGCGCGCCAGCCGCGCCGATGCGCTGGGCGAAGCGCTTGAGCGGACGCGCAGTGAAAATGCCCAGCGCATCGAGCAGTTGCGTGCCGAGGCAGGAGCCGCGCTCGAGCGTGTGCGCAGTGAAGCGACGGCGACGCTCGACAAGGTCCGCTCGGACAATGCCGCGCTTGTCGACGGCCTGCGACGGGAACAGCGCGAACTGGCCTCCGAACTGGCGACCCTGCGCGAAAAGACTGCCAATTTCGACGAGCAGAAGCGCCTTTTGCTCCAGGCGCAGGAAGCCTTGCGCAAGGAATTCGAGAATGCCGGGGCCAAGGTCCTCGAAGGTGCGCAGGAGGCCTTCCTGCGCCGCGCCGGCGCTCGCTTCGAGGAAAGCGAGAAGGCCAATGCCGAACGTATCCGCTCGCTGCTCGAACCGGTTGGCGCGCGCCTCAGGAGCTACGAGGAACAGGTCCAGGTGCTCGAGGCCAAGCGAGTCGATTCGTTCGGCCAGCTCACCGGCCTGATCCAGTCGATGCGCGAAGGGCAGGAGAAAGTGCGCGAGGAAGCCGCAAGGCTCGGCAATTCATTGCGCAATGCCCCCAAGGCGCGCGGGCGCTGGGGCGAGCAACAGCTGCGCAATGTGCTGGAACAGTGCGGCCTGTCCGAACACACCGATTTCATCACCGAGCACTCCATCGAAACCGAGGACGGGCGCCTGCGGCCCGATGCCATCGTCAACATTCCCGGCCACAAGAAGCTGGTGATCGACGCGAAGGTTTCGCTCAATGCCTATCAGGAGGCGTTCGAGGCGCAGGACGACATCGCGCGCGAAGGGGCGCTGCGCCAGCACGTCGCTTCGATGCGCAATCACGTCCAGACGCTCGGCGCGAAAAGCTACCAGAGCCAGTTCGAGGACGCGCCCGACTATGTCGTGATGTTCGTGCCGGGCGAACATTTCGTGGCCGCCGCGCTCGAATACGATCCGGAGCTGTGGGACTTCGCCTTCCGCAACCGCGTGCTGCTGGCAACGCCGACCAACCTCGTCGCCATCGCCCGCACCGTCGCGCAGGTCTGGCGTCAGGACGGTCTGGCCCGCGAGGCGCGAGAGATCGGGCGCATGGGCGGCGAGCTCTACGATCGCCTTGCCGTTGCCGCCGAACACATGAAGCGTGTGGGTGCGGGGCTGGAAAGCGCGGTCAACAACTACAACAAGTTCGTCGGCAGCTTCGAGCGCAACGTGCTGTCCTCGGGCAAGCGCCTGCGCGATAAGCACATCGAGATCGGCAAGCGGGAAATCGAGGACGTACCGCAGGTGGAATCCATGCCGCGCTACGGCGTCGATTCGCTTAAGGAGGATCCGGAGACGCCGTCGCTCCCGGCCGCCGCCGAATAGACGCTATTTCGCAGCCTGCAGGTCGCGGACCAGTTCGGCTGTATGGCCGCTCGACTGGATGATCATCCGGTTCTCGTCCACGGCAAGGCGCGGGGTGGCGACGAGGAGGGCGGTCACGGCCTTTTCCTGCCCCCAGACCGGTTTGCTGCAGGGTATTTCGGACTGGCTGAGCGCTGCGGCGACCAGTCGGTCGTCCTGCATGCTCCACTTGCCTTCCATCAGATTGCAGCCGATCTGGACGCGGATCTTGCTGCCCAGGAAAATGATGCTGGCCGCGTCGGTTGAAGGCCGTTTCCCGTCGATCAGGGCAAAGCGCCAGGCGCTCCCCTTGAGCTGGACGTCGGCCTTGGGACCAGTGCCGCAGGACGCGGCGCCGAGAGACAAGGCCAGAATGAGTGCGGAACGAAGAAGCATCGTCGCAGCACCTTAACGGCCTTTGATGATGCCTTGATGAACCTGTTCTCAGGACCTGTCCAGATGCGCCAGCGCCTCGTAGGCAAGGACTGCACCGGCAACTGCGGCATTGAGGCTGTCGGCCCGTCCGCGCATCGGAATCGTGACCCGCAGGTCGCAGGCTTCCTCGTATTCCCGGGGCAATCCTTGCGACTCGTTGCCGACCATGAGGAAGCACGGGGCGGCGTAAGGGGCCTCGCGATAATCGGCCGGATCGCGCAGCGATGCGGCGACGAGCTGTCCTTCATCCTGACGCAGCCACGCGACGAATTCGTCCCAGCGCGCGATGGCGAGCTTCTGGGTGAAGATCGCCCCCATGCTGGCGCGCACGGCCTCGACCGAGAACGGGTCGGCGCAGTCGTCGATCAGGATCAGCCCGCCTGCGCCGACGGCATCGCCGGTGCGCAGCATCGTGCCGAGATTGCCCGGATCGCGCAGCGCCTGCGCCACCAGCCAGATCGGTGCGGCGCGCCTGTCGACATTGGCGATGCGCGTGTCGAATTCGGCGAAGACCCCAGCGACGGCCTGCGGATTGTCCTTGCCGGTCACCTTGGCAAGGATGTCGACGTCCATCTCGACGATCTCGCCGCCCGCTGCGGCCACGGCGTCTTCAAGAGCGTCGAGCAGCGGGTGCGGATCGCGACCGGTCGCCATGACCAGCATTTCGGGCACTATCCCGCATTCGCGCGCATCGGTCAGCAGGCGCAGTCCTTCGGCAAGGAAGCGTTTCTCCCGCTTGCGGTGCTTCTTCTCGCGCAGGGAGCGCAGGAACTTGACCAGCGGGTTGGAAAATCCGGAAATCGTGCGGCGCGTGGCCACTGGTTTCAATCCTCGCCGAAGCCGTCCCTGACGAGCGAGGCGAGCGTCGAGAGCGCGCCTTCGGCACCTTCACCGGAACAGGCAATTTCGATGGTGTCACCCTTGGCGGCCCCGAGCATCATCAGGCCGAGGATCGATCCGCCCGAAGCTTCCGAGCCGTCCTTGATCACGGTGACGGTGACCGAACCGGGCAGGTCGGCGACGTGGTTCACAAACTTGGCGCTGGCGCGTGCGTGGAGCCCACGCTTGTTGACGATGAGCACCGACTCACGGCAATCGATCATGCATCCTGTCCCAGGTATTCCGAAGCTATCGTTATGTAATTGCGTCCGGCATCGCGCGCAGCGGCCACGGCATCGCGCACCGGCATGCAGGCGCGCGCCTTGGCCAGGCGGATGAGCATGGGCAGGTTGATGCCGGCGATCACTTCGACCTTGCCGGCCTGCATCAGCGAAATGGCGAGGTTCGACGGCGTGCCGCCGAACAGGTCGGTCAGGATGATGACGCCTTCGCCGCTGTCGACGGCCTTGATGGCGTCGGCGATCTCTCCCCGGCGCTTTTCCATGTCGTCATTGGGGCCGATACAGATGGTCTCCACCGCCGGCTGATCGCCGACGACGTGTTCCATGGCGTGAACAAACTCCTCGGCGAGATTGCCGTGAGTGACCAGAATCATACCGATCATGCGGGAAGAGCGCTCCGAAATACCTGCATTCGCCCTTGGGTTTTCCAGTTATCCTTCACGCCGCAGACCTCCTTCCAGAAGATCGGCTGCTCGCGAGCCCAAGTTGCGGTGCAGCAATGTGGGCGAAAATCCATTCTGACGCAAGGCCGCAGCCAACTGTTCGGCAACGAACACCGAACGGTGTCTCCCTCCGGTACACCCAAAGGCTATGTGGGCGTACGCCTTCCCCTGCGCCGCGTAGCGGGGCAGCAGCAAGAGCACCAGATCGCGGATCCGGGTAAATGCTTCCTCGAAGGCGGGGTCCTTGCGGATGTATTCGCCGACCGGCTGATCCTGACCGGTCATCGGGCGCAGGTCGGCATCCCAGTGCGGATTGTTGAGGAAGCGCATGTCGAAGACGAGGTCGGCGACGGGGGGCATTCCGCGTGAAAATCCGAAGCTGGAGACAGTCACCGTCAGTTCGTTCGGCGCGCTCGAGGCGAACTGTTCGCGAATCGTGCGCTGCAGGTCGTTCGAGGTGAAATCGGTCGTGTCGAGCAGGATATCGGCCCAGCGGCGCAGCGGGGTGAGCAGTTCTCGCTCGGCGCGGATGCCGGTTGAAACCGGGGCGTCCGAAGCCAGCGGATGGCGCCGCCGCGTTTCGTTGTAGCGTCGTTCCAGTTCCCGGCCCGAGCAATCGAGGAACAGCGTGGTCAGCTCGATAGTGCCGCTCTTGCCCAGCGCCTGGACCTGGCGAATGATCCGCTGCGGATCGAAGCCGCGGGTGCGGCTGTCGAAACCGATGGCGAGCGGTGCGCCCGGTCCATCGCCGGGGGAAGTCTCGATCAGGCCCTTGAGCAGGCGGATCGGAAAATTGTCGATGATCTCCCAGCCCAGGTCTTCCAGTACGCGCAGCGCCGTCGTCTTGCCGGCACCCAGCATGCCGGTGACAAGGAGAACGCGCTGTTTTGCGACTTCGGGAGCTTCTGTACCGGACTCGACTGTCATCTGCGGCTGTTTGCGCCCGATGATCGCGAAATGAAAGGGGGCGCGCAGCGATCCTGTTGAATGCGCGCTGTCAGAAATGCAGGCCGAAGTGCCTGAGCGCGAGTTCGGCCTTGATCGCCAGGGGACCTCCTTCTGGCCAGATCCGCAAGTGCGGCAGTGCGATCCCGGCGATTTCCAGCGCACCGGCTTCTTCAACAAAACGCGGAGCCTTGGCGTCCAGGGTCAAGGCGAGCGCAAGGGCTACCCCCTCTGTGCAGGGAACCTTCAGGATGCCGAGGTTGCGCACTTCGATGAGGCCCCGGGTGCGGGGATGCGGGCTGGCGATCAGGCGTGAGCCTTCGGCCCGAAGGAGTACCCCGTCATCGCCTACCAGCCGGGCGCCGCGGTCGATCAGTTCCAGCGCGAGGCTGGTCTTGCCGCTGCCCGGCGGTCCCTCGATCAGAACGCCGCGTCCGTCGATCTCGATACAGGTCGCTTGCCGGGTAATCTCTTCGCCGGTCGCCATCATCGGGCCTGCCATGCCGGGAGGGAAATCTCGATGCAGGCGCCACGGCCGCCGTCGGGCCGGTCATTGGCCGCGATACGGCCGAAATGCGCCTCCACGATTGTCCGCGCGATCGCGAGGCCCAGGCCGCTGTGCTTGCCGAACTCTTCGCCGGAAGGGCGCAGTGAATGGAACCGTTCGAAGATGCGTTCGCGCGCGTCCGCGGGAATGCCGGGGCCATGATCGCACACGCTGATCTTCACGCGGTTCTCCTTCGCGCAAAGGGTGACTTCGATGGTGCCGTGTTCGGGAGAGAAGGACACGGCATTGTCGAGCAGGTTCTGCAGCACGCGCTCGAGGCGCGGCGGATCGCCGGCGACGGTGAGCGGGGCAGCCCCTTCGCGGCCGATGACGATAGTGCAGGTGCCGTTGACGCCGCGCTGGTCGCGCTCGGCAACCAGGCCGCGGACCATCTGGCCCATGTCGACGGGTTCGAAGACAGTGCGGCTCAGTTCGGCGTCGATGCGACTGGCATCGGCGATCTCTGTCACAAGGAAATCGATCCGGCGCACGTCGTCCTTGGCGATGCCCAGCAACTGGTTGCGCAAGTCGGGCTTCTCGACGCGGTCGATGCTTTCCAGCGCGCTGCGCAGCGATGTCAGCGGGTTCTTCAGCTCATGCGCGACGTCGGCGGCGAAGCTCTCGACCGCGTCGATGCGCTGGCGCAAGGCCACGCTCATGTCGGAAATGGCGCGCGCGAGCAGGCCGATCTCGTCACGGCGGTCGGGCAGGCGCGGGACCACGACGCTGCGGTCGCGGCCCAGGCGCACGCGCACCGCGGCGCGAACGAGCTTGCGCAGGGGCTCGACGATGGTGCGGGCCAGGAACAGGGAGAGCAGGATCGAGACGGCCAGTGCGGCGCCGACGATGATCGCCAGGGTCTGGCGCGCCATGCGCACGTTCTCGGTGATGTCGCGGGCGTTGCGAGTGATCAACAGGGCCATGCCGGTCCTGCCCACGGGCGTTGCGGCGATGATGACGGGGGTCTGGTCCGGGGCGGCCTTGTGGCCGATCTCGGTCCGCCCATCTGCCAGTGCCGCGGCGATTTCGGGCCATGACCCGGCGCTGCCGTCTGCCGGGTCGCGATAGTCCGGGATCGGCGGGGCCCCGAGCATGAAGTCCATGCCGCGGTCGAGCGCGCGGGCGGCATCCTGCAACCACGGTTCGCTGGCCGGATCGATCAGGCGATAGGAGGGCGGGGCAAGTTCGAAGCTGTCGATCTGCAGCACACCGTCGGCGCCATAGAGACGCAGGCGCAGCGACTGGCTGGTACCGATCCGCCGGATCAGCTTGCGCTGCTTTTCGGGAGTCTCTCCGGCAAGTGCATTGGCGGTGATCTCGGCTTCCGCCTTGGCGAGCCTGTAGCGCTCTGCCAGCAGTTCGCGGCGATAGCTGTCGATGTAGAACAGGCTGCCCGCCAGCAGGGCGAGGGCGATGATGTTCACCGCTAGGATGCGCGCCGTCAGCGAAACGCGCCAGGACAGCCCGAGGCGCGCGGCCAGAGAGGGTTTGCGGCGCTTGGCTGCCGGTTCAGCCATCGGAGAACGAATAGCCGGCGCCGTAGAGTGTATCGATGGCGGCGAATTCGGGATCGACTGCGCGGAACTTGCGGCGCAAGCGCTTGATGTGGCTGTCGATCGTGCGGTCGTCGACGTAGACGTCGTCGCTGTAGGCCGCATCCATGAGCTGGTTGCGGCTTTTCACCACGCCGGGGCGCAGGGCCATGGCTTCCAGGATCAGGAATTCGGTGACGGTGAGCGAGACCGGCTTGTCGTCCCAGTCGACGAGGTGGCGCGCCGGGTCGAGGCGCAGGCGGCCGCGTACGACGGGCTCGGGCAGGTTCTCCGGCACTGCTTCCTCGGGCGTTGCGCGCACCAGTTCGCTGCGGCGCAGAATTGCGCGAATCCGGGCAACCAGCAGGCGCTGGCTGAACGGCTTGGTGATGTAATCGTCCGCGCCGAGGGCGAGGCCGAGGGCCTCGTCGGGTTCCTCGTCTTTCGAGGTAAGGAATATTACGGGTAGGCTCGATTGTTCGCGCAGGGCCTGGAGCAGGTGCAGACCGTCCATGCGCGGCATCTTGATGTCGAAGATGGCGAGATCGGGGGGATTGTCCAGCAAGGCCTTCAGCGCCGTCTCCCCGTCGGTATAGACCCGCGTTGCAAATCCTTCGGCCTGCAGGCTGATAGAGAGCGTTGTCAGGATGTTACGATCGTCGTCGACGAGCGCGATTGACTTCTGCTGCTCGACCTGCGGCTGCGTCTGGCTGTCGCTCTCGGCGCCGTTGGGTGGCGAAGCATCGACCATGGATGCGCTGATCTTGCCCTTGCTGCGAATTTCAAAGGGCTGGTTAGCGGGTCGGGGCGTGCATGACAATCGCCCAGCGGAAATGCTCGCATATCGAGGTAATCCGCCGCATGGCGGTTCCAATTGACGCAGATTTGACGGACAAGGGGGCGTCGATTATGCGCCGGTCGATTCCTTTCAGGAATTGTCGATGCGTCGACCAAATCGCTGCTGGCAGACGCGTCAATTAGGAGGAGAAAACATTGACCGCTTCCCTTAGCTACCCGCTCGCCCGCCAAGGCATCGAGACGGAGGCCGAGATCTTCGCAAACCTGGGCACGGCGCCGCTGGTTGAGCATGCAGTTGGTAACGGGGAGGGGATGCTTTCTGCAGACGGTCCTTTCGTCGTCGCAACCGGCAAGCACACCGGCCGTTCCGCCAAGGACAAGTTCATCGTCAAGGACGCCGAGACGGAGAACACCGTCTGGTGGGGCAAGACCAACGTCCCGATGACGCCTGCGCATTTCGCCGCCCTCAAGGAAGATTTCCTCAAGGCCGTTGCCGGGAAGGACAAGCTCTATGTGGCCGACCTGTTCGGCGGCTCACAGCCCGAGAATCGCGTCAATGTCCGCGTCATCAACGAGTTCGCCTGGCACAACCTGTTCATCCGCACCCTGCTGGTCCGTCCCACCGCAGAAGAGCTGAACGGTTTCGAGCCGGAATACACGATCATCGACCTGCCCAGCTTCCGCGCCGACCCAGAGCGTCACGGCAGCCGCAGTGAAACCGTGATTGCGGTCAACTTCACCGAGAAGCTGATCCTGATCGGCGGCACTGCCTATGCGGGCGAGATGAAGAAGTCGGTCTTCGGCATTCTCAACTACCTGCTGCCGACCAAGGGCGTCATGCCGATGCACTGTTCGGCCAACATCGGTCCCGATGGCGACACCGCCGTGTTCTTCGGCCTGTCGGGCACCGGCAAGACCACGCTTTCGGCCGATGCATCGCGTACCCTGATCGGTGACGACGAACATGGCTGGTCCGATACGGCTGTCTTCAACTTCGAAGGCGGTTGCTATGCCAAGATGATCCGCCTCTCGGCCGAAGCCGAGCCGGAAATCTTCGCAACGACCAAGCGTTTCGGCACCGTGCTTGAAAACGTCGTCATCGATCCGGAAACCCGCCAGATCGACCTCGACGACAACTCGCTGGCCGAGAACAGCCGCGGTTCCTACCCGATCGACTTCATCCCGAACTGTTCCGAGCACAACCTCGGCCCGGTTCCGAAGAACATCATCTTCCTGACCGCCGACGCCTATGGCGTGCTGCCGCCGATTGCGCGTCTCACGCCTGACCAGGCCATGTATCACTTCCTCTCGGGCTATACCGCGCGCGTTGCCGGTACCGAAATCGGCGTGACCGAACCGGAAGCGACCTTCTCGACCTGCTTCGGCGCGCCGTTCATGCCGCGCCATCCTACCGTCTACGGCAACCTCCTCAAGGAGCGCATCGCCAAGGGCGGGGTGAAGTGCTGGCTGGTGAACACCGGCTGGTCGGGCGGCAAGGCCACCATGGAAGGCATCAAGCGCATGCCTATCAAGGCGACCCGCGCCCTGCTCAACGCCGCACTCGACGGCAGCCTCAACAATGCCGAGTTCAAGGAAGATCCCAACTTCGGCTTCGAGGTTCCGGTCGCTGTGCCCGGCGTCGACAGCAAGCTGCTCGATCCGCGCGGTGCCTGGGCCGATGCGGCCGAGTACGACAAGACCGCGCAGACCCTGGTCAAGCAGTTCATCGACAACTTCGAACAGTTCGAAGCCCACGTCGATGAAGGCGTACGCAAGGCGGCGCCCGTCGCTGCCTGACCGGCGCTTGACGGACTGACGTGACAGAGGCCCCGGAACTTCGGTTCCGGGGCCTTTCTCTTTGCGGGCAAGGCATTTTGTCGAGAAGTCCTTGTACCGTCACCGAGATGGGGCATCCTGCCCGGCTCAATAATCTGGAGATCAGCGCATGGGACTTTTCGACGGTATTCTCGGCCAGGTGAGCGAGCACACCGACGTTGCCAACCTCGCAGGCCAGTTGGGCATCGACCCGGCAATGGCCGAGAAGGCGATCGCCGCCCTTGGCATGGCGCATCAGGAACCGGGTGACACGGCGCGGCTGGCCGCCGACAAGACCGGCCTCGATCTCGAAACGATCATGACGATCATCACCGCGATTGGCGGCGAGGGCTCGCTCAGCCAGTTTGCGGGTGAAGTGGCCAAGGACCCGTCGAAGTTTTCCGCCATCTTCGACAGGGACGGTGACGGCAGCGCCATCGACGACCTGACCGACATGGCCAAGGGCTTTTTCGGCAAGAAGTAGAGGCAAAAGCGGGACCCCGAGCGGGGATGACGGTTTGGCTTGGGGCGGCGATTGACTGCCCGACCGTGCCAACATTCTCGTCGTCCCTGCGCTGGCCGGGATCCCGCTCCCATCCGCAGGCGCGCAGCTCCCCCCGAGGGACAAAGCGCGCGCCTCGAAGTCGGACTCAGGCCGGTTTCGCCTTCGCCATGTAATGGTCGATATTGTCCGCGAGCACGTCGAGCGGGACATTGCCGCCATCGACGACGGCCTGGTCGAAATCGCGCAGATCATAGGCATCGCCAAGCGCGGCAAGGGCGCGTTCGCGCTGCCGGTTGATCTCGCTGTGGCCCATCTTGTACCCGCATGCCTGACCCGGCCATGAGCAGTAGCGGTCGACTTCGTTGACTACTTCCTCGCGCTTGTTGCCGTTCTTCTCCATGAAGAATTGCACGGCCTGCTCTCGCGTCCAGCCCTTGGTGTGCAACCCCGTATCCACGACCATGCGGCACGCGCGAAAGGCGATGGACTGCAGGTAGCCGAGGCGGCCGACCGGATCGTCGTCATAGGCGCCCAGTTCGTCGGCCAGTTGCTCGCCATAGAGCGCCCAGCCTTCCGAATAGGCATTGAACGCGAGGATCGAGCGGATCAACGGCAGGCGGTTGGCGTATTCGCCCTGCCAGACATGGCCCGGGATCGCTTCGTGGTGGACGAGCGTGGGCAGGTCGTATTTGCGGTGAAGATCGGTGGTGCGCAAGTTGATCCACATCTTGCCGGGGACCGACCCGTCGATCGAACCCGCGCCGCCGTATGCGGTCGGCGCGCCCGGTTCCTCGGCGAGCGGCAGGCGGCGGACTTCGACATTGCCCGGAACGACCTCGCGAAAGGCGCGCGGCATCTGTGCACGGATCCAGTCGATCCGCTTGCGGATGAAGGCAAGGATCTCGGCGCGGCCGGGCTCGCCGTCGGGGAACATGAAGCGCTTGTCCTTGCCCAGCGCCGCCATGCGCGCGCCGACCGAACCATCGCCGTATCCGAGGGACTTGAGGATCGGGTCCATGCGCGCATGCAACGCAGCCAGTTCCTCAAGCCCGCGTTCATGCACTTCGGCGGGCGGTACGTGCGTGGTGGTGCTGGCGCGCAGTGCCCATGCATAGAACGCTTCGCCGCCCGGTCGCTCGCGCATGCCCGGATCGCCCTTGGCCATGGTGCGCTGTCGCTTGAGTTCGGCCAGCTGGCGTTCGAGTGCGGGAAGGGTTTGCTTCGCGACGATTTCCCTTGCGCGCGCTTCCCAGTTGCCCGGGATCGAGGTGGTGCGGTTGACCAGCGAATGCACCAGGCCGCCGCCGTTGTCGCGCGCGTCGGCGATCGTGCCGGTCATCTGCGCGATGGCGCGATCGAGCAGGAAATCGGGCGGGACCAGTCCTTGCGCCGCCGCGCTCTTCATCCGGTCGAGTTCGCCGTCGAGTTGCTCGTCCATCTGGCCCAGCCGCGCAACGTAGGCTTCCGCATCGGTCTGGGTCCTGATCGTGTGGTCGGCATCGAGGAAGCGCGGCGTGTCGAGATAGGCGCCCACGTTCTGGATCACGACATATGGCGTATTGCGCCAACCGCCGACGGCGACGTCACCATAGGGCAGCGCGAGGCCGTCGAGTGCGGTTCCGTAGGCGCTTCTGACGACGGCAAGGCTGGTCTGGGTGGAGGGATCCAGATCGGCGGTGTCGACTTCTTTGACGCGGGCTAGGTCTTCGCGAAGGGTCTGGGCGAGTCTGGCCTTGCCCGCCGGGGAGCGGTCTTCAAGGCGATAGCGCAGTGCAGCATGTTCGCCTTCATCGACGCCCAGGCTGGTTGCGGCTTCCGGCGCATGTTCGAGGAGGCGCCAGGCGATCCTGTCGAGCAGTGCCGGGGCCTGCGCAGTTCCGGGCTGGCTTGCGGATCTTGCAGCGGCAGGGGGAGGCGGCGTCGAGGCTATCGAGCGGGCACAGCCGGGAAGGGCCAGCGTGGCCGTCCCTGCGGCGAGCAAGTGCAGCGCCGAGCGGCGCGACATCGGGTTGGAATCGTGGGGGTGGCTGAAAACAGGGGGGGTGTTTGTCATGACCGGGAAGTTGGCCGGGGCCATCTGACAAGTCAAACGCGCTCGCGCCGCTATGCCCTCTGCGCTAGAGGGCGTGGCATGGATATCGCGATTTCCCTTCTCGTGTTGACCGCCATCGCCCTCGTCCTGGGCGCCGTCGCCCTGTTTCGCCGCGGCGGCTATCGCAAGCAGGCGGTGCTGATGCTGGTCCTTGCCGCTGTCATGGCGGCCAATGTCGTCATCTGGACCTTGCCCAATTCGGAAGGCCAGTCGCTCGTCACGCAGGCGGACAAGCAAAAGGCGCCGGAGTGATCCGACGCCTTTGCAATTTTACCGCGATGACCGCTTACTTGATCGGGCAGTCCGGCGCGAGGCGCATGTCGAGGTAGTTGTCGACGGCACGCATCAGGTCGCCCATCTCGTTCTCGAAGAAGTGATTGGCGCGCGGAATCTCGTCGTGGTGGATGGTGATGTGCTTCTGGGTGCGCAGCTTGTCGACCAGCTTCTGCACCGCATTCGGGGTGACCACGGTGTCTGCGGTGCCCTGGATGATGATGCCCGAGGCCGGGCAAGGCGCGAGGAAGCTGAAGTCGTACATGTTCGCCGGCGGGGCGACCGAGATGAAGCCGCGAATCTCGGGACGGCGCATCAGCAGCTGCATACCGATCAGCGCGCCGAAGCTGGTGCCCGCGATCCAGGTGGTCGAGGCTTCGGGGTGGATCGACTGTACCCAGTCGAGCGCGGCGGCCGCGTCGGAAAGTTCGCCGATGCCGTTGTCGAAGCTGCCCTGGCTGCGTCCCACGCCGCGGAAGTTGAAGCGCAGGGTCGCGAATCCGCGAGCCACGAAAGTCTTGTACAGGTGCTGCGTGATGCGGTCGTTCATCGTGCCGCCCGCCTGCGGGTGCGGGTGAAGGATCATCGCGACCGGCGCACGCGGGCGCGGCGCGGGCTGGAACCGGCCTTCGAGGCGACCTTCGGGACCGGGGAAGATGACTGCGGGCATATGCGTTCGGGACCTGACCTGTTGAAACTCCCGTCAACGGGCGGCGATCCTGATCGCCTGCCACCTGCGGGAGTGGAAAAGATGAGGTTCGCTATATAGAAACCTTTGCTCTGAAAACAACTTTGCAAGCGATGCCTACAAAACCTCTCTATCTTGACCATGCGGCAACCACGCCGCTCCTGCCTGCCGCGCGCGATGCCTGGCTGGAAGGAGCGGGGATCTGGGCCAACCCTTCCAGCCCGCACAGGCAGGGCCGCGCTGCGCGTTCCGCGCTTGAGGACGCCCGCGCGAAAATCGCAGAGATGCTGGGGTGGACGGGGGAAGTCGTCTTCACATCGGGCGCCAGTGAGGCCATCGCCCTGGCAATCGTGCGCAGCAAGAAGCCGCTTTGCGCAGTCTCTCCCGTCGAGCACGAAGCGGTGCTGCGTCATGCCGGCGCCGCGCGCCGTCTGCCGGTTGACGCATCGGGCCGAGTCGATCTGGATTCGCTGGGCGGCGATGGTCTCGTCGCTATCCAGCAGGTGAACAGTGAAACCGGGGTCATCCAGCCGCTCGACGAGGTCGCTTCGAGGGTTCGTGAGAGCGGGGGCGTCCTTCTTGCCGACTGCGCGCAGGGGGCCGGAAAGTTGCCGCTTCCCGGAGCTGATCTGATTGCGCTCGCGGCGCACAAGTTCGGCGGGCCGATCGGGATTGGGGCGCTGCTGGTGCGCGACTGGGCGATGCTCGAGCCGGTCGGGGGGCAGGAGCGCGGCTATCGCGCCGGGACGGAGAACCTGCCGGGCGTGCTGGCGATGGTCGCGGCTTTGGAAGCCGGTAGCGACTGGGTAGGCGAAGCGCTTCGACTCCGTAACAGGCTGGAAGCGGGGATTGTCGACGCGGGAGGAGAGGCGATCGCGGCCGATGCGACGCGCAGCCCGACGATCGGGGGATATCGCATGCCCGGCAAATCATCGGCCGCGCAGCTCATCCGTTTTGACGCGATGGGAATAGCGGTCTCGGCCGGGAGCGCCTGTTCATCTGGCTCGCTGCGTACCAGCCATGTGCTATCCGCCATGGGGCTGGACGACAAGGCAGCCTCGGAAGTCATCCGCGTGAGCATCGGACGCGAAACGTGTGAAGCGGACATCGACCGGTTCCTGGCGGCATGGCGTGAAATCGCCGGTAAGCGGGCTGCAGCATGATCTATCTCGACTATCAAGCGACGACGCCGCTCGCTCCCGAGGCCCGCGAGGCGATGATGCCCTGGCTTGGCGGGCCGGGGAGCATCGGATTCGCCAATCCGCACAGCCCGCACCGTCCGGGCCGCGCCGCGGCTGCGGCTGTGGAAGTGGCGCGCGAGCAGGTGGCTGCGCTTCTCCCGGCCGGTGGGCGCGTGGTCTTCACCTCGGGCGCGACCGAGGCGCTCAACCTCGCGCTTGCCGGTATCGGACGCCGGCATCTCGCCGTGTCGGCCATCGAGCATGCCGCGGTGCTCGATACGGCCGGTGCACTCGATCCGGCCACGACGATCCTTCCTGTCGACCGCGAGGGAGTGATCGATCCCGCGGTGTCGCTCGGTGAGGGAACCGGTCTTGTTGCTGTGATGCAGGTCAACAACGAGATCGGCACGATCCAGCCAGTCGAGCAGCTTGCCGAGGCTGCCCATGCCGCCGGGGCGCTGTTTCTGTGCGATGCTGTGCAAGGTGCGGGCAAGATCGCTCCGCCTGCCAACGCGGATCTCATCGCGATCTCCGCGCACAAGCTCTACGGCCCCAAGGGCATCGGCGCATTGTGGGTGCGCGACGGGCTGGAACTTGCCCCTTTGATCCATGGCGGCGGGCAGGAGCAGGGATTGCGATCCGGCACGCTCAGTCCGGCCCTGTGTGCCGGTTTCGGGGCGGCGGCGGCCCTGTCGATGGGCCGCATGGAGGAAGACGCGTCTCACGTAGCGCTCCTGTGGGAACGCGCGCGTGCGATCCTGGGCCGCTGGACGCTCAACGGTTCGACCGAACTGCGCTGGCTGGGTAACCTCAACCTGCGCCTGGCCGGGCTCGACGTTACCCGACTAATGTCCGAGTTGCGCCAGGTCGCTTTTTCGGCAGGATCGGCCTGTGCCAGCGGCTCCGGGCGGACCAGTCACGTGCTGAAAGCGATAGGACTTGTCGACAAGGATGCCAAAGCCTCTATCCGTCTCGGATTCGGGAGATATACTGAGGTCAGGGAATTGGAGGATGCCTGCGCACAAATAGATGCCGCAGCGGCGGCGCAGGGAGTCTGAATTGCTGAGCGTTCAATTTGTAACAGCCGACGGAAACAAGCTTACGGTCCAGGCCGAAGCGGGGGCACGCCTTCTCGAGGTGGCGCAGGCAGCGGGGATGCCGCTCGAAGGAACCTGCGAAGGGCAGATGGCCTGTTCCACCTGCCACGTCATCGTGGCACCCGAGTGGTTCGAGAGACTGAAACCTGCCTCGAATGATGAAGAGGACATGCTCGACCTTGCCGCCGGCGTGACGCGGACCAGCCGCCTGTCATGCCAGATCGAACTGACCGAGGCGCTCGACGGCATCGAGTTGCGCATTCCCGGCGTTTCGCACGACATGCAGATCGGCTGATCCGTGAAGAGGCAGGTGGCGTCAGGCTGCTTCGGCCATGGCGTTCACCGCTTCGATCACCGCATTCGCGAAGGCCGGAATATCGTCCGGCTTGCGACTGGTGATGAGATTGCCGTCGACTACCACTTCCTTGTCGACAACCGTTGCCCCGGCATTCGACAGGTCGGTGCGGATCGAGGGCCAGCTGGTGACGGTGCGGCCGGCCAGGCAGTCCGCTTCGGCCAGAAGCCAGGGGCCATGGCAGATCGCCGCTACCGGCTTGCCGCCATCCACGAACGTACGCACGAGATCGACGACCGTGCGGTTCATGCGCAGATTGTCGGGGTTCATCTGGCCGCCGGGCAGGACGATTGCGTCGAACTGGCTGGCGAGCACGTCTTCGATATCGATGTCGACATCCACGCTCTCGCCCCAGTCGGTGTGGTTCCAGCCTTTGATCTGTCCGGATTCCGGACTGGCGACAGTCGTCTCGATGCCGGCCGATTCCAGGGCTTCGCGCGGCTTGAAAAGTTCCGACTGTTCGAAACCGTTGGTCGCGACGATGAGGACCTTCTTGGTCATCGCTAAATCTCCTTGTGGGCTGGGGGGTCGAAGGGCCAACGGGTGAAGAGGGCGCGCAGTTCCCCGAAAGCCAACGGCTCGGCGCGTTCGCGGGGCAGTCCGGAGAACGGCTCCCCCGGTGTGCCCGGCCCATGCAGTTTCGGGCCTCGAGCGACGAACGGCCACGCTCTGGGGCATCGGCAGCTTGAAGGTAATCTGCGGTCAGGTGGCAAGTTATGGAAAACGGGCAAATGCGGCTTTGGACCGCGCTCCGGCACTGCTAGTGCTGGCAAACCATGGTGACTATGACAGAAGACGAATCCGATCCCTTCGACGCCATCGTCGATGCGCCTTTCGACGCCGCTCTGTCCGAGCGTTATCTCGTCTACGCCCTGTCCACGATTACAGCGCGTTCGCTGCCGGATCTCAGGGACGGTCTCAAGCCGGTCCATCGCCGCCTGCTCTGGGCAATGCGCCAGCTCAAGCTCGATCCGGCGAGTGCCTACAAGAAGTCGGCCCGCGTCGTCGGCGATGTCATCGGTAAATACCATCCCCATGGCGATGCCTCGGTCTATGACGCCATGGTCCGCCTCGCGCAGGACTTTTCGCTGCGCTACCCACTGGTCGAGGGGCAGGGCAACTTCGGCAATATCGACGGCGATAACGCGGCGGCCTATCGCTACACCGAAGCGCGCCTGACGCGCACTGCGATCCAGCTCATGTCGGGGCTGGACGAGGGCACGGTCGATTTCGTTCCCACCTATAACGGTGAAGAGAGCGAGCCGGAGATCTTCCCCGGCCTGTTCCCGAACCTGCTGGCCAACGGTGCCACCGGTATCGCGGTGGGCATGGCGACTTCGATTCCGAGCCACAATGTGGCCGAGATCATCGATGCCACCTTGCTCCTGATCGATAACCCCCATGCCGAACACGACCAGCTCATGGAAGTGTTCCATGGCCCGGATTTCGCCACCGGCGGCCTTGTGGTCGATAGTCCCGCAGCGATTTCCCATGCCTATGAAACCGGCAAGGGTGCCTTCCGGATGCGCGGTCGCTTCTCGACCGGCAAGGACGAGGACGACAACTGGGAAGACACGGGAATAGAGAAGCTGGGCAGCGGGCAGTGGCAGCTCGTCATCAGCGAAATTCCCTATATGCTCGCCAAGGGGAAGCTGATCGAGCAGGTCGCGCAGCTCATCGCCGACAAGAAACTGCCGATCCTCGAGGATATCCGCGACGAGAGCGACGAGCAGATCCGCATCGTCTTCGTGCCCAAGAGCCGCAACGTCGATCCCGAGCTGCTGAAGGAGAGCCTCTACAGGCTCACCGACCTCGAATCGAAGTTCAGTCTCAATCTCAACGTGCTGGATTCACACCGGACTCCGGGCGTCATGGGGCTCAAACTGCTGTTGCAGGAGTGGGTCTACAGCCAGATCGACATCCTGCTGCGGCGCACCCGCCACCGCCTCGACAAGATCGCCTCGCGGCTTGAGCTCGTCGAGGGTTACATCATCGCCTATCTCAACCTCGACCGGATCATCGAGATCATCCGGACCGAGGACGAGCCCAAGCCGTTGATGATGGCCGAGTTCAACCTCACCGACCGGCAGGCCGAGGCGATCCTCAACATGCGCCTGCGCTCCTTGCGCAAGCTTGAGGAAATGGAGCTGCGGCAGGAACGCGATGACCTGCTCAAGGAGCAGGAAGATCTGCAGAAGCTGCTCGACAGTCCGGCGCGCCAGCGCACCCGGCTCAAGCGGGACCTGACGACGCTGCGCAAGGACTACGCCGAGACCACGGTGCTCGGTCGCCGCCGCACCACCATCGCGCAGGCGAGGCCCACGGTCGAATTCTCGATGGACGCGATGATCGAGAAGGAGCCGGTGACCGTGATCCTTTCGCAGCGCGGCTGGATCCGTGCGGCGAAAGGCCACGTCGCGCTGGATGGCGACTTCAAGTTCAAGGAAGGCGACGGCCCCGCTTTCGCCTTTCATGCGCAGACGACCGACAAGATCCTCATCGGGGTCGACAACGGCCGCTTCTATACGCTCGGAGCGGACAAGCTGCCCGGCGCACGCGGTTTCGGTGAACCGATCCGCACGATGGTGGACATCGATGCCGATGCCCACATCATCGCTGCCTTCACGCATCGCCCCAAGGCGCAGCTGCTGCTGGCCTCGACCATCGGTCGCGGATTTGCGGCAGAATCCGACGAGATCCTGGCCGAGACGCGCAAGGGACGTGCAGTGATGACGACCAAGCCGGGGGTGAAGCTGGCGGTCGTGCGCGAGATCCCGCCAGAGCACGACCACGTCGCGGTCGTCGGCGAGAACCGCAAGCTGGTGATCTTCAGTCTCGAGGAACTGCCGGTCCTGGCCAAGGGACAGGGCGTGACGCTGCAGCGCTACCGCGACGGCGGCATGTCCGACGTGACGACGCTCAGGCTCGAGGACGGCCTGTCCTGGACGATGGGCGGCGATACGGGGCGCACGCGCACGGAAAAGGAAATGGTGATGTGGAAGGTCGCGCGCGGTGCGGCCGGACGCCTGCCGCCCAACGGCTTCCCGCGCGACAACAAGTTCCAGTAATCCGTCGGCGCCATCGGAGCCGCCCGGGACCGGCTGCGGTCAGGGTCCCGCCGCCGGTTGCGGGTGGTTCGGGACGAGGATCAAGGTCCGGCCCTCGACCCGCCAGCTGGCGAGGCGCGAGAGGAAGTTCATTCCGATCACGTTGGCATCGCCCAGACCCGGCGCGACGACGGTATCGAGATCGCGCGCGACGATGTTGCCGAAGCGGAACTCGCGGATCGTGCCGACCTCTGCGCGAACCACGCCATTGGCCGTGCGCATGGTGATGGCCTGACGGATCGGTTTGGGATCCACGCCCGACAGTCCGGCAGTCTGCGGCGAGATCGCGGTGATCGTCGCGCCGGTATCGACAAGGAAATCATGCGGCACGCCGTTCACTTCGGCCGTAACCCAGAAGTGCCCATCGTCGCTGATCGGCACGCGCGTCTCGTTCCCCTCGACGGATTGGCGGGGCATGCCGAACTGGGGCAGGGCGAAGTCGGTATCGGTGGTGAAGCGAGTGACTTGCGCGATGGTGAGCAGCAGGGCCGCCACGAGGCCAAGATGGCTGACACCGCGCAGCAGCCCGCCCAGCCTGGGGGCGGACCGGCGCAGCATGCCGCCCGCGACCCCGATGAAGATCGCCAGCATTGCCAGCGCCAGCAACGGTTGGGTGGCAAGGTAATCCGTCAGATCGGAAATGTAGGCGGACAATTCCATGTGTAGATCATATCACTTCCCAGCTTGCCTGGCGCTGACTGAGATGCGGTCACAGGCTTCAGGCGGCGCGGCCGGCAAGTTCCGCATCGAGCAGGGCATCGACCCGGGCCTTGTCGGGGAAGCCCTCCGCGATCCAGCGGTCCTCCACGCTGCGCAGGATGCGCGCCACCTCGGGCCCGGCGCCGACACCCTTGCCGACGATTTCGCCGCCCTTTAGCGGGAACTGCGGGATAACCCAGTGATCCAGCGATGACGCATCGGCGCCGGCGATCAGGAGACGATCGAGCGCCCCTTCGATGCCGAGGCGATAGGCAAGGGCGCGCGGCTCGACAGGCTCGTCCGTGCGTGCGGCGGCTGTGGCAAGACGCTTCTTCTGGGCGCCCGAGAGGCGAAAGCGCGATGCCACCTGTTCTGCCAGCGAGACTTGTGCCGGAAGCAGGGCCGCCAGCCGCCTTAGCGCATCGGGAGCGATGCCCTGGCTCCTCTCGGCAGTGACAAGCGCCGTGAGGGCCTCGGGATCGGCCTCGGGCAAGATGACGGCAAGGACGCCCAGTTCGGCCATGCGGCGCAGGGTCGGTGAGGGGTCGGCCAGGCCGAGCAGGTTCATTGTCTCCATGCCGATCCGCTCGCGCGAGAGGCCCTTGAGTGTAGCTGCCAGCTCGGCGCAAGCTTCTTCCGCTTGCCGATCAGCAGGTTGCGACCCGAACCTGGCCTGGAAACGGAAGTAGCGCAGGATGCGCAAGTGATCCTCGCGGATGCGCTGGCGGGCATCGCCGATGAAGCGGACGGTGCGCTGCCTGAGGTCGTGAAGACCACCGAAGAAGTCGAAGATCTCGCCGCTTTCGGGATCGGCGTAAAGCGCGTTAATGGTGAAGTCGCGCCGTGCCGCGTCGTCGCGCCATTCGCTGGCGAAAGCCACGGTGGCGCGCCGCCCATCGGTGCTGACGTCATGGCGCAAGGTCGTGATCTCGACCGGACCGCCGGGCAGGACTGCCGTTACGGTACCATGCTCGATGCCGGTGGGCACGTTGCGGATGCCTGCATCGTCGAGTCGGGCGATGACGTCCTGAGGCAGGAGCGTCGTTGCCATGTCGATGTCCTTGACCGGCAGGTCCAGCAATTCGTCACGCACCGCGCCGCCGACGAAGCGGGCATTGTCGCGGCCAAGTACCTCGACCAGTTGCGCGATATCGGCACGCCGCATCCATTCGGCGGCGAGACGGTCAGTCATTCCAGTTCAGCCTGTAGGAGAGATTGTGAAGAATCGCGCCGGTCACGCCCCAGATGCGATGATCCTGCCCGCGTTCGGACCAGACGATTTCGACGAACTTGTGCGTGCGGTTTTCGTATTCCACGGTTCGCGTCTGCTGGTTGGCCGGATCGAGAACGAAGTCGACAGGGACCTCGAACCACTGTGCCACTTCGGCGGGGTTGGGCCTGATCTCCATGTCGGGTGGCACGACGCCGACCACCGGGGTAATCTCATAGCCGCTTCCGGTGCGGTAGAGATCGCTGGAGCCGACCACGCGCACTTTGCCGGGATCGATGCCCAGTTCCTCGTTGGCTTCGCGCAGCGCCGCCTGCACGGCCGTCTCGCCCGGATCTATGCGTCCACCGGGAAAGGCGATCTGGCCGGGATGGGCGCGCATCGTCGAGGGACGATGAAGCAGGAGAATGCCGGGCCGCTCGCGCTCGGTGATCGCGATCAGTACAGCGGCAGGCTTGAACTCTTCGATGTGGACGATGCGCGGGTCGTTCCACAGCCGCGACGGCGTGCCGACGTGGCCACGCTCGAACCGGCGCGAGACCTGCTCGAACAGCACGCTCATGCCGGGATCAACGAGAAGGTCGCGCCGCCGCTGGTCACCGCTAGCTCGTCTTGCTCCAGCGCGATCTCAACCAGCTGCGCATAAGTGCTGCGATTGAGCCGGGCCTCGGTGCCATTGCGCACGCCCAGGTAGAGCGCAGGCGTATCGGGATCGCCGTGGCTGCGGATGGGATGATCGGGGCCGGCGATGACAAGATCGTCGGTGTTCAGCCGAAAGGCGATGTCGCTTCCTTCGCGCTTGAGGTCGACGGCGATGAAGGCCGCGTCCTCGACCTCGATGCTCAGCTTCTGGCTCGGCGTGATGAGCCAGTGCTGCCCGTCCTCGTTGCGCGTCAGCAGCGAGGCGAAGGCGCGCACCATGGCCGGGCGGCGGATCGCGCTGCCTTCATGATACCAGCGCCCGTCGGACGCGATGCGCATGTGGCTGTCTTCGATAAGCGACGGCTTCCATTGCGAGACGGGCGGCAGCTTGCGGGCTGCCACCAGCTCGGCAATTTCGGCCAGCGAGAGGCCGGAAAGTTCGGGAGGCGGTTCGTATGGCATCGTCGTGCGATGCCAGATAGGGCTTTTCGCGCCAAGGTCCAGTCGGCGCAGATCCGGGGATCGATCAGCGCAGCCAGGGGCCGAGCATGCCGCGTGCCGGAAGAACCGCCGGGTTCTCGCAGCGCACCAGCAGTCGGCGGGGGTCGAACGGGCCGGGCAGGTCCCAGCCGGCGGTGCCTTCGTTCGAGAAGCCCCAGAAGCGGCCATAGTATTCCGGATCGCCGACCATGACCTGCGGCAGCGGCGCGCGGCCGTCGATGCATGCCATGCTCGCCGACATCAGCGCCTTGCCGTAGCCCATGTTCTGAAGCTCGGGCAGCACTGCCACCGGGCCGACCATGATCATCGGATGCGCTCGGCCGTCGGGGTCGGTCAGCGCGACCGGCCAGCACTGGATCGAGCCGACCAGCATCTCGCTGGAATCGAGCGCGGCGAAGCTCAGCGCCGGGAGCCAGTCCACGCCGTCACGCACCTTGTAGGCGGTGCGTTTGTGTCGCTCGGGTTCGAACGCGCGGTCGAGCAGGGCCTCGACGAGGGCGGGTTCGACATTGTCGAGCGGGATGATGGTGGCACTATCGGACATGGCGCGCGCCGATAGGAGCGACGCGGCCATTTGTCGATTCAATTCACTTCGTGACCGGGCTCAGTTTCAGCAATTTGCCGGAATCGCGCTGTCTGCCGTCCTCCAGCAGCCAGATCGTGCCGTCCGGGGCCTGCTCGATTTCGCGAATGCGCTTGTCGAAGGAATAGCGCGCTTCCTCGAATCCCTTGTCGCCATCGATCCGCACCCGCACGATGCCGGGGTCGACCATGGCAGCGATCAGGGCCTGGCCCCGCCAGGCCGGGAAGGCCTCGCCGGTGTAGAAGATGAAGTCGCCCGGCGCGATCACCGGGTTCCAGCTGATTGCGGGCGCAGCCAGGTCGGGCCGCGTATCGTGGCGCGGGATCGGCCTGCCGTCATAGTGGTCGCCGTTGGAGACGAGGGGCCAGCCGTAATTGCGTCCCGGCTCGACGAGGTTCAGCTCATCCCCGCCAGCCGGACCGTGTTCAAGGTCCCAAAGCCGCCCTTGGGAATCGTAGGCAAGGCCGAGCACGTTGCGGTGCCCGTAGGACCAGATCTGGTTGGTCGGCGCGCCCTTGTCCGCCCATGGATTGCCGGGGGCAGGGGAGCCGTCGGGCAGGAGCCGCACGATGGAGCCGAGGTTGTTGGTCAGGTCCTGCGCGGGAGTGAATTTCTGACGTTCGCCGGAACTGACGAAAAGGAACTGCCCATCGGGCGAGAAGGCGAGCCGGTGGGAGAAATGGCCGCGGCCGGTGACCTTGAGGCTCTGGCGCCAGATCACCTTGAGGCCATCCAGCGTGCAGGCGGTTTCTTCCGGGCAGGAAAGCGTGGCCCTGCCGACAGCCGCGCCGCGCGTGTCGCCTTTTCCCGCTTCGGCCCAGCTGAAGTAGATTTCTCGTCCGTCCAGCGTGGGGCCGCTCTGTCCCGGTGCAAAGATCACGTCGCCCAGGCCACCCTGTCCGCCGTAGTCGACTTTTGGCAGGCCGGTGACCCGGCCCATCCGGCCATCGGCCAGGCGCAGGCGCATGGTCCCGGCCTTTTCGGTGACCAGCAGCGCGCCTGTGGGTTCGTCGAAGTCCATCGCCCACGGTTCCTCGAACTGCCCCATTTCCTCGATCGTGAAAGGGCGCTCGCCTTGTGCACTATCCCCGGTTGCGGCCGCGCCGCAGCTTGCGAGGGACAAGGGGAGAAGGGATAGCGTGGCAAGCACGTTTCGAATGAGCATGGACACCTGCGTGAGTAAGTTGGTCTCGGGAACAGTCCGCAGCGGCGGTATCGTCATCGGTGTCGACGAAGCCGGTCGCGGTCCACTTGCCGGTCCGGTTGTGGCCGGAGCCGTCCTGCTATGCAAGCCGCGCCCGTCAGGGCTCGACGATTCCAAGAAGCTCTCGAAGGCCAGAAGGTTGCAACTCGAGGAAGTAATCAAACGGCGGTGCCAGTGGGCTGTCGGCGTGGTCGATGTCGAGGAGATCGACCGGCTCAATATTTTCGGCGCGACGATGCTGGCGATGACGCGCGCGGTGGCCGCGCTGTGCGACAATATCGGCACAGAGCCGGACGAAGTGCTGGTCGACGGCAACATGACGCCGCATGGCCGGCGCGAGGAATGGCGCTGGAAGGCGCGGGCGATCGTCGGAGGCGATGCGCTGGAGCCATGCATTTCCGCCGCCTCGATCATTGCCAAGGAACACCGCGACGCGATCATGCGGGGACTTGCGGCGGTCCACCCCCAATACGGGTGGGAGCGCAATGCCGGATATGGCACAGCCGAACATCTCGAAGCCTTGCGTCGACACGGCCCGACCGCTCACCACCGTCGCAGCTTTGCGCCGGTAGCCCAGCTGGAAATGCGGCTCTAGCGCGGCCTCACGCGGACGGGTGCCCAAAGGCCTTGGTTTGCATTGCGCTGGCGTAGCCGCGTGCAGCCGCTTCGGCTTCTTCGGGCGTCATCTCCGCTTTGCGCACCAGCCCGCTTTCTTCCATGTCCTTGCTGGTGTTGACCAAAGGATAGGGCTCGTCCGGCACAGGGACCTCGAGGAATTCGCAGAGGCCTTCCCAGCCTTCGCCAAGTCGATGGACCAGAAGGCGTTCGGGCGGAAGCGCCGCGATCACTTCGGCCTCCCATCCGCGGAAGTATTCGACCATGAAATCGTGGTCGTCGATCCGATCGCCGAAGGGTTCGAAGATCGCAGGTTTCAGGGCCTTGTCGAATGGTGGCTCGCTAAACTTCGCCTGATTGCCGGGAGAGAGGATCGTGCGGGAGACCGATCGGAACCAGTCGTCCGCATCGCGGGTCGAGAGGATGACCTTGGCCTGCGGATAGTAGGTGGCCAGTTCGCGCCAGTAGCTGCAAGTCGGGTAATCCACCGTCGAGGCAAATCCGTCGAAGATGGTGTCCCAGTCCGGATTGCCCGCCGTGACGTTCATCCACAGCGGGATTTGGTGACGTGCATCGGACATGATCTCGATCATGTGGAAGCAAGGGCCGAAGCCCAGATGTTCCAACGCGAGCTTGAGTGACAGCGTGCCGGTGCGGCCCAGTCCCGCGCCAATGACTTTCAGTGCCATGTCGGTCGCCTTCCCGTGGTTCGACAGGGAGCGAACATACTGTGCGGATGGGCGGGTAACAATTTTTTATCCACGAATCCGGCGAGTCGCAGCCACCATATCTAGAGTCGCGGGGCGTCTGGCAGACTCAATATGCGGTGTCGGATTCGTTTTGTTCTCCTGTTCCAATTCCTGAATCGGCAGGAGTCTCCACGAGTCGCGACTTGACGGCGAGTCCGGAAAGACTCAGTTTACGGCCTTTCCACAGCTGATTTGCGGCTGAATTGCACAAGGGACTTCGGAACGGCCATGGGGCAGGTACTCGTCAAGGAAAGAATTCGTGCGCGCGCGCCTGCGCCGACGCCGAAGGAACTGCTGCCGCTGGGTCAGATCATTCCCGGTGACTGCATCGAGGCGATGCGTACCATTCCCGATGCCTCGGTGGACATGGTCTTCGCCGATCCGCCGTACAACCTGCAGCTGGGAGGCGATCTTTCGCGACCGGATGGCAGCCACGTCGATGCCGTGACCGACGACTGGGACAAGTTCTCCAGCTTCGCCGCCTATGACAAGTTTACGCGAGACTGGCTCACCGAAGCGCGCCGCGTGCTCAAGCCGGAAGGCTCGCTGTGGGTGATCGGTTCGTACCACAACATCTTCCGCCTCGGCGCGATCATGCAGGACATGGGCTTCTGGATCCTCAACGACATCGTGTGGCGCAAGGCCAACCCGATGCCGAATTTCAAGGGGACCCGCTTCACCAACGCGCACGAGACGCTGATCTGGGCCTCGATGGGCGAGAAGTCGAAGTACACCTTCAATTACCGCGCGATGAAAACGCTCAACGACGAACTGCAGATGCGTTCGGACTGGGTGCTGCCGATTTGCGGCGGGCAGGAGCGGCTCAAGAAAGGTGGCCGCAAGGTTCACCCGACGCAGAAGCCCGAAGCGCTGCTCTACCGCGTGATGCTGGCGACGACCAACAAGGGCGACGTGGTGCTCGACCCGTTCTTCGGTACCGGCACCACCGGCGCTGTCGCCAAGCGCCTGGGCCGCGACTGGATCGGTTGCGAGCGGGAATCCGACTATCGCGATGCGGCCATGGAACGCATCGAGATGGCGCTGGAACTCGACGAGTCGGCGCTCAAGACGATGCAGTCCAAGCGCAGTGCACCCAAGGTTGCCTTCGGAACGCTGGTCGAAACCGGCTGGATTGCGCCGGGCACGCAGATCTTCGACAAGAAGCGCCGTTTCGCAGCTACCGTGCGCGCCGACGGTTCGCTCGTCGCGGGCGATGCCAACGGCTCGATCCATGGCGTGGGTGCCCAGCTTCAGGGCGCGCCCTCGTGCAATGGCTGGACGTACTGGCATCTTGAGCATGAAGGCGAGATCAAGCCGCTGGACTCGATCCGCCAGCTCTACCTGCTTGCCACCGAGCCGTGATCCGCACTTTCGTCTGACGATATCGCCGTGCTGAAACGTGTTCAGCATGGCTCCGCAAGTGGCTAAGGGGGCGGCATGACCAAGCAACTCTACATCCGCCCCATCGCCCTTGCCGACAACCCGCAGAGCGAGGATGGCGAGGCCGTCCGGCTGGGGGGCTCGATGGCCTGGGCCAGCCGCTTTGCGGTCATCGTGCGTGAGAACGGCAAGGTCCTCTCGCGCACCCGCGCCTCGGTTGCCGAGATGCCCGGCGTCATGGCGCAGCTCCCCGCCGAGCTGGGCGCGCAAGCCGAGACGCAGTGGGCGAACCTGCGCAAGGTGCATGCGCCGCTGCAGTGCGGCCAGCGCACGATCCGGCTCGATCAACCGCAGGTCATGGGCATTCTCAACATCACGCCGGACAGTTTCTCGGACGGCGGCGAGTTCATGGACAAGCCTGAGATCGCCCTGGACCACGCCTCGGCGATGCTCGAGGCCGGGGCGGCGATCATCGACGTGGGCGGTGAGTCCACCCGGCCCGGCGCTGCCGCAGTCTGGGAAGGCGACGAGATCAAGCGCGTGGTCC
The DNA here is from genome assembly GCF_000253255.1 of Novosphingobium sp. PP1Y. Lineage (NCBI taxonomy): Bacteria > Pseudomonadati > Pseudomonadota > Alphaproteobacteria > Sphingomonadales > Sphingomonadaceae > Novosphingobium > Novosphingobium sp. PP1Y. The sequence continues at coordinate 2,948,799 of NC_015580.1, read as the reverse complement.
CGATGGTCGAGCGACTGTCGGCAATGGGCGCGGCGATCAGCGTCGACACCCGCCGACCCGCGGTGTGGGACGCCAGCCATGAAGCCGGCGCGCATATCTTCAACGATGTTTCGGCGCTGCGCTACGATCCGCGCAGCCTTGACCTTGCCGCCAGCTCCGGCGCGCCGGTGGTGCTCATGCACGCTCCGGGCAACGGCGAGGACCTCCATGCGACCGGCGATTATGCCGATGTCGTTCTCGACGTCTTCGACTGGCTTGGCGATGCCCGCGACAGGGCGGTTGCCGCAGGGATCGCGGCGGAGAAGATCCTGCTCGATCCGGGTATCGGCTTTGGCAAGACCCTGGCCGAGAACCTTGCGCTGATGAATGCCCTGCCGCTGTACCACGGGCTCGGCCAACCGCTGCTGGTGGGGGCGAGCCGCAAGCGCATGATCGGCGCGCTGTCGAGTGAAGCGCCGGCGCATGAGCGGCTCGGTGGTTCATTGACCCTTGCGCTCAAGGCACTGGACGCGGGAGTGCAGGTCCTTCGCGTGCACGACGTGCGCGAGACGGTTCAGGCGGCGCGCGTCTGGCGGGGCCTGCGCGATGCAGCGCTGACGGATTTCTCGCAGCTCGCTTGAGCCGCTCCAGCGGCGAGGCACCAGACCTGGCCTAGAGGCTGTACCCGCCATCGCTCACCAGCACGGCACCGGTAATCGTCGCTGCCGCATCCGACAGCAGAAACGCGATCTGTTCGGCGATCTCCTCGCTCCGCGCGAAACGGCCGAGCGGGGTGGCCAGTTCGCCCATCGCGGCAATCGCCGCCGCGCGGTTGCCATGCTGTTTCACGAAGTCGTCGAACATTGGCACTTGGTCCCAGACGGGCGTGTCGACCCCGCCGGGCGCGATGGCGTTGACGCGGATCTTCTTGGCGGCGCCTTCCCTGGCTGCAACTTTGGCGAGCTGGATGACGCCGGCCTTGCTCACGCCATAGGCAGCGGTTCCCGGCTCGGCCTTGATGCCGCTTACCGAGGCGGTGAGGACGATGCTGCCACCAGAGGGCTGCATCGCCCGCATGGCGCATTGCAGCGAAAGGAACATGCCTTCCAGATTGGTCGAGAGGACACTGCGCCAGCTCTCGAGGTCGAGATCGACGATAGCGGCGCTGTCGGCTCGTCCGGCATTGAGAATGGCGCAGTCGAGCCGGTCGATGCCTGCCGCCACATCGCTCCACAAAGCGGGATCGGCGACATCGCCGTGATGCCGGAATGTCTCGCAATCGGCGCAAAGCGCGGCAAGGGCCTGTTCGTCCTTGTCGACGAGAATCAGGCGGGAGACGCCTTGCGCGCAAAGGTGGTGGGCGCACGCAGCGCCGATGCCGGATGCCGCGCCGGTAATGAGCGCGGTCTTGCCTTCGAAACGGGGCATGGAATTTCCTTCACATGACATGGTCCGCACGGCACGAATGCCGCGTCGCAGGGGAACAGTCCGCCGGGGCGGTGTCACTGGACCAAGTCAGGAAACTCCTTGAATGCGTGAACCGGTAATATGGCCCGCTCAGGCGGCGTTGTCGATCCCGAGTTCGCTGAGCTTGCGATAGAGCGTGGACCTGCCGATGCCGAGCCGTCTGGCGACTTCGGTCATGCGTCCACGATAGTGCCCGATGGCGAGGCGGATCACGTCGGCCTCGATGTCTTCCAGCGGTCGCAGGTTGCCGTCGGGGGTGTAGAGCATGACCCCGGAGCTTTCCTGCATCGGGTTCCCGGCCACTGTGGATGGACCTGTGCCCAGTATGTTGAGAAGCTGTGGAAAATCTTCCGATGTCAATGCGTCGCCGTCACAGAAAACCGCCGCGCGGAACAGCACGGCCTGAAGCTGGCGGACGTTGCCCGGCCAGTCGTAGGCGGCCAGAAGCGACAGGGCTCCATCGGTGATGCCCAGTTCGCGCAGGCCCGGCTGTTCGCCGATGCGGGCGAGAAAGAAGCGGGTGAGTGCAGGAATGTCGCCGGTCCGCTCGCGCAGCGGCGGTAATTCGACCTTTGTCGGCGAGAGGACTTCGAGCAGTTCGGGCAGGAAGTGGCCCTGGCTGACGAGGTCCTGAAGCGGCAGGTTACTGGCAGCGATGATCCGCACATCGATGCGGAACGAGTGCTGCGCGCCGATCGGGCGAACGTCGTGGCGGCGCAGCGATTCCAACAGGCGTTCCTGCACCGAGAGCGGCAGGCGGTCGACTTCGTCAATCGCCAGCGTGGCCCCGTCGCAATGCTGCAGTGCGCCTACCTGACGGTCGAACGCGCCGGGAAAGGCACCTTTCTCATGGCCGAACAGGGCCGATTCCACCGAGTTTCCGGCGAGGCCCGCGATATTGACGATGCGCAGCGGCATTTTTGCGCGCGGGCTGGCTGCATGCATGGCGCGGATAAGCAGTTCCTTGCCGGATCCGCTTTCGCCCTCGATCAGGACATGGCCGTGTCCGCGTGCGGCCTTGGCGGCGACAGCCAGCGCCTTGCGGAAGTTGGGCGAAGCGCCGATCATCGATTCGAAATCGGGACTGGACGGCATCTTCTCGGTCAGCGGCGCCAGTTCGTCGCGCGGTGTTTCGCGGGTCGTGGCCGAGCGCAGCGCATGCATGAGACGGTCGGGCGCGACCGGCTTGACGAGATAATCCGTGGCGCCTGCGCGCATGGCTTCCACCGCGAGGAGCGGGGAAGTGCTGGCGGTCAGCATCAGGATCGGCAGGGCCGGACGGCGCGATTTCAGCTCTGAAATGAGTGAGCAGGCATCGTCGCCCGGAACCCACTGGTCCAGGATGATGGCCGAAAGCTGCATGCCCTGGCGCGTGCCCAGCGTGGCGATAGCGGTTTCCGCATCGCGAGCGATGATCGTGCGCCAGCCTTCGCGTCCGGCGAGGGCCGAGATCAGCCGGCTTTGCGCCGGTTCATCATCGATAAGCATGAGTAGGCGCTGTTCGAGATCCGCCATTTGCCTGCCTTGTACCAAGCCCTTGCTGTGTGTTGCGAAAGTCTTAGGGCAATCAGGTAAAGACGGTATTAAGCGTGTAATGTCTCATTGCGGGCCGCCTGGGTCGCCCTTGGCAGAAGTGTCAGGTCGGTTCGCTTCGTGCTTGAGTGCAGTGCAGCATGCAGCTAGAGCTAGCGCCAGTAATCACAAGAACCAATACTTGGGGAACGATATCATGGCTTCGGGCAATGACATGCGCGCTGCGCAGGAAACCTACAACAGCTTCATCAAGGCGGCCACCTGGGGAACCGGGATCTGCATCGCCGTCGTGGCGGTCGTCGTCGGCCTGATCGCCTGATCTGACTGTGCCACAGAGCCAGCGGATCGCGGTCCTCAAAGAGACCGCGGAGGGGGAGACGCGCGTCTCGGCATCGCCCGAGACCGTGAAAAAGCTCGCGGCTCTCGGCGCCGAAGTGGCGGTCGAGACCGCTGCGGGCGCTGTGGCCAATTTTTCCGACGAGGAATACAGGAACGCCGGGGCGCAAGTCGGCCCGGCGTCCGAAGTGCTGTCCGGCGCTGACATCGTCTTCGGTGTCCAGGGGCCCGAACCGGCTGCGCTTGCGGGCGTCAAGCCGGGCGCATGGGTCGTTGCCATCATGGATCCGTTCGGTCAGCGCGAGCGTGTCGAGGCCTATGCAGCGGCAGGGCTCGAAGCGCTGTCGATGGAATTCATGCCGCGCATTACCCGCGCGCAGTCGATGGACGTCCTGTCCTCGCAGTCGAACCTGGCCGGATACAAGGCGGTGATTGCCGCTGCCGATACTTACGGCCGCGCCTTTCCGATGATGATGACGGCAGCCGGCACGGTCAGCGCTGCCAAGGTCTTCGTCATGGGCGTGGGCGTTGCCGGGCTGCAGGCGATCGCCACCGCGCGTCGTCTCGGCGCGCAGGTTTCGGCGACCGACGTACGCGCAGCGACGAGGGAGCAGATCCTCTCGCTGGGCGCAAAGCCGATCTTCGTCGAGAACGTCGCCGGGATCGAGGGCGAGGGCAGCGGCGGCTATGCCACCGAGATGTCCGAGGAATACCAGAAGGCGCAGGCCGAACTGGTCTCCAGCCACATCGCGAAGCAGGACATCGTCGTCACGACCGCGCTCATTCCCGGCCGCGCCGCACCGCGGCTGATATCCGATGCGCAGATCGCGACGATGAAGCCGGGCAGCGTCATTTTCGACCTCGCCGTCGCGCAAGGCGGCAATGTCGAGGGCTCCATGCCCGACCGGATCGTGGAAAAGCACGGGGTGAAGATAATGGGCTATTCCAATACGCCCGCGCACCTGCCTGCCGATGCGTCCGCGCTCTACGCCCGCAACTTGTTCAATTTCCTCTCGGCCTTCTGGGACAAGGAGCAGGGTCGACCCGTGCTCGACGAGGAAATCGGTGACGCGATCCGCCTGACGCAGGGTGGCAAGGTCGTCAATCCACGCCTACTGGCCTGAGGGGGGCCACGACGATGGACTTCATTTCGATCCTTTCGATCTTCGTAATGGCCTGCTTCGTGGGTTACTACGTCGTCTGGTCGGTTACGCCGGCCCTGCACACGCCGCTGATGGCGGTGACCAATGCCATTTCTTCCGTGATCGTCGTCGGTGCGCTGGTTGCCAGCGCTGCCGCGGGAAGCCCGCTGGCCAAGTGGCTGGGGCTGGGTGCGGTCGTGCTTGCCAGCGTCAACATCTTCGGTGGCTTCGCTGTCACCGAACGCATGCTGGCCATGTACAAGAAGAAGGACAAGCCGGCAGCAAAGGGGGATAGCAAGTAATGGAAGCCCATGCGGTAAACCCGTGGGTGGCCGTCGCCTATCTCGTTGCAGGCGTCTGCTTCATCCTGGCCCTTCGCGGGCTTTCCTCGCCGGCGACATCCCGCAAGGGCAATCGCTATGGCATGTTCGGCATGCTCATCGCCGTCGTCACGACGCTGATGACCCATGACGTCGCCAGTCTGCCCGAGATCGTGGGTGCCATCGTCATTGGCGGCGGCGTCGGCTTCGTCATTGCCCGGCGTATTCAGATGACCGCGATGCCGCAGCTCGTTGCGGCGTTCCACTCGCTTGTCGGCCTGGCCGCCGTGCTCGTGGCCGTGGCGGCATTTCTCAACCCTGGCGCTTTCGGCATCCTCGGCGATGATGGCAATATCCTGACCGTCAGCCGTATCGAGATGGCGCTGGGCGCTGCCATCGGCGCGATCACCTTCTCCGGTTCGGTGATCGCCTTTGCCAAGCTCAACGGGAACATGTCGGGCGCGCCGATCATGCTGCCCGCTCGTCATGTCATCAATCTGGGCACGCTGGTGCTCATCCTCGTGCTGACGGCGCTGTTCACCAACTCCGGGCAGGCAGGCCCGGGCGAGAACGTGCTGTTCTGGATCGTCGTTGCCCTGTCGTTCGCGATCGGCTTCCTGCTGATCATCCCGATCGGCGGCGCGGACATGCCGGTTGTCGTCTCGATGCTCAACTCGTACTCGGGCTGGGCCGCGGCGGCGATGGGCTTCACGCTGCACAACACCGCGATGATCATCACCGGTGCGCTCGTGGGTTCCTCGGGTGCGATCCTCTCCTACATCATGTGCAAGGCGATGAACCGCAGCTTCATCTCGGTGATCGCAGGCGGCTTCGGTGCCGATGCCGGCGGCGCGGGAGAGGGCGGCGCCAAGGAGCAGCGTCCGTGGAAACGCGGCTCGGCCGAGGACGCGGCCTTCCTGATGAAGGAAGCCGAGAACGTCATCATCATCCCGGGTTACGGCATGGCCGTAGCCCAGGCCCAGCATGCCCTGCGCGAGATGGGCGACCTGCTCAAGGAGCATGGCGTCAACGTGAAGTATGCGATTCACCCGGTTGCCGGGCGCATGCCGGGCCACATGAACGTCCTGCTTGCCGAAGCCAGTGTGCCTTACGATGAGGTTTTCGAACTCGAGGACATCAACAGCGAGTTCGCGCAGGCTGATGTGGCCTTCATCATCGGCGCCAACGATGTCGTCAATCCGGCGGCCAAGACCGACAAGTCCTCGCCGATCTACGGCATGCCGGTATTCGACGTCGACAAGGCCAAGACGATCTTCTTCATCAAGCGCTCGATGGGCGGACAGGGCTATGCCGGCGTCGACAACGACGTCTTCTACATGGACCAGACCATGATGCTGCTCGCCGATGCGAAGAAGATGGTCGAAGAGATCGTCAAGGCGCTCTAGGCCAGGTCATCCGGTCATGATGAAGATGGTGAAGCGGGCGCTGATGCTCGTCGGCATTCTGGCCCTGCTGGCTGTGTCCGCTCACCTTTACGCAGGCTGGCGCGTCCGCGCGGCCTTGCTCGACGCAGGGATGTCGGCCCGGGTGTCGACCTGCATGGCCAGGCGCATGGTCCGGCAACTGAGCTTCGTGCAGTTGCAGAAGCTACAGGCCTTGGAAGGCGACAAGCCGACCCCGGGCGCCTGGCTGCGGGCGCTGCGCGAAGTGGACGACCCGAAGGTCATTTTGGTCACGACGGCCTCGGCGGCCTTGTGCAAGGTGGGGATTGCTCGCTAGGGCGGCGAAGACGATCCAGTTCCGACAGCCGATCCGGGAAAGACCTGCGCTTGACCCTAGCCCCCTATGCTTCGAACCCAGCCCGTTCGCGCGGACGCGAATTTCCGATGGAAAATGCTGTGGCCCGAGGGCCGCGCAGTGCCTACCAGCGCGACCGCGACCGGATCATCCATTCAATCGCCTTTCGCCGCCTGCGCTACAAGACCCAGGTCTTCATCGCACCTGACGGGGACCATTACCGGGTTCGCCTGACCCACAGCCTCGAGGTCGCTCAGATCGCGCGCGTGATCGCCCGCACGCTCGGGCTCGACGAGGACCTGACCGAAGCGCTGGCGCTGGCGCATGACATCGGCCATCCGCCTTTCGGTCATGCCGGGGAGGAGGCGCTCGACAGCGCGCTCCACAAGGCCGGCGGCTTCGATCACAATGCCCATTGCCTGCGCACGCTGATGCGCATCGACAGCCCCTATTGCGAGCATGACGGGCTCAACCTCACCTGGGAGACGCTCGAAGGGCTGGCCAAGCACAATGGACCGGTGACCGCTCCCAACTGGGCCCTGAGCGAACTTGACGCCGCCTATGGGCTGGAACTTGGCACTTATGCCTCGCTGGAGGCGCAGGTCGCCGCGCTTTCCGACGACATCGCCTATGACAACCACGATATCGACGACGGCCTGCGGGCGGGCTTTCTCGATCTCGACGAACTGCTCGCCCATCCCTTTGTCGCCGAACACTGGGTCGAAGTCGAAAGGCGCTATCCCGGTGTGCCGCGCGAACGGCAACTGGCGGAACTGATCCGCAGCCAGATCGGCTTTATGGTCAACGACCTGATTGCCGAGACGCAGCAGCGCCTTGTCGGCGTGGGCAGCGTCGATGAAGTGCGCGGCGCTGATCGGCCGCTCGTCGCCTTCTCGGCCGAACTGGCCGAGGCCGAGCGGGGCTTCAAGCGCTTCATGTACGACAAGCTCTATTACCATCCCGAGCAGATCGAGACCGCGCGCCGTGCGCGTGCGGTGCTGGCGGAGCTGTACTCCGCCTATTCGCAGCAGCCGGTGCTGATGGAGGAAAGCTGGATCGATACGATGCCACGGCACGAGCCCGAGCGCAGCCGGCACATCGCCGACTATATCGCCGGCATGACCGACCGCTACGCGATCACCTGCCACGCGCAGATCTATGGGCGCACGCCTGAGGGGCTGCGCAATGTCTGACCTGTTCGATGTGCTGAAGCGGGGCGAGGAGCCTTCGCTTCCGGCACATCGCATCTGCCTCGTCGGGGCGAGCGGCCTGATCGGTACGGCAGTGCTGGACGAGAGCGTCGGGCGCTCCGACATGCGCGTCGTCAGCGTCGCCCGCCGCGAATTCCCGCTGCCGCTGGGTGCGCGGACCGAAGTTCTCGTGGGCTTGCCGGATGACTGGTCGGCAATGATCGGCGCGGCCCGCGCCGACGTACTCGTCTGTGCACTGGGCACGACGATCAAGGCTGCCGGCAGCCAGGCGGCCTTTCGCGCCGTAGATCACGATCTCGTCGTCGAAGTCGCGCAGGCCGCGCGCACTGCCGGTGTCGATCACATGATCGCAGTGTCCTCCGCCGGTGCCGACCGGTCGAGCCGCAATTTCTACCTGCGCACCAAGGGAGAGACGGAAGAGGACCTGGGCAAGCTAGGCTTTCGCCGCCTCGATATCCTGCGCCCGGGGCTCTTGCGCGGCCATCGGGCGGAGAAGCGCAAGCTTGAAGGTGCAGGCCAGTTGATAGCCCCCTTCGCCGACATGCTGGTGCTTCACGGCAAGTGGAGGAAATACCGCTCGGTGCGTGCCTCGACCGTGGCGCGGGCGATTTTCGCACTCGTGCAGGAGAAGGTCCAGGGCCGCTTCGTGCACGACTTCGATTCGATGCGTCGGGTCCTGCGGCGGGCAGGGGATTAATACTGCATCGCAGCGTGAGGGGCGTTGACTTGCGACTGAGGCTCTTTCAAGGGTGGTCGCGTCGCTGACAGCGCGGGAGAGACCTGCCGATTCGGCCCCTTGAACGGGACGGAAATGGCAGGCGCCGAAGGAGCAACCGCCCCGGAATCTCTCAGGCAAAAGGACCGCGCCAGTCGATAGTGACGCTCTGGAAAGTGCCCCGTCCGTTTCGGGCGTGGCCGCCGAAGGTGTAAGCCCGGATACCCTGCTGCAGGGTGCCGGGGCAAAGCTCTCAGGCTTCCGTGACAGAGGGGGCACCTGAAAACGGTGTGCCATTGCTGTGCGGAGCTATGCCTTGAGCGAATTAGTGAATCCCCAAGACGAACAGGACCTCGAGCCGATCGAGCCCTTGCTGCTGCCGCTCGACGCGTGGCACCGCGAGAAGGGCGGGCGCATGGTCGAGTTCGCCGGCTACATGATGCCCGTCCAGTACGAAGGCATCATGGCCGAACACCTCTGGACCCGCGAGAGCGCCGGATTGTTCGACGTCAGCCACATGGGCCAGCTCTACATCTGCCCGGCCGAAGATGCGCATGTGGATCTCGACGCGGCGCTTGAAGCAGCGCTGCCGATCGACCTTTCGACCCTGAAGACAGGATCGGTGCGCTATTCGCTCCTGCTCGACGATGAGGGCGGCATTCTCGACGACCTCATGGTCACCCGCTGGGATACGGGCTTCTATCTCGTCGTCAACGGCGCCACCAAGTGGGACGACATCGGTTCCTTGCGTGAACTTCTGCCTGACGAAGTGACGCTCAACCACCTCGACGACAGCGCATTGCTGGCGCTGCAGGGACCCAAGGCTTTCGCGGCGCTGGAACGTCACGCCAAGGGCGACACGCCGCTTTCGGCTCTCACCTTCATGAAGGGGGCCAGCTTCACGCTCGGCGGTGTCGATGCCTGGATCAGCCGTTCCGGCTACACTGGTGAGGACGGTTTCGAGATCTCCATTCCCGGCAAGGATGCCGCCCGGGTCGCAGACCTGCTTTGCGGCGAACCGGAAGTGAAACCGATCGGTCTTGGCGCGCGCGATTCCCTGCGTCTCGAAGCAGGGCTGCCGCTCTACGGCCACGACATGTCGCCCGATCACGGCGCGGTCGAGGCCGGGCTGATCTTCGGCATCAACAAGCGCCGCCGCAGCGGAGGCGGCTTTCCCGGCGCCGCGCGCGTCCAGCGCGACCTGGAGCAAGGAACCGCCCGCAAGCGCATTGGCCTGTCCCTCGAAGGCCGACAGGCAGCCCGCGAAGGCGCCAGGGTCCTTGCCGGCGATGTCGAGGTCGGCGTGGTGACTTCTGGCGGTTTCTCGCCCTCGCTGCAGCACCCGATCGCCATGGCCTACGTCGATGCGGTCCACGCCGCCGACGGTACGGCCCTTTCCATTGAAATCCGAGGCAAGCGGCTCGACGCCAAGGTCGTGCCCATGCCCTTCGTCCAACATCGCTACCATCGCTGAGGAGCTTGCCCAGATGACCCGTTATTTCACCGAAGACCACGAATGGATCGAAGTCGAGGGCGACACCGGCACGGTCGGGATCACCGACTATGCGCAGGGCCAGCTTGGCGACATCACTTTCGTTGAACTGCCGGACGCCGGGGCGACCGTCGCCAAGGGCGATTCCGTTTCGGTCGTCGATTCCGTGAAGGCGGCTTCGGACGTCTACACGCCGGTTTCGGGCACCGTTTCCGATGCCAATGGTGCGCTCGCCGATGAGCCGGAACTGGTCAACACCGATGCCGAAAAGGGTGGCTGGCTGTTCCGCATCACCCTGTCCGATCCAGCCGAACTCGAAGGTCTCATGGATGAGACCGCGTACAAGGCATTTGTCGAAACCCTCTGATTCTCTATTGAATCGTACGGAGTAACGCCCCTTGCGCTACCTGCCCCTGACCGATACCGATCGCGCCGCCATGCTGGACGTGATCGGCGCCGCCTCGGTCGACGATCTTTTCATCGACGTGCCATCCGAGGCGCGGCTTTCCGGCCCGGTCGAGGGGCTGCCCATGCATGCCAGCGAAATGGCCGTGGAACGGCACATGAGCGCGCTGGCGGGCAAGAACCTCAGCGCAGGATCGGCGCCGTTCTTCCTCGGGGCAGGGGCCTATCGCCACCATGTGCCGGCTTCTGTCGACCACATCATCCAGCGCGGTGAGTTCCTGACTGCCTATACGCCATATCAGCCGGAGATCGCGCAAGGCACGCTGCAGGTGCTCTTCGAGTTCCAGACCCAGGTCGCGCGCCTGTTCGGGACCGACATCGCCAATGCCTCGATGTACGACGGTTCGACCGCGTGCTGGGAGGCGATCCTGATGGCGGCGCGCATCACACGCAAGGACCGGGCGATCCTCTCCGGCGGCCTGCACCCGCATTATGGCGAAGTCGTGCGCACCATGGCGAAGTTCACCGAGGACGAGATCGCCTCGCTCGCTTGCGAACTCACGCGTGAGCCCGACGATGCGGCGGTGATCGCGGCGATCGACGAGAAGACCTCGTGCGTCGTCGTCCAGTATCCCGATATCCTGGGCCGAATTCCGGATCTGGCAGCGATCTCCGAAGCCGCCCACGCCAAGGGCGCGCTGGTCGTTGCCGTGGTGACCGAACCGGTCGCGCTGGGCATGATAGAGGCGCCGGGCAATCTCGGTGCGGACATCGTCGTGGGCGAAGGCCAGTCGCTGGGCGTCGGCTTGCAGTTCGGCGGGCCTTACCTCGGCCTGTTCGGCTGCCGCGAGAAATTCGTGCGACAGATGCCGGGCCGTCTTTGTGGCGAGACCGTCGATGCCGAGGGCAAGCGCGGCTTTGTGCTGACGCTCTCAACCCGCGAGCAGCACATTCGCCGGGAGAAGGCGACAAGCAATATCTGCACGAATTCCGGGCTTTGCGCCCTGGCCTTCAGTATTCACCTGACCCTGCTGGGTGGGAATGGCCTGGCCCAGCTGGCAGCAGTGAACCATGACCGCACGCAGGCGGTGGTGGAGCGCCTGACGCAGATCCCCGGCGTCTCGCTGCTCAACGATGCCTATTTCAACGAGGTCACGCTGGTACTGCCCGGCGATGCGCGCGAAGTGGTGCGCGAACTGGCCGACCGCAAGGTGCTTGGCGGCGTTTCGCTCGGCCGCCTGTTCCCCGCGCAGGAAGACCTGCACAAGGGCTTGCTGGTCGCGGCGACCGAGACGACCACCGACGACGATATCGAGACGCTTGCCACCGAACTGGCGGCTGTCCTGGAAGGAGTGCCGGCATGAGCGGCGTGAATGCGGCGGGCTGGCGTCCGACCATGGGCGGGGCGGGTGAAGCCTCGGAGAAATTCGTAACCTCCAGCGGCGATTACGGGCTGATGCTCGAGGAACCACTGAGCTTCGAACTGGGCGCGGAAGGCAAGTGCGGCGTCGATATCGACACGCCCGAGCGCGCGCCCGCGGCGGGACTGTCGAAGTTCCTGCGCAAGGCCGCGCCGGACCTGCCGGGCCTGACGGAGCCGGAAACGGTGCGTCACTACACGCGCCTGTCGCGCCAGAACTACGCCATCGACCTGGGGCCGTTCCCGCTCGGGTCGTGCACGATGAAGCACAACCCGCGTCTCAACGAGAAGATGGCACGCCTGCCGGGCTTTGCTGACGTTCACCCGCTGCAGCCGCAGAAGTCGGTCGAAGGTGCGCTCGAAGTGATCGAGCAGCTTGCCGACTGGCTCATCACGCTGACCGGCATGGCCTCGGTGGCGATGAGCCCCAAGGCCGGGGCGCATGGCGAGCTGTGCGGCCTGCTGTGCATTCGCGCCGCGCTCGATGCGCGCGGCGAGAAGCGCGACATCGTGCTCGTTCCGGAAAGCGCCCACGGCACGAACCCGGCGACGGCGGCTTTCGCCGGCTTCAAGGTGCAGTCGATCCCGGCAACGCCCGCGGGGCGCGTCGATCTTGAGGCGCTCAAGGCGAAGCTCGGGCCCAACGTCGCTGGGGTGATGATCACCAACCCGAACACCTGCGGCCTGTTCGAGCCCGACATGAAGGCGATTGCCGATGCCGTCCACGAGGCGGGCGGATACGTCTATTGCGATGGTGCGAACTTCAACGCGATCGTCGGCAAGGTGCGCCCGGGCGACCTCGGCGTCGATGCCATGCACATCAACCTGCACAAGACCTTCTCAACCCCGCACGGCGGCGGCGGTCCGGGTGCCGGTCCGGTGGTTCTGTCCGCGGCGCTGGCGCCCTTCGCGCCGCTGCCGTTCGTAACCCGCGGTCCTGACGGGGGCATCCACCTCGTTGAGGAAGAAAACCGGGGCGAGGGCCATAGCCGCGCATTCGGGCGCATGGTCGCCTTCCACGGCCAGATGGGCATGTTCACGCGCGCGCTGACCTACATCCTCAGCCACGGCGCCGACGGCCTGCGCCAGGTTGCCGAGGATGCGGTGCTCAATGCCAATTACGTCCTGCGTTCGTGCGAGGACCTGCTGCCTGCACCATTCGCCAAGAGCGGCCCGTGCATGCACGAGGCGCTGTTCAGCGATGCGGGGCTTGCCGATGGCTTCTCGACGCTGGACATCGCCAAGGGCCTGATCGACGAGGGATTCCACCCGATGACGGTCTACTTCCCGCTGGTGGTCAGGGGCGCGATGCTGGTCGAGCCCACCGAAACCGAGAGCAAGGCCGGTCTCGACCGGTTCATCGGTTCACTGCGCAGTCTGGCTAAGCGGGCGAAGGCGGGCGATGAAAGCCTGCACTCCGCACCGCATTTCGCACCCCGTCGCCGTCTTGACGAGACACAGGCAGCGCGTAAGCCCGTCCTCGCGTGGCAGGGTGCACCGGGTGAGCCGGGACAGCCCTCGCTGAGCGAGATTGGCGGGAGCTGACCCGCCCGACGGGGGGAGTGAAGAGATGATGGATCGGGTGACGAGGCTTTTCGCCTTGTGGACCGTGCTGGGCGTAACCTGGGCGTGGTTCGTGCCCGATCACTTCATCTGGGTTGCCGACGGGCGATTTGCGCCCTTCGGACAGCCGCTGATCAGCGTCATGCTCGGCGTGATCATGCTGGGCATGGGTATTACCCTGAGCTTCGATGACTTCCGCAGGGTCCTGGCAATGCCCTCGCAGGTGCTTGCGGGGGTCGTCCTGCAATTCACGATCATGCCGCTCGCCGGCTTCGCCATCGCCTGGGCTTTCGGATTGGAGGCGGGGCCTGCCGTGGGGCTGATCCTTGTGGCCTGCTGCCCCGGTGGCACGGCATCCAATGTCGTATGTTACCTCGCTCGCGCCAATGTCGCCCTGTCGGTCACGATGACGATGGTGTCGACCCTTGTAGCGATCGCCATGACGCCGTTGCTGACGGGTTGGCTGGCCGGGGTCTTCATCGAGATCGACCGCTGGAACCTGTTCCGGGGTATGATGACGGTGGTGCTCCTGCCGGTGATCGTCGGCGTCCTGATGAACCGCTATTTTCCGCGTGTGACGAAAGCGGCCAGCGCGGTGTCACCGGTCATTTCGGTGCTCTTCGTCGTTCTGATCGTCGCCGCCATCATCGCCAGATCGAAGTCGCTCATCGAATCCCATGCGAATGTGCTGCTGGCAGCGGTCTTTGCGCTGCACGCGGCCGGGTTCGGCCTCGGTTACGGCTTGAGCAGGTTGCTGGGCCTCCACGAATCCTCTGCACGAACCATCAGTGTCGAGGTGGGAATGCAGAACAGCGGGCTGGGCGCGAGCCTGGCATCGACACCTGCCTTTACGCGCCAGTTCGCCAATCCCATGCAAGCCGCGCTTGCACCTGTTCCGGCGGCCATTTCGGCCGTCCTGCATGTTCTGATCGGCAGTTTCCTGGCCTCGCTTTGGAGCCGCAGGCCAGGACGGGGGACTGCCGTCGTCGCGCCGGAGGCGACGGTCGAGGCCTGAGGCCTTAAGTTGCCTTGTCGACCGTATTTGCGGCCGATTCCAGATCCTGGCCCACACCGCGAACCGTGTTGCAGGCCGCTGCACCAAGGACGACAGTGCCAGCCAGAAGGGTAAGTACGAGCTTCCTGATCATTTCTGTTTCCTGTTGAGCGGGCGTGCTTTCCGTTCATCCGGAACCCGCTGAATCAGGATTTAGGCAGTACTGCAGCGGAAAGGAAGATCTCGCGTGTGATCGTGAACACAAGGGCAGAGCCGCTCGACTTGCGGGCGGGTCTGCCAATGTGTCAGGCAGCAGGTGTCAGTTGATCGCTTCGTCGCCGGCCTGACCGACCGATTCGATGTCCCGGCCGGCACCCTTCACGGTGTTGCAGGCAGTGGCGGTGAACAGGATGCCGCTAGCGGCGAGAGCGAGAACGAGTTTCTTGACCATCGGTATTTCCCTTTCAGCTTTCAAGCAATCCCGGGCCCGGGTTGATCAAGGGAACTCCCGGCGAGCGCTCATGTTCCCCGGGACCTTGGCGATGCTTCTTCGATGGACCCTTCGTCGAGAGCCGAAGTGGGAGAGATGTTGCGCGCAAGGAAGTGCTCGCGCCAGGTGATGATGAGCCCTGCGGTGATGATGATCGGGGCGCCCAGCCAGGTCATGGCCGGCGGCAGGTCCGAGAAGACCAGCCAGCCCCAGGCCGTGGACCAGATGAGCGAGGTGTAGTCCATCACCACGACAGTCGCGACCTGCCCGACGCGCAGCGATGCCGCGATCAGGAACTGCGCCAGCGTGCCGCTGGCTCCGATCGCGACGAGCAGCAGCCAGATGTGCGGTTCATGCGGCTGCGCGAAGAAGGGCAAGAGAATGGCGGTGAACAGCGCGCCGAACAATGAGAACCAGAAGACGCAGGCAATCGGTGCATCGGTACGCGCCAGATCGCGGATCTGGAAGCTGACGGTGGCGACGATGATGCCCGCCCCGATCCCGAAAAGCAGGCCGAGCAAGGGTATGTCGCTCTGGCCGGGCTGGGCGATGATGAGCACCCCTGCAAATCCCAGAGCCACCGCAGTCCAGCGCCACTTGCCCACAGTCTGGTGCAGGACGAGGGCGGTGATCAGCACTGCGAACAGGGGGGCGGTGAAGCCCAGCGTGGTCGCGATCGGCAGCGGCAGCAGCACCGCCGCGCCGACATTGCAGACCAGTCCTACGGTGCCGACAACGGCGCGGCCCGCATGGGCCTTGATGCGCCGGGTCGCGAGCAGGCCGATGCGGTCGGTTGCAAGCAGCCACGTGAACAGGATGGGTACGCTCATGGCCTGGCGCCAGAAAATCAATTCGGGCATGGAGACGCCGTGCTGGCCAGCGTACTTCACAAGCATGAACATCGTCGAGAGCATGACCATGGCGCCAACGCGCAGCCCGATGGCCAATAGGGGATGTTCAGCGTGGTGCACGGATCATCGCTTTAACTGGCGGCCGGATCAAGGCAAGGGCAGTCCATGAATGATTCGTTGCGTTTCCTTGCAACTGCGGGCGCAGTTGCCGCAATCATCGCCGCCGTCGCATGGATCGGCGACCGGCGACGGATGAAGCGGCGCAATCTCGACCGTGTGGGCTTCATGCCGTGGACCACGATCTTCTTCTGGTCGTTGCTGGCCGCCGTGCTGCTTCTCGGAATTTCAGGAAGGGCATTGCTCGGCGGGAACTAGGCCCAAGTGAAACGGCCCCGCTCTGCGTCAGAGCGAGGCCGCATCGATACGTCCAACTTGCGTTCGGCTTGTCAGAGACAGGCTTCCAGATAGGCCTGGTCAAAGCCGAACTGGCGCGCCTTTTCCAGCGTATAGGGGCGCAGGCCGGATGCGCGGAACTCGCCCAGGATCTTGCCGTCCTCGGTTTCGTCGAGGTATTCGAACTTGAAGAGTTCCTGGGTGACGATGACGTCGCCTTCCATGCCGATCACTTCGGTGATGTTGGTGGTGCGGCGCGAACCGTCGCGCAGGCGCTTCACCTGCACGATCAGGTCGACTGATTCGGCGATCTGGCGGCTGATGGCTTCCTTGGGGATCTTGATGTCGCCCATCAGGATCATGTTTTCCATACGGCCAAGGCATTCGCGCGGAGAGTTCGCGTGGAGGGTACACATCGAGCCGTCGTGGCCGGTGTTCATGGCGGCGAGCAGGTCGAAACACTCGGCGCCGCGAATTTCGCCCAGGATGATGCGGTCAGGTCGCATACGCAGGGCGTTCTTGACCAGATCGCCGATGGTGATTGCGCCCTGGCCTTCCAGGTTCGGCGGGCGGGTTTCGAGCGGCAGCCAGTGAGGCTGCTGCAGGCGAAGCTCGGCCGCGTCCTCGATGGTCAGAACGCGTTCGCCCGGATCGATCATCTTTGACAGCGCGTTGAGCATCGTCGTCTTGCCCGAGCCGGTGCCGCCCGAGATGACCACATTCATCCGGCAGGCGCCGGCGATCTTGAGGGCGGTCGCCATCTTCTCGCTCATCGAACCGAAGTCCTTGAGCATGTCGATGGTGATCGGCTTCTCGGAGAACTTGCGGATCGAGATGGCGGTGCCCCGCAGCGAGAGCGGCGGCACGATGACGTTGACGCGGCTGCCGTCCTTGAGGCGGGCGTCGGCCAGCGGCGTGGTCTGGTCGACGCGGCGGCCGACCTGGTTGACGATGCGCTGGGCGATCTGGAACAGGTGCTGCTCGTCGCGGAACTTGGTCTGCGCAAGCTGCAGCTTGCCCTTCTTTTCGATGTAGGTCTGGTTCGGACCGTTGACCATGATGTCCGAGACGTCGGGGTCGTTCAGCAGTTCTTCGAGCGGACCGAAGCCGAGCAGCTCGTCGATCAGAACCTTTTCCAGCGCGAACTGCTCGCGGCGGTTGAAGGTGATCTTCAGTTCGGCGAGCACTTCGATGATGATCGGGCGGAATTCTTCCGACAGCTCGTCCTTGGTCAGCGTCGCTGCCGCCTCTGGATCGACGCGCTCGAGCAGGCGCGGAAGGACCTGTTCCTTGATCTTGTGGATCGAGGCTTCGAATCCGTTCTGCTCGACCTGTTCGTGGACGGCATTGGCGCGGTCGGCGAGCCGCGACATCGCATCCTCGCGCATCGGCGGGACCGAGGGGCCCGCACCCGGCAGTGGAGGAAACTGGTCGCCGCCCGGCACGGGCGCACCACCAGGTGCCGGAGGAGGGGCCTTTTCCGCTGCCGAACCGCCCTTGATGGGCTTGGCCACGCCGAAGGCAGGACGGGCTCCCTGGCCCATGCCACCAATACCGTTCCGCCGCCCGAATGCGCTCATGAAACTTCCAACCCTGCCAGCGCCCGCATCATTGTTGCGGGCCTAATCCCTTGCGATGGGTTCGAAGATTAAGGTTGAAACTTTGATAACTTCCTAATGGTTCGCAAATCGATTGCGCGCCCGCGCGTAACCGTGGTCAGGCCCGATCCTGCCCTTGGCACGAAGGGAGGTTGAGCATTAGACTGACCTTGATGGCTTCGGATCCGCTTCAGTGCTGGCTGTGTGCTCGCCCTCTGGGACGGCGCGTGGAATGGCACCATCCGGTGCCCAGGAGCCGCGGCGGCAGGGAGACCGTGCCGGTTCATCCGATCTGCCACCGCACAATCCACGCAACCTTCAGCAATGCCGAACTCGCCCGCCATGGGCACGATGGTGAGGCGCTTCGATCGTCTCCCGCGATAGCGAGGTTCGTCGCGTGGGTGGAGCGCAAGCCTCCGGACTTTCACGCGCCGACCGCCCACAAGCGCTGACGGGCTGCGCCAGCTCGCAACTCAACGAAAAAGGGGCGCCGCCGATGTCCGGCGACGCCCCTTTTTGGCGTTTCTGGCTGCAGAGATCAGCCTTCGACGTGTTCGGCGAGAACCGTCAGGCCCGCATCGCCGACTTCAGCGAAGCCGCCGGTAATGATGATCTCTTCCGGAGCGCCGTTCTCGGTCCGGTAGACCTTGAGGGCGCCGTCGGCGACCGTCGACATGAAGGGCGCATGGCCCGCCAGCACGCCGAACTCGCCTTCCGTGCCGGGGACGACCACCATGTGGACGTCCTCCGAGCGGACGAGCTTCGCCGGCGTAACGAGTTCGAAGTGCAGAGCCATGAGACTTACGCGTCCTCAGCCAGCTTCTTGGCCTTGGCAACGGCCTCTTCGATGCCGCCGACCATGTAGAAGGCCGCTTCCGGCAGGTGGTCGTACTCACCGTCGACGACGGCCTTGAACGACTTGATGGTGTCTTCCAGCTGGACGAACTTGCCCGGGATGCCGGTGAAGACTTCGGCCACGTGGAACGGCTGCGAAAGGAAGCGCTGGATCTTGCGCGCGCGGGCGACGGTCAGCTTGTCCTCTTCCGAAAGCTCGTCCATGCCGAGAATGGCGATGATGTCCTGAAGCGACTTGTACTTCTGCAGGGTCTCCTGAACCTTGCGGGCAGTCTCGTAGTGCTCCTGGCCGACAACGCGGGGCTCAAGCACGCGCGAGGTCGAGTCGAGCGGGTCGACGGCCGGGTAGATGCCCAGTTCCGAAATGGCGCGGTTCAGCGTGGTCGTTGCGTCAAGGTGCGCGAACGAGGTGGCCGGCGCCGGGTCGGTGAGGTCGTCCGCGGGAACGTAGATGGCCTGGACCGAGGTGATCGAACCCTTGGTGGTCGAGGTGATGCGTTCCTGCAGGGCGCCCATGTCGGTTGCCAGGGTCGGCTGATAGCCCACGGCCGAAGGAATACGGCCGAGCAGGGCCGACACTTCCGAACCCGCCTGGGTGAAGCGGAAGATGTTGTCGACGAAGAACAGAACGTCCTGGCCTTCCTGGTCGCGGAAGTACTCGGCCATGGTCAGGCCCGAGAGAGCGACGCGCGCGCGGGCACCCGGGGGCTCGTTCATCTGACCGAACACGAGGGCCACCTTCGAACCGTCCGAAGTGGCGTTGCCTTCGGCGTCCTTGGCGATAACGCCGGCGTCGAGGAACTCGTGGTAGAGGTCGTTACCTTCACGGGTACGTTCACCGACGCCCGCGAAGACCGAGACGCCGCCGTGGCCCTTGGCGATGTTGTTGATCAGTTCCTGGATGAGAACCGTCTTGCCCACGCCGGCGCCGCCGAACAGGCCGATCTTGCCGCCCTTTGCGTAAGGGGCGAGAAGGTCGATGACCTTGATGCCGGTGACGAGGATCGCGGCTTCGGTCGACTGGTCGACGAATTCCGGAGCCTTGGCGTGGATCGGAGCAGTCTGCTCGGCGCCGATCGGGCCGCGCTCGTCGATCGGCTCGCCGACGACGTTCATGATGCGGCCGAGGGTCTTGGGGCCCACGGGGACCGAGATCTGGGCGCCGGTGCTGACGACGTCCTGGCCGCGGGTGAGGCCGTCGGTGCCGTCCATGGCGATGGTGCGGACAGTGTTCTCGCCGAGGTGCTGGGCAACTTCGAGCACGAGCTTGCGACCGTTGTTGTCGGTCTCGAGCGCGGAGAGAATAGCGGGCAGCTCGCCTTCGAAGGTCACGTCGACGACAGCGCCGATGACCTGGCTGATCTTGCCGGTAGTGGTCTGGTTGAGCACGGGTGCGGTGGCCATTTTGGTTTCCTTGCCTGCGATGTCTTAGAGCGCTTCCGCGCCCGCGATGATTTCGACGAGTTCGGTGGTAATCGCGGCCTGGCGGCTGCGGTTGTACTGGATGGTAAGCTTGTTGATCAAGTCGCCAGCGTTGCGGGTCGCGTTGTCCATGGCGGTCATGGACGCACCCTGTTCGGAAGCGGCGTTCTCAAGCAGCGCGCCGAAGATCTGCGTGCGCAGATAGCGCGGCAGCAGGGCAGCGAGGATGTCTTCCTCGTCAGGCTCGTACTCGACCACGGCATCGCTCTCGGCCACCGCCGCCTTGGGGGCAGGGACAGGAATGATCTGCTGGCTGGTCGGCTCCTGGACGAGCGCCGAGCGGAACTTCGAATAGAACAGGTGCGCGATGTCGAACTGACCGTCCTCGTACATGGCGACGAGTTCGTTCGCGACCTTTTCGGCCTCGTTGAAGCCCGGATCGCGCACGTCGGTGGTGTCGAACATCTTGGCGATCTGCTTGGGGTACTCGCGCTTGATCACCGCGCGACCCTTGCGGCCGACGAGGTAGAACAGCACGGTCTTGCCCTGCGCTTCCAGTTCCTGCGCCTTGACGCGGGCCGCCTTGACGATGTTCGCGTTGAACGCGCCGCACAGGCCCTTGTCGGAGTTCGCCACGACGAGCAGGTGGACCTGGTCGCTGCCGGTACCGGCGAGCAGCTTGGGGCTGTTGTCGCTGACCGTGATCTTGCCGGCGAGCGAGCCCATCACCTCGGCGAGGCGCGAAGCGTAGGGACGTGCGGACTCGGCCGCCGCCTGCGCCTTGCGCAGCTTGGCCGCGGCGACCATCTGCTTGGCCTTGGTGATCTTCTGGGTCGATTTGACCGAGTTGATGCGGCCTTTGAGTTCCTTGAGCGAAGCCACTCGTTTCTCTCCTTTTTCCGCCCCGGCTGCCGGATTGGCGAACCGGAACGGAAGGTCAGGTCAATCTCAGGCGAACTGCTTGGCGAACGCGTCGAGCGCAGCCTTGGTCTTCGCCTTCGCTTCGTCGCCGAAGTCCTTGGTCGAGCGGATCAGCTCGAGAACGTCGGCGTGCTTCTCGTGCATGAAGCTGAGCATTTCGGCTTCGTACTCGGTGACCTTGGAGACCGGGAGGGCGTCGAGGTAGCCGTTGGTGCCGGCGAAAATCGACACGGTCTGTTCTTCGAAGGCCAGCGGCGAGAACTGCTTCTGCTTGAGCAGTTCGGTCAGGCGCGCACCGCGGTTGAGCAGCTTCTGGGTCGAAGCGTCGAGGTCCGAACCGAACTGGGCGAAGGCAGCCATTTCGCGGTACTGAGCGAGCTCGAGCTTGATCGAGCCGGCGACCTTCTTCATCGCCTTGGTCTGGGCCGAACCGCCGACGCGGCTGACCGACAGACCGACGTTGATGGCCGGACGGATGCCCTGGTAGAACAGGCCGGTTTCAAGGAAGATCTGGCCGTCGGTGATCGAGATCACGTTGGTCGGAATGTAGGCCGAGACGTCGCCTGCCTGGGTTTCGATGATCGGCAGGGCGGTCAGCGAGCCGGCGCCGTTGTCGTCGTTCATCTTTGCAGCGCGCTCGAGGAGGCGGCTGTGCAGGTAGAAAACGTCGCCGGGGTAGGCTTCGCGGCCCGGCGGGCGGCGGAGCAGCAGCGACATCTGACGGTAGGCGACGGCCTGCTTGGAAAGGTCGTCGTACACGATGACGGCGTGCATGCCGTTGTCGCGGAAGAATTCACCCATCGCGGCGCCGGTGTAGGGCGCGAGGTACTGCAGCGGAGCGGGCTCCGAAGCGGTCGCGGCGATGACGATGGAGTATTCCATCGCGCCGTTTTCTTCGAGCTGACGCACGATCTGCGCGACGGTCGAACGCTTCTGGCCGACGGCGACGTAGATGCAGTAGAGCTTCTTGCTCTCGTCGTCGCCAGCATTGGCGTCCTTCTGGTTGATGAAGGTGTCGATGGCGACGGCGGTCTTGCCGGTCTGGCGGTCACCGATGATCAGCTCGCGCTGGCCGCGGCCGACGGGAACGAGGGCGTCGATGGCCTTGAGGCCGGTCTGCACGGGCTCGTGCACCGACTTGCGCGGGATGATGCCCGGAGCCTTGGTCTCGACGAGGCGGCGCTCGGTGGCCTCGATCGGGCCCTTGCCGTCGATCGGGTTGCCCAGGGCGTCGACCACGCGGCCGAGCAGGCCCTTGCCGACGGGAACGTCGACGATGGTGTTCGTGCGCTTGACGGTGTCGCCTTCCTTGATCTCGGCGTCCGAGCCGAAGATCACGACGCCGACGTTGTCGGCTTCGAGGTTGAGCGCCATGCCCTGCACGCCGTTGGCGAACTCGACCATTTCGCCGGCCTGGACCTTGTCGAGGCCGTGAATGCGGGCGATGCCGTCACCGACCGACAGAACCGAGCCGACTTCGGAAACCTGGGCTTCGGTGCCGAAGCTGGCGATCTGGTCCTTGATGACCTTCGAGATTTCTGCTGCGCGGATATCCATTGTTCTGCCTTTCTTAGCCCTTCATGGCCTGGGCGAGCGAATTGAGACGAGTGCGGATCGAGCTGTCGATGCGCTTGGAGCCGATGGTGACGACAAGGCCGCCGAGCAGGTCGGGATCGACGCTCGTCTTGACCTTGACCTTGCGGCCTTCGCGAACTTCCAGCTTCTGGCGCAGCTGTTCGACCTGATCGTCGGTCAGCGCGTGAGCGGAAGTGATGTCGGCGGTCGCTTCGCCGCGCTGGGCGGCTGCGATCGCGGCGAAGGCGCGAATGATCTCGGGCAGGGCAGACAGGCGGCGGTTGGCCGCAAGCACGCCCAGGAAATTCTTGGTGAGGTCCGAAAGGCCCAGGACGCCGCCGACGGCATCGACAACCTTGCCGGCTGCCTCACGGCTGACCTGCGGGTTGCGAATCAGTGCTGCGAAGTCAGCGCTCTCGCCGATCGCCTGACCGACTTTCTCAAGGTCGGACTCAACCGCCGTAACGGTGCCGTTCTCGCTGGCAAGTTCGAATAGCGCCGAAGCGTAGCGCCCTTGCAAGCTGGCTTTTATGCCGCCGGAATTCTCCACGCGTGTTCTTTCCTTACATCGGGTGGGCTGGGGCACTGTTACGGACATGCGCAAGTAACGCACCCCCCGGCCCGCAGACGGGGCGCGCATAGCGACGATATTGTCATGATGCAAGGCACCCGAAGGTACTCGAAGACAATGCTGCGAAAAGCGGTTTAAAAGCAATGCGCGGGAAGCGGCGGTTCTGCAAGCGCGTAATTATGGCGCAAACAGCCGTGGAGTTGCCCGCCATGAAGTACCGAATCAAAGGTCTGCCTAAATCCGCTTTCGCTCCTTATTTCGCCATGAACGCACGGGAATTGGCGCAGATAGGGGCTTTGCGCGTGGTTGCGGACAAGGACCGGGGGTTTCCTTGCCGGGTCAGTCTGCGCGATGCCGACAAGGGCGAAAGTCTGCTCCTGCTCAATTATGTAAGTCATCCGGTGGATAATCCCTATCGAAGCGCTCATGCGATATTCGTTCGCGAGCTTGCGGAGGAGCCCACGCCCTATGTCGATTGCCTGCCTCCGGTCTTCGCTGGACGGCATCTTTCGCTGAGGGGATTCGCGAAGGGCGGTCTTATGGTCGATGCCCTGCTCGCCGCTCCGGGATCGGTGGAGGAGGGGATCGATCGTCTCTTCGCCAATGGCGAGGTGGCTTGCATCCATGCGCACAATGCCGCCTATGGTTGTTTCGCAGCGCGCATCGAGCGCCATGGAGCGGATCAGTGACTCTTGTCGAAGCCGGACTGGACGAGGAGCGTGCCTGGCAGGCGGTGATCGAGCGCGACCGCAAGTTCGACGGGCGCTTCGTGACCGGTGTTCTCTCGACCGGAATCTATTGTCGCCCGTCGTGTTCGGCGCGCCACCCCCGCAGGGAGAATGTGCGTTTCTTCGAGGGGCCTCGATCGGCCGAGGCGGCTGGACTTCGCCCCTGCCTGCGCTGTCGGCCCGCAGAAGTCTCGCGCGATGAAGAGGCGGTACGGGTAGCGATCGGCCGAATCAAGGAGTCGGATCAGGCGCCCTCTCTTGAGGAGCTTGCAAATCTGACCGGATATAGCTCGACCCATTTCCAGCGCCTGTTCAAGCGCGCGGTCGGCTTGTCGCCGGCAGCCTACGCCCGCGCACTGAAGCTGCGCAGGGCTGGCGATGCGATGAGCGATGGCGCGAATGTGACGCAGGCCATCTACGAGGCAGGCTTCGGAGCGTCCTCGCGATTCTACGAAGCCAGTGAGGGAAAGCTGGGCATGAGTCCGTCGGCATGGCGTGATGGGGGCAAGGGCGTTACGATCCGCTGGGCGGTTGTTCCCACAAGCCTTGGCGAGATGCTGGTTGCCGCAACAGCCAAGGGCGTGTGCCGCCTGTCCTTCGCTGAAGGGCGCGGGGATCTGGCCGCGCGGTTCCCGAATGCCATGCTGGTGGAAGGCGGCAAGGAATTTGCCGCACTGCTGCGCGAGGTCGTCGCGGCCGTCGAGCAGCCCGGCGATTCCCGCAGCATTCCCATCGACGTGCAGGGCACTGCCTTTCAGGAGGCGGTCTGGCGGGAACTGCAGCGCATACCTGTGGGTGAGACGCGCACATATGCGCAGATCGCGGCGGCCATCGGCAAGCCCGGGGCAGTGCGCGCGGCTGGCTCCGCCAATGGCGCGAACAATGTGGCGGTGCTCATTCCCTGCCACCGGGTGATACGCTCCGACGGTTCACTGGGCGGATATGCCTATGGCGAGGCGATCAAGCGCGAACTGCTCAAGCGCGAGCACGATGCGCAGGGCCAGGGCTAGCTCACACGAAGCTGTAGGGGTCGATGTCGATATGGACCCGCACGCCGCGCGGGAATTCCAGCGGATCGAGCCATTCGCGCAAGTAGCGCTGCAGTTCGGCCGAGCGCCGCGCGTTGATGAGAAGGCGGAAGCGGTGGCGTCCGCGCAGCAGCGAAAGCGGGGCAGGTGCGGGGCCGAGGACGAGCATGTCCGGGTGGTCGGGCGCGGTGCCGCCGATGGCACGGGCGGCGGACTGCGCTTCTGAAAGATCTTCCGACGAAACGATGATGGCGGCCCAGCGCCCGAACGGCGGCGCGCCCGCATCGCGGCGCGCTTCGGTTTCCGCAGCGTAGAAGGCGTCGCGGTCTCCCGCGGCCAGCGCGGCGATCACCGAGGCCTCCGGATGGCGGGTCTGGATCAGCACTTCGCCAGGCTTCTCGCCGCGCCCTGCGCGCCCGGCGACTTGTGCGACCTGCTGGTAGGTCCGCTCCGCCGCGCGCAAGTCCCCGCCTTCTAGGCCCAGATCGGCATCGACGACGCCGACCAGCGTCAGTTCGGGAAAGTGATAGCCCTTGGTGACAAGCTGCGTGCCGATGATCACGTCGATCGCGCGCCCCTCGGCCATGGCCACGAATTCGGCGATGGCCTCGGGATTGTTCATCGTGTCCGAAGTGACCAGCGCGGTGCGGGCCTCGGGCAGGATCTCGGCGACCTCATCGGCAATGCGCTCGACGCCCGGCCCGCACGCGACGAGGCAGTCCGCGGTCCCGCAATCGGGACAGGCCTCGGGTACCGGCGTCTCGTGTCCGCAGTGATGGCAGGCGAGGCGCTGCGAGAAGCGGTGCTCGACCAGCCAGGCGGTGCAGTTTGGGCACTGGAAGCGGTAGCCGCAGTTGCGGCACAAGGTGAGCGGGGCATAGCCGCGCCGATTGAGGAACAGCAACGACTGTTCGCCGCGCGCCAGCCGCTCCTTCATTTCATCGACGAGGCGCGGAGCGAGCCAGCGGCCGCGCTCGGGCGGCTCGTGGCGCAAGTCGAGAATGTTGATCTGCGGCAGCGTTGCACCGCCGAAGCGGTCGGGCAGCTCGATCTTGCGATAGACCCCCGCCTCGGCAAGCTGCATCGATTCGAGCGCGGGTGTCGCGCTGGCGAGAATGACCGGAATCTGCTCGAACTTGGCGCGGATCACGGCGACGTCGCGGGCATTGTAGCGCACGCCGTCGTCCTGCTTGAAGGAAACCTCATGGGCCTCGTCGACGACGATCAGCCCGAGCTTTGGGTAAGGCAGGAACAGGGCCGAGCGCGCTCCGACCACGACCTGGGCATCCCCGAAGGCTATCGCGCGCCACGCACGGCGGCGTTCGCTGGCCTTCAGCGAGGAGTGCCACTGCACGGGCGAGACCCCGAAGCGCTGCTCGAAGCGGCGCAGAAAGTTCTCGGTCAGGGCGATCTCGGGCAGGAGCACGAGGATCTGCCGGCCTTCGCGGATCGCCTCGGCCACGGCTTCGAAATAGGTTTCGGTCTTGCCCGAGCCGGTCACGCCGTCGAGCAGGAACGGGGCGAACTTGCGGGCCTTCACCGCGTCCACGAAAGTGTCGGCGGCCTTGCGCTGGCCTTCGCTGAGTTTCGGCTGATCGAAATCGGGCCGGGCCGGGGGATAGGGCCTGTCGAGATCCACGGTTACCGGTTCCAGCAGACCTGCGCCCACCATGCCGCGCAGGACGCCCTCGGATACGCTGGCCAGCTCTGCCAGCTCGCGGATCGATGCCTGTTCGCCCTGCAAAGCATCGAGCGCTGCTGCACGCTGGGGTGTCAGGCGAGCCGGCTCCTCCCCGGTCAGGCGATATTCGGTCGTCGTTCCGCCGCCGCGCAGCGCCGCGCTGCTGCCCAGCGCCATGCGGGCGACGGATGAGAGCTGCGCACAGTAGTAGTCGGCCGTCCACTCGATCAGGCGGCGCAGCCGGGCGGGCAGGGGCGGTACCGGCAGCACTTCCAGAAGCGGGCGCAGCTTGGCCTCGGGCACTTCCTGTGCGGTCAGGCGTTCCGGTTCCCAGACTATGCCGAGTACCTGCCGCGGACCGAGCGGACCTACGACCACGGAGCCGGGCTCCACGGTCATCCCTTCGGGAACGCGATAGTCGAGGACGCCCAGCGCGGCGTTGAAGACAAGGAGTCGGACACGGTTCATTTTCCGGGGCATATAGGCATCCGGTGCCGCGAAGGTGAAGGAGCATGCGACTGTGAATTGGGGATCGAATGAAATCGGGGGTGAACTGCAGTCGATCGTAACCGGGCGCCGCGCTATATTGGGTGGCATCCTAGCAGGCGCTGCGCTGACCTTGCCGGGGTGTGCCTCGCTCGGCCCGCCCAGCTATGTCGAAGTGGTGCGTCGGCTGCTCGAGGCATCTACCCGCCAGGCATTCGCCCGGCTGACCCAGCCGGACGGCTTTTGGGACAGCGCCGTGGCGCGGATCGACATGCCGGTGCTGTTCGGCAAGACCGGGACGCTGCTCTCGGGCATCCTGCGCAGCAACCTGTTCCGCGAAAAGCTGCAGCACCAGCTCAACAATCTGGCGGAGGACGGTGCTCGCAAGGCGGCGCCGGTGGTGGCCGATGCGGTCCGCCGCATTTCGATCCCCGATGCCATTGCCCTGCTGCGCGCAGGCAAGTCCGGCGCGACGACCTACTTGCGCGACCAGATGGGCCCGGCGCTGGTCAACGCGATGATTCCCGAACTCGACCGGGTGATGCGCATTGCCGACGATCCGTTTCTCAGCGAGGCGATTTCCTCTCTGGCCGGTGTGAACATTGCCGATGCGGCCCATGCCCTTGCCCTCGAGGCGGACAATGCGATCTGGTACGAGATTGGGGCGGCAGAAACGCAAATCCGCGAAAATCCGGAGTCGACCCACGATCCGGTGCTGATTGCCGGGCTCAAGCTCCTGTAGGCCTAGCCGCACGGGGCGAGCTTCCCTATAGCGGCGCCAGAATCGCCGTATCGGGCCAGAATCGCCCGTGAGGCTCCCTGCCTTGCCGATAGGAACACGCCATGAAGTTTTTCGTCGACACCGCCGACACTGCCGATATCGCTGAACTTGCCGAAACCGGCCTGCTGGACGGCGTCACCACCAACCCTTCGCTGATTGCCAAGTCCGGCCGTGACTTCATGGAAGTCACCAAGGAAATCTGCGGTCTCGTCGACGGTCCGGTTTCGGCCGAAGTCGTCGCTCTCGACCATGAAGGCATGATGCGCGAGGCCGAAATCCTGCGCAAGATCGCCGACAACGTGTGCATCAAGGTGCCGCTGACGATCGACGGCCTGAAGACCTGCAAGAAGCTGACCTCGGACGGCACCATGGTCAACGTGACCCTGTGCTTCTCGGCCAACCAGGCGCTCCTGGCCGCCAAGGCAGGCGCGAGCTTCATCTCGCCCTTCATCGGCCGCCATGACGATAACGGTCTCGACGGCATCGCGCTGATCGAGGACATCCGCCTGATCTACGACAACTACGCTTTCGAGACCGAGATCCTCGCCGCCTCGATCCGTCATCCGATCCACCTGCTGCAGTGCGCGAAGATCGGTGCCGACGTGGCGACGATGCCGCCTGCCGTCATCAAGGGCCTGTTCAAGCACGTCCTGACCGACAAGGGCATCGAAGGCTTCCTTGCCGACTGGGCGAAGACCGGCCAGACTATCTGAGTATCCACCCTGTTTCCTAAGGTTCCTTCCCGTTGAGTGACGAGACCCCAGCCGACCGCTTCAAATCCGTTCTGGCCGGCGCATCGCGCGCCATCGCCCATGAAAAGGAGATCGAGGTCAACTGGACGGCCGATGCGCCCAGCTCGACGGGGGGAACCTTCAGGGTGCCCATGCCCGGGCGCAACCTGCCGCGCGGAGCGGCGATGCAGGCCCGCGGCTATGCCGACAGCTTCGCGCTGAAGGTGCGTCACCACGACGACAGGCTGCACCAGCGCCATGCCCCGGCCGAACCCTCGGCGCGGGCGTGCTACGACGCGGTGGAGACGGTGCGCTACGAGGCGCTCGGTTCGAACCGCTATGCCGGGATGCGCGACAACCTCGACGCATCGCTGGAAGCTCGCATCGCTTCCGATCCGATATCCCGCGCCGAATCGCGCGACCAGGTGCCGCTCCAGTCGGCGCTGGCGCTGATGCTGCGCGAAAAGCTGACCGGGCAGCCGATCCCGGAGATCGCGCGGCCGGGCGTCGACATGATCCGCGACTGGATCGAGGAAAAGGCCGGCGGCGACATCGAGGCGCTGGCCGATTCGATCGGCGACCAGCAGGCCTTCCAGAACCTCTCGCTCGACATGCTCCAGCACCTTGAACTGACCCGTGCCGAGGAAATCGAGCAGCCGCCCGAGGATTCGGACGATCTCGACGGCGACGATGAGACCGAGCAGGATGAGGACGGCGCGGACGCGGGCGAGGAGCAGCAACCCTCGGAAATGGCCGCCGAGCCCAGCCAGGGGGATGACGAGGGCGAAAGCGAATCCGAAGGCGAAGCCTCGGACGACATGCAGGAGGCCGAGGAAGGCGAGGACGGCGAGGAAGGCATGCTTCCCGTCCGCCCCAACCGGCCCTGGACCGACATTCCCGACAGCTTCGACTACAAGGTCTTTACCGAGGCCTTCGACGAGGTGATCGGCGCTTCGGAGCTGTGCGACGAGGAAGAACTGACGCGCCTGCGCGCTTATCTCGATGCGCAGCTCAAGGGCTTGCAGGGCGTCGTCACGCGGCTCGCCAACCGCCTCCAGCGCCGCCTCATGGCCCAGCAGAACCGCTCCTGGGATTTCGACCAGGAAGAAGGCCTGCTCGATGCCGCTCGGCTGGCCCGCGTGGTCGTCTCGCCCGGCCAGTCGCTGTCCTACAAGGTCGAGCGCGACGTCGAGTTCAAGGATACCGTTGTCACCCTGCTGCTCGACAACTCCGGTTCGATGCGCGGACGGCCCATCTCCATCGCCGCGATCAGCGCCGACGTGCTGGCCCGCACGCTGGAGCGCTGCGGCGTGAAGGTGGAGATCCTGGGCTTCACGACCCGCGCGTGGAAGGGCGGTCAGAGCCGCGAGGCCTGGCTGGCGAACGGCAAGCCCGCAAGCCCGGGCCGCCTCAACGACCTGCGCCACATCATCTACAAGAAGGCCGATGAGCCGTGGCGCCGTGCGCGCAAGAACCTCGGGCTGATGATGCGCGAGGGGCTGCTCAAGGAGAACATCGACGGCGAGGCGCTGCTCTGGGCGCACAACCGGATGCTCGCGCGGCCCGAGGATCGCCGAATCCTCATGGTCATTTCCGACGGCGCGCCGGTCGACGATTCGACGCTTTCGGTGAACAGCGCCGGATATCTGGAGGCGCACTTGCGCAAGGTGATCGAGTGGATCGAGGCGAAATCGCCGGTCCAGCTCGTCGCCATCGGCATCGGGCACGACGTGACCCGCTATTATCGCCGCGCGGTGACGATCATGGACGCCGAGCAACTCGGCGGCACGATGATCGAACAGCTCGCCGGCCTTTTCGAGGAAGAATGATGAAAGTATCCGAGGCTGTCGCCAGCCGCCGCTCGATCCGCGCGTTCCGTGATGAACCGGTCGGGATCGAGGTGATCCGCCGCGTGCTGGACCGGGCGCGCATGACGCCCTCGGGCTGCAATTTCCAGCCCTGGCAAGCCACCGTGCTGACCGGTGAGCCGCTCAAGGCCCTGCAGGAAAAGATGCTAGCGTCCTCGCCGCAGGACCCGATCGAGTACAGCTTTTCCGAGCCCAACCAGTCGCCGCGCCATCTGGCCCGGCTGCATAAGGTCGGTGCCAGCATGTACGGTGCGCTCGGCATCGAGCGCGAAGACGCCGAAGCCCGCGAAGCCTTCACGCGGGCGAATATCTTCTCCTTCGGCGCACCGGCGCTGCTGGTCTGCTACTTCGAACGCTTTATGGGCCCGCCGCAGTGGTCGGATGTGGGCATGTGGCTCCAGTCGATCATGCTGCTGCTGCGCGAAGAGGGGCTGGACAGCTGCCCGCAGGAGTGGATGTCGCTCTTTGCGCGCCTGATCAAGGAGCACATCGGCGTTTCGGACGAGACGCACATCCTGTTCTGCGGCCTGGCCATCGGCCATCGCGACGAGGATGCGCCCGTCAACCGGTTCGATCGCGACCGCGTACCGCTTGACGAACAGGTGCGCTTTCTCGGCTTCTGATCGCCGTCCGATGGGGCTGGAGGGCCTTTCATGACCGATTGGCCATTGCTGTGGGTGCCCTTCACCCTTGCAGCCGCGCTGGCACAGGTGCTGCGGAATGCGGTGCAGTCGCGGCTGGCAATGCGGATCGGGACGGTTGGCGGAACGCAAGTGCGATTCGTCTACGGCCTGCCGGTCGCGATTCTCTTCCTGGGGTTGTTCTGTTTCGCGACCGGGGAAGGGCTGACCGTTATTCCTTCCGGCGCCCTGGCATGGTCGGCGTTGGGCTCGGTGACCCAGATCGTGGCCACCGCGCTCATGCTCGTCGTCATGCAGAAGCGCGATTTCGGCGTTGCCTATGCCTACATCAAGACCGAGCCGGTAACGGTTGCTATCCTCGGCTTCGCCCTGATCGGCGACCGGTTGCCACCGGGCGGCTGGCTGGCGGTTCTGATCGTGACGTTTGGCGTGATTCTCGCCTCCTTGCGTCCGGGGGATGGCGGGGCGAAGCTGGTCGAGCCGAAGCCGCTCGCGGTGGGCGTCGCCAGCGGCGCGCTTTTCGGACTGACCGCCATCTGCTTTCGCGCCTCGATCGCCGGGGTTCCGGAGGGCAGCTTCATGCTGCGCAGCCTCCTGATGCTGGTGGTATCGCTGGGAATCCAGTCGTCCGTCCTTGCCGGGTGGTTCGTGCTGCGCGATGCCTCCGGCTTCTTCGGATCCCTTCGCGAATGGCGCCTGTCGGTCATGGGCGGAGCGCTGGGCGCGCTCGCGTCCGCCGGATGGTTCATTGCTTTCTCACTCACCGCGGCGGCCAATGTGCGGACCCTGGCGCTGATCGAAATGCCCATCGTCGCCATCGTCTCGCGCAAACTTTCCGGCCGCTGGCTGACGGCCCGCGAATGGGCCGGCTTCGTGCTGATCACGGTGGGCGTCGCATTGCTGATGTTGTCGCACGCCTGAGCCGTCCGCGATCGTTGGCCGCACTGCCCGGGCCGCTGACTTTTAGCCCGGCTTGGCCTTTGACATGTCCGCGTACCGCTCCGTCGGCCTGGTTCGATCCCGTAGCGCCTTGCATGCACCTTGACTGCCACGCATCGCCGCCTAATGCCCCTCGGCCATGACCGATGCCCATGCACTGACGCTGTTCAACAGCCTGACCCGCCAGTTGGAACCGTTCCAGCCCGTCCATGAGGGCGAGGCGCGGGTCTATTCATGCGGGCCCACGGTCTACAACTACCCGCATATCGGCAACATGCGCGCCTATGTCTTTGCCGATATCCTCGGGCGTACGCTGAGCCACAAGGGCTACAAGCTCACCCACGTCATCAACATCACCGACGTTGGCCACCTGACCGACGATGCCGATGCCGGCGAGGACAAGATGGAGAAGATGGCCGCCGAGAAGGCGCAGTCCATCTGGGACATCGCACGCCACTATACCGAGGCATATTGGACCGACATCGCCGCGCTCAACATACGTCAGCCCGCCCAGTGGTCGGTGGCGACGGAATATGTGCCGCAGATGATCGAGTTCGCGAAGCAGATCGCCGACAAGCACTGCTACGAGATCGACAGCGGCCTCTACTTCGACGTTTCCACCGTGGCCGACTACGGCCGCCTGGCCCGTGCCGTGACGGAAGAGGGCGAAGGCCGCATCGAGGCGGTCGACGGCAAGCGCAATGCCGCAGACTTCGCGATCTGGCGCAAGACTCCGGTCGGAGAGAAGCGCCAGATGGAGTGGGATTCGCCCTGGGGGCCGGGCGCGCCCGGCTGGCACCTGGAATGCTCTGTCATGTCGGGCAAGCTGCTGGGCTTTCCCTTCGACATCCATACCGGCGGCATCGATCACCGCGAGATCCATCACCCCAACGAAATCGCACAGAATCAGGCGTTCTGCTGCACCAACGGGCTCGACATACCGGCAAACTCGGGTGCGCGGGTGTGGATGCACAACAACTTCCTGGTCGAGCGCTCGGGCAAGATGAGCAAGTCGTCGGGCGAATTCCTTCGTCTGCAACTCTTGATCGACAAGGGCTATCATCCGCTCGCCTACCGCATGATGTGCCTGCAGGCGCATTATCGCTCGGAACTGGAATTCTCGTGGGACGGCCTTGGCGCCGCGCTCACCCGCCTCAAGCGCATGATCATGGCTGCCGAGCGCCTTGCTGGTGTCGAGGCCGGATCGCCTTCGCACCCCAAACTCGCCGCGATGGTCGAGACTTTCGAGAAGGCGATGTCCGAGGATCTCAACACCCCGGTCGCGCTGACGGCGCTGGAAGACGTGCTTGCGGCCAAGAAGGTCGATCCCGCGGCCAAGCGTGCCGTCGTGGAAGCGATGGATGCGGTGCTCGGTCTCGATCTCTTCGGGACGTCCCGCGCCGACTTGCGCCTGCGTCCGAAGAGTGCCGTTATTTCCGAAACGGAAATCGAGGCCGCGCTGGCGGCGCGCAAGGACGCGCGCGCCGCAAAGGACTTTGCCGCCTCCGATGCCCTGCGTGACGAACTGGCTGCGAAGGGCGTGGAAGTGATGGACGGCGATCCGCTCGGCTGGGAGTGGAAGCTCGGCTGAAACCGGCTTTCGCCTGCTGGTCGCGATTTTCCGGGGCAACCGCTCGGCCGCCCGGTCATCTGATGCACGGAATGCCCAAGGGCGCGTCCTGCGCGCCCTCGATGTCCCCTGCGCGCAACTAATTTCGCTGCCTTAGCCCTATTTAAAGAAAGAGGTCGCTAGCGAATTCATCAGGGCGCGCGCTGCGCCGGAATGCGTATTTGCACATGACGCGAGGCCGGATAGTTCTATACCGGCTCTGTATAAGATCAGAAACGGGGAAAGCGAAATGGCAGAGGGCGACAAGCGCAAGGCTTCGGATGTTTTTATCGAGTGCCTTGAAGAGGAAGGCGTCGAGTACATCTTCGGCGTTCCCGGCGAAGAGAACCTCGACTTTCTGGACTCGCTCTCGCGATCTGAAAAAATCAAGCTCATCCTGACCCGCCACGAGCAGGGCGCCGGTTTCATGGCTGCGACCTACGGACGGCATACCGGCAAGACCGGCGTGTGCCTCTCGACCCTGGGGCCGGGCGCGACCAATTTCGTCACCGCGGCGGCCTATGCGACGCTGGGCGGCATGCCGATGCTGATGATTACGGGCCAGAAGCCGATCAAGAAATCGAAGCAGGGCCGTTTCCAGATTCTGGACGTCGTCTCCATGATGGGGCCGATCACCAAGTACGCGCACCAGATGGCATCCTCGGACAACATCCCGAGCCGGGTGCGCGAAGCCTTCCGCATCGCCGAGGAGGAAAAGCCGGGCGCAACGCACATCGAACTGCCCGAGGACATTGCCGACGAGCACACCGATTCGCGTCCCGTGCGCCGCTCGATCGTCCGCCGCCCGACAGCCGACGTGAAGTCGATCGCCCAGGCCGTCGATGCGCTGCAGAACGCGAAGAAGCCGCTGCTGGTGATCGGTGCCGGTGCGAATCGCAAGATGACCAGCAAGATGCTGGGCGAATTCGTCGAGAAGACCGGCATCCCCTTCCTCACTACCCAGCTCGGCAAGGGCGTGATCGATGAGCGTCACCCCAAGTTCCTGGGGTGCGCCGCGCTTTCGGCCGGTGACTTCGTCCATCGCGCCATCGAGGATGCCGACTGCATCCTCAACATCGGTCACGACGTGATCGAGAAGCCGCCGTTCTTCATGCACAACGACGGCACGCGCGATGACCGCGTGGTTGTCCATATATCGACCAAGACGGCGGAAGTAGACCCTGTCTACTTCCCGCACATCGAGGTGATCGGCGACATCGCGAATGCCATGTGGCAGATCAAGGAAGCGGTTGTGCCGTCGCCGAAATGGAACTTCGACGCCATGCTCGGCTTCCGCAAGGCCGAACTGGAACACACCGCGAAGCTAGCGGCGGACGAGCGCTTTCCGATCTTCCCGCCGCACCTTGTGCAGCAGGTTCGCGATTCGATGCCCGACGATGCGATCATCTGCCTCGACAACGGCGTCTACAAGATCTGGTTCGCCCGCGGCTTCTGTGCCTGCAAGCCCAACACCGTCCTGCTCGACAATGCGCTGGCGACGATGGGGGCAGGGCTACCCTCCGCGATGGCGAGCGCCATGGTCTATCCCGAGCGCAAGGTCATGGCGATCTGCGGCGACGGCGGGTTCATGATGAACAGCCAGGAGCTGGAAACGGCGGTTCGACTCGGCCTCAATCTGACCGTGCTGATCCTCAACGACAATGCCTACGGGATGATTCGCTGGAAGCAGGCGAACATGGGGTTCGCCGACTTCGGCCTGACCTACAACAACCCCGATTTCGTGAAGTATGCCGAAAGCTACGGGGCCAAGGGGTATCGGGTCGAAAGCGCGCAGCATTTGAGCGAGCTGCTGGCCCAGTGCCGCGATACCCCAGGCGTTCATGTCATCGACTGCCCGGTGGACTACTCGGAAAACGATCGCATCCTGAACACGGACATCAAGGATCTGTCCCGGGCGCTCTGAGCGTCCGGAAACAGGTTCTCGCCTCGATCAGCACTCCTCGAGCAGGAGAAATTCGGCTTCGACCGTCATGCGCGGTTCGGGGCCGTTATGGTGATCGACGCCGGTGATCGTGGCATCTGCGACGAGATGGCCGGGGATCGCGAATTCATGGTCGGGCAGGGCGGCGATCAGCGCCTCTCCGGCGTCGATGGCCCGCTCGCCGGTAAACGAAAGCGCAAGACTGTGGCGGCTGCCCGAGAATGTTGCGCTACTCCATGGCCGCTCGCCATGGCGCAGCAGTTCGCCTTGCGGTCCTGCCAGAGCGAGTACCTCGCAAAGCAGTTTGAGCCAGGGGCCGCGCCGGACTGATCCTGAAGTGCGGGCACGCAGCGCGTCGAGCATCGATCGGTCGGAAGTGGGGTCAAAGCGCATGATCGGTCTCCTGATAGTTTCGCATGAATTGCTCGACCCGCGCCGCCGTGCGGGCGCGGGGAATGCGGCCATTGCGCAAGTCGGCCACGAAGCGCGGATCTTGCGCAGCGAGCCGCCCGAACTTGGTCCAGGGCATGTCCGTCTGGCGCAGGAAGCGTTCGATCTGACGCAAAAGCATCGATCCTGATCCTTTCCGTGTTGGATTCGTTGGCGGTGTTCATGGTATGTTCCAATCGAAATCCTACTTGTCTAGGAAATTTCCTTCACCTACGGATTACAAAATGGACATGACCGATCCCCGCGGAGCACTGCTGGAACTGGCCGAGAAACGCGGCGCCAGTCTCTCCGCCTTATCGCGAATGCTGGGAAAAAATCCGAGTTATCTCCAACAGTTCGTTCGCAAGGGTAGCCCGCGCAAGCTGGAGGAAGGCGATCGCGGCAAGCTCGCCAGGTTCTTCGGCGTGGACGAATCGGTGCTGGGTCGGCCGAAGGAAATTTCCTCGAAACGCCTGCAGGACTGGGTCGACGTACCCAGGCTTGCAGTCGATGCCTCGGCCGGCGGCGGAGCCTTTGCCGGAGAGGAGGAATTGCTGGGCACGATCCGCTTTTCGCCGCGCTGGTTGCGCAGCATGGGCCTCGATCCTAAGGCGCTGAGCGCCATTGCCGTGGCCGGCGATTCGATGGCGCCTACCTTGCAGGACGGCGACGAGATCCTGGTCGACCGCACCGTGCGGGCCCTCAGTGAAGGCATTCACGTCTTGCGGCACGAGGGCAACCTCCTCGTCAAGCGCATCGAACGCGGCCCGGGCGGGGCCGTGCGGCTCATCAGCGACAACAAGGTCTATGACCCGATTGAATGTCCGGCCGGTAGCATCGACGTGATCGGGCGCGTGGTCTGGAAAGGTGGGCGCCTCTAGTCGGCGCTGGAAGCATTGCAAGATCGCCCGTGTGTTGGCAGGACGGTTGCAATCGCGGCGTTAGGCCGCCATTTCCCGTCCCATGACCCAGACCGAACCGCCGATGCGCGTGGGAATCATTCCCGTTACCCCGCTCCAGCAGAACTGCACGCTATTGTGGTGCACCACGACCATGCGCGGGGCGCTGGTCGATCCCGGTGGCGACCTCGACAAGCTCAAGGCGGCGCTGGAAAAGACCGGCGTGACGCTGGAGAAGGTGTTGGTCACGCACGGTCACCTCGATCATTGCGGAATGGCCGGCGAACTGGCCAGGGAATTGGGCGTGCCGATCGAAGGGCCTCAGGAAGAGGACCGCTTCTGGATCGCCCAGCTCAGCGACGATGGTCCGCGCTGGAACATGGAGGCACATACTTTCGAGCCGGACCGCTGGCTGGAGAACGGAGACCAGGTCCAGGTCGGTGAGCTGACGCTCGACGTCTATCACTGTCCGGGGCACACGCCGGGGCATGTCGTCTTCCATCATGCGCCCAGCAAGTTCGCCATGGTCGGTGACGTCCTGTTCCAAGGCGGTATCGGGCGCTGGGACTTTCCGCGCGGCAATCTCGACGATCTGATCGAATCGATCACCACACGTCTGTGGCCGCTTGGTGACGATGTGACCTTCGTGCCCGGGCACGGCCCTGTCAGTACCTTCGGAGAGGAGCGTCGCCACAATCCCTACGTCAGTGACGCGGCGCTATCGCGCCGCGCCTCCTGACGGATCAGAGGCGGCCCAGGGCGATCAGGATCGCCACGACCGACAGACCCAGAAGGGTGAGGACAGTTACAATGATCCCGCCCGCGCGCAGGAGGTTCGAATCCGACCTGTCCATGCCGAAGGCGTGGGCGACCCGCGCGGCCATGTATATGGAGCCCGCGATTGCCAGCCAGGGGCCGGCCTTGCCGGTCATTTCGATGGCCGCGATCAGGATCAGGACGAACGGCGTGTTCTCTACGAAGTTGAGCTGCGCGCGCATTCGGCGTGCAATGGCTTCATTGCCGCCGTCTCCATGCAGGACCTTGGCCGCCATGCGCAGCCTGCCGACCCGCGTCAGCAGCCAGAAATTGATGACCGCAGCAGCGGCGGCAAGGCATAGAGTCGTCTGAAGAATCATCCCGGGCATCTCCCCCAATGTGGTTTTGGCTACATGAGGAAGGTATCAACGGGTTGCAACTCGTCAGAAATCGGTTATAGGCCCGCCTTCGCAAGCCGCCGGTTCCGGGTGACGGTTCCCGGCGGCCTTTTTGACATTAACGCATTTCCAGGAACAGGTGCCAAAATGGCTGTCCCTAAGAGAAAAACGACCCCGTCCCGCCGGGGCATGCGCCGCAGCCATGATGCCCTCAAGGTTGAAGCGTTTCATGAGTGCCCGAACTGCGGCGAGCTGAAGCGCCCGCACAACCTCTGCAACGCTTGCGGTCACTACAATGGCCGCGAGATCGTCGCGGTCGAAATCTAAGACCTCAGACGAAGTTCGGAGATTGCCCATGACTCTGCCGCGTATCGCTATCGATGCGATGGGCGGCGATGAGGGCGTGCGCGTCATGATCGAGGGCGCGGCACTCGCGCGCCGTCGCCATGACCGTTTCAATTTCCTCCTCGTCGGCGACGAGACGCGGATCAAGGCCGCGCTCGAGGATCATCCGAACCTTCGCGGGGCATCGGAAATCCTGCACACCGATGGTGTGATCAGTGGCGAGGACAAGCCGAGCCAGGCCCTGCGCCGCGCGAAAGGCACGTCCATGGGGCGCGCCATCGCTGCGGTGAAGGCCGGCGACGCGGGTGCAGCCGTCAGTTCCGGTAATACCGGTGCGCTGATGGCGATCGCCAAGCTCACCTTGCGTACGATGCCGGGCATCGATCGTCCCGCGCTTGCGGCACTGTTACCCACGCTGGGCGACAATGACGTAGTGATGCTCGACCTCGGCGCCAATACCGAGTGCGATAGCCGCAATCTCGTGCAGTTCGCGATCATGGGCGCAGCCTATGCCCGCGTGGCGACGGGGCGCGAGCAACCGCGCCTGCGCCTGCTCAATATCGGTACTGAAGAGATCAAGGGCACGGAACTGCTGCGCGATGCAGCGGCAACGCTCAAGGCGGCGGCCGGTGACCTGTCCATGTCCTTCGACGGCTTTACCGAGGCGGACAAGGTTTGCCGCGGCGATGTCGATGTCGTCGTGACCGACGGTTTCTCCGGCAATATAGCTCTCAAGGCGGTCGAAGGGACGGCGCGATTCGTTGGCGACCTGCTGCGTCGCAGCTTCTCCAGTTCGCTGCGCTCGAAGATCGGCTTCCTGATTTCGCGTCCGGCGACCGAGTTGCTAAAGCATCACCTAGACCCCAATAACCATAATGGCGCCGTGTTCCTTGGCCTGAACGGCATCGTCGTGAAAAGCCATGGCAGCGCGAATGCTGCGGGCGTGGCCAATGCCGTTGCGCTGACTGCGCGGCTCCTGGAGGAAAATGTGACCGAGCGGATCACTGCCGACCTTGCCCGCGTGGGTGAAGCCTCGCTGCGCATGCCCCGGAACCAGGAAGAGCGGGCATGACCCGGCGCTCGGTTCTGATCGGTACCGGTTCGGCGCTCCCACGCCGCGCGGTAAGCAATGCTGAACTGGCAGCCCAAGTCGATACCAGCGATGAGTGGATCGTCGAGCGCACCGGCATAACCAATCGCTACATCGCTGCCGAGGACGAGACGACCTCGAGCCTTGCCACCGACGCGGCGCGCAAGGCGATCGAGGCGGCCGGCATCGACGCGGCTTCCATCGACCTCATCATCCTGGCGACTGCCACGCCCGACCAGACCTTTCCGGCTTCGGCG
Source organism: Novosphingobium sp. PP1Y (assembly GCF_000253255.1). Taxonomy (NCBI): domain Bacteria; kingdom Pseudomonadati; phylum Pseudomonadota; class Alphaproteobacteria; order Sphingomonadales; family Sphingomonadaceae; genus Novosphingobium; species Novosphingobium sp. PP1Y. The sequence goes on along the minus strand of NC_015580.1, from coordinate 2,909,180 downwards.
ACGATCGTTCAGAAGAATCTGGACTGTGGCGGCTGCATTGCTTTCGACGTTGCCGCGGTGTGTTCCGGTTTCCTGTATGCCGTAGGCGTTGCCGATTCGATGCTCCGCTCGGGAATGGCCCAGCGCGCGCTTGTGATCGGTTCGGAAACCTTCTCGCGCATCCTCGATTGGGAAGACCGCACGACTTGCGTGCTGTTCGGCGACGGTGCCGGTGCGGCAATCTTCGAAGCGCGGGAACAGGGCGACAGCGATCAGCCCCGCGGCATCCTGGCTTCGCGCCTGCATGCCGATGGCGCGCACAACGAACTGCTCTACGTCGATGGTGGTCCTTCGACGACCGGAACCGTCGGCAAGTTGCGCATGAAGGGCCGTGAAGTGTTCCGCCACGCGGTTGTGAACCTGGCCCAGGTTCTCAATGAAGTGCTTGAAGAAGTTGGACTTCAGTCGTCTGACATCGACTGGCTGGTGCCTCACCAGGCCAATGCCCGTATCCTTGATGCGACGGCCAAGAAGCTGGGCCTGCCGGTTGAAAAGGTCGTCATGACTGTTAGCCAGCACGCGAATACTTCGGCTGCTTCGGTGCCGCTGGCCCTCGATCAGGCCGTTCGCGATGGCCGAATCCGCGAAGGCGATCTCGTCGTCCTTGAAGCCATGGGCGGCGGTTTCACTTGGGGCGCGAGCCTGCTGCGAGTCTGAGAACCTACCCCCTAAGGTTTATCTGCGTTCATTATTTGACGTAGGATTGCCTTTTTCCCTGATAATTCATATTATCAGCGCGGGGGTTGGCGCTCAGAGGGGAAGCGGGTTCGATGGGCTCAACGGATACATTGACGCGGGCTGAGATCGCGGAAGCGATCCACAAGAAGCTGGGTCTGTCGCGCGCGGAGTCGCTGGCGATGGTCGAAGCTATTCTTCAACATATGTCGACGGCGCTCAGTTCGGGCGAGAACGTCAAGATTTCGGGATTCGGCACATTCCTGTTACGGGACAAGGGCGAGCGTATCGGCCGCAATCCCAAGACGGGTGTGGAAGTGCCGATCACCCCGCGACGGGTTATGACATTCCGGGCGAGCCAGATGCTGAAAGACAGGATCGCCGGAGACTGAAGGAACAGAGCCAATGAATACCTTGTCCGACATCCCGGTTTTCGATGACGGAAAGGATCCAGAGGCTCTGCGAACCATTGGTGAAGTCAGCAAGGCGCTGGGCATCCGTCAGCATGTCTTGCGCTATTGGGAAGAACAATTCCCTTCGCTTCAGCCTGTCAAGCGCAGCGGCGGTCGGCGTTATTATCGCCGTGACGATGTCGCGCTCGTGGTCGAGATCAATCGTCTCGTCCACGAGGAAGGCTACACCCTGCGCGGTGCTCGCAAGGCGATCGAGGATCAGGACGGCCAGCCGGCGCCGTCTGCAATCGTGACACCTGACATGCAGCCGCAGGCTGCGGAAGCGGCGAGCGATGCCATCATTGGCGAGCTGATTCAGATTCGTGCGCAACTGGCCGCGGCATTGGCTGCTGCCTGAGGCATTGGCGTCTTGCGCAAGCCGCCGTCTCAACCACCAATGAATGCAATCAGTCGGTGAGGCTCGGCCCCAGTTCGGGATCGAGGTCGCGCGGCCGGACGAGGTGGACGATCCGGGCGCAGTTCCCGTCGATATCGTCCCAGCTGTCGATGTCGAGTTCGAGCACGGCATAGGCGGCGGTCGGGAATTTCTCCTCGACGACATCACGCAGCGGACTGGTGCCATCATCGGGAACCAGATCGAAGATCAGGTCCTCAAGGCCCGGATTGTGTCCGATCAGCATGATCGAGGCGGGATCGCCTTCCTGTTCGCGCAGGAGATCCATCAGCGTCGCTGAGTTGGCAAGGTAGATGCGCCTGTCCCAACTGACCGGCGGCGCCATTCCGGCCGCTTCCGAGGCAAGCTCGATCGTCTGCGTGACGCGAACCGCGGGAGAGGCGAGAATGCGCTTCCACGCCCTGCCGTCATTGCGGATATGCTCGCCCATGATCGCCGCGCCCTTGCGGCCCCGCTTGTTGAGAGGCCTGTCGAAGTCGCGCAGGCGCGCATCGTTCCAGTCCGACTTGGCGTGGCGAAAGATGCCGAGGGTCTTCATCTGTCAGGCAAGCTCGTATTCATGGCCGGGCGGCGTGATCGGGTCGGTATGCTTCTTCTGAAGCATTGGTAGCGACCCGATGTAAAGCCTCCTCCAGAGAAAGCCGCAGGACGGGCGTTCCTTCGGGGAAGGCGCTCAGCAGGCGCGAGGGGAATGCAGCGGAGAGGACCACGAAATGACCGCGGTCGTCGCGGCTGCGGATGAGGCGTCCGAAGGCCTGGGCCAGCCGGGCGCGGATGATGCCGTCGTCATAGCTGCCGCCGCCACCGGCGAGGCGCCGGGCCCGGTGCAGGATGGTCGGCCGCGGCCAGGGCACCTGTTCCATGACGACCAGCCGGAGCGAATCGCCCGGCACATCGACGCCGTCCCGCAAGGCATCGGTGCCCAGCAGCGATGCCGCGGGGTCGTCGCGGAAGATGTCGACGAGCGTGCCGGTGTCGATCGGGTCGACATGCTGGGCATAGAGCGGCAGGCCGGTTCGGGCCAGGCGGTCTGCGATCCGGCCATGCACGGCGCGCAGGCGCCGGATTGCCGTGAACAGCCCGAGTGCACCGCCGTGCGAGGCCTCGATCAGGCGTGCATATGCTGCGGCCAGGGCAGGGATGTCGCCGCGTGGGACGTCGGTGACGATCAGGACTTCGGCCTGCTTTGCATAGTCGAACGGGCTGGAGTGGGCGGAAAGGCGCGGGGTCACGCCGATGTGCTCGACACCGGATCGGGCCACCGCCTTGCCCCAGTCCTCGCCGTCGCGCAGCGTTGCCGAAGTCATGACGACGCCGTGTGCCGGTTCGAGGACGACCTTGGCGAAAGGCTTCATCGGATCGAGCCAGTGGCGGTGGATGCCGATGTCGAATTCACGCGCCTCCGAGCGGTCGACCGCCAGCCAGTCGACGTATTCCGGGTCGGCGGGGCCGCCCAGCCGTTCGAGCAGGGCTTCCCATGCCGAAAGCAGGTCGATGCGCCACGATAGCGAATGGCGGGCGCCCTCGATTCGGGCGCGGCCCTGACCGTCCAGCCAGTCGGGCGGATCTTCCAGCAGGGCTTCCAGTCTCATGCCGAGTCGCATCAGCGGTTGGCGCAAGTCCGCGAGTGCCTCACGCGCGGCCTGCGAGACTTCGATGAACGTGCCGTCGAGGCCGGCCGCCTCGGTTTCGAGGCCGTATCCGGCTTCCTGTCCGCCGCTCTCGTCGCGCGCGTAGACAGTGGCTCGCACCGAGGCGAGCAGGTCTTCAAGCGGTCCGGATGGCGCGCCTTCATTGATCCGCTGCATCCAGCCGTCGCCGGGCAGGGCTTCAGCGGCGGCGCGCGCGGCGGCAATCGCCTTGGCGCCGGCCTCGTCGTAGCTGACGATATCGGCAAGCCGCGCGGAAAGACCGCGACGCCGACCGCGCGAGGCCTTTTCCGGACCGATGACCCAGCGACGCAGCTCGATCGTCTCACTGCCCGACAGCGCCGCCGCGAAAGTTGAATCGGCGGCGTCGAAAACGTGATGCCCTTCGTCGAAGACGATCCGCGTGGGCCGTGCGGCATGATCGCGTCCGCGCGCGGCATTGACCATGACCAGGGCATGGTTGCCGATCACGAGGTCGGCTTGCGCACTGGCTCGCGATGCCCGCTCGATGAAGCATTTGCGGTAGTGCGGGCACCCGGCATAGACACATTCGCCGCGCCGGTCGGTGAGGGCGGTGATGCCGCGCTGGCGGAACAGGGTTCCGAGCCAGCCCGGCAGGTCGCCGCCGATCATGTCGCCATCGCGGGTATAGGCCGCCCAGCGCGCGACGAGCTGGGCCAGGATCGCCGCGCGTCCGGCGAAGCCGCCCTGCAATGCATCCTCGAGGTTGAGCAGGCACAGGTAGTTTTCGCGCCCCTTGCGCACGACGACGGGCTGGCTGCCGTCCGGCCGCCGCTCCGGCCACGCGCGGCGGCTCTCCTGCCGCAGCTGGCGCTGCAGGGCCTTGGTATAAGTCGAAACCCAGACAGTGCCGCCGGATAGGGCGCTCCACAAAGAGGCGGGGGCGAGGTAGCCCAGCGTCTTGCCGATGCCGGTGCCTGCCTGTGCCAGCAGGACATTGGGCTGTCCCGATGCCTTGCGCGGCGAGAAGGCGGCGGCGGACTGGGCGGCATAGGCCCGCTGCCCTTCGCGCTGCTCGGCCTTGGCCCCGGTCAGCGTCTGCAGCTGCTGCAGTACATCGGCCTCGCTCAGTTCCACCTGTCGGGGCTGGGGCTGGTCCGCTGTTTCCTCCCACTCTGGCAGGCGCGAGAAGAGCCAGCGTTCGGCGCGCTGGGGCTTGGCGATGCGCGTTCCCAGCAGTGTGGCCCAAGGCCAGCGCATGCGCACCAGCGACTGAAGCGAAGTCCAAGCGCCTTCGCGTTCCTGCCAATCCGGGCTTTCGCAAGTCTCCAGCAACCTGCCGGCAGCTTCCTGCAGCAGGCGCGGGACATCGGGTTCGCCGTCGGGCTCGGTCAGGTCGAGGGCATGGGCCAGGCCCTTGGGCGTGGGCACGACGAAGCGGGCCGGATGCACGAAGGCGAAGAGTTCGAGCAGATCGAGCCCGGACAGGTCGGGGTAGCCGAGCCGGGTTGCCAGGAGCGGGGCGTTGAGGATGAGCAGCGGCGTATCGGCCGCGGCCATCATCGCTTCGCCCTTCGAGACAGTCCGCGTGGCCGCGTTGCCGTCGCGCAGCCAACTGCCGCCATGGCTGGCATGCAGTGCGGGAAGGGGAAGCGCGGACATATGATCCGGTCTTAGGGATGCCTTGCCTGATTTGGAAATGGCTCTGCGTCGCTTCCCGCAGGAAATTACGACTCGTTACAAATTCGCGTCTTGCAAGAATCCTTCTAAGATATATCTTGAGGCCATCATGAAGATTGATGGAAACATAATGAGACAGATGAACAGTAACCCCAGGCGCGGCGGACACGGCTTCGTGCGCGACGATCATGCCATGGACATCGCCTTCGATCGGCGCGCCCGGGGCATGCACGGACGCCGTGGCGGTATGCGCGGCCCCTTCGGACCGGGACGCGACGGTTTGGACGATGAACTCTTCGACGGCCGCAGGCACGGCCGCGGCGGTCGCGGAGGAGGAGGCGGTCCGGGCTTTGGCGGCGGTCGCGCCATGCGCGGCGGTCGGCGTCGGCGGATATTCGACCAGGGCGAACTGCAGACGCTGCTGCTGGCCTTGATCGCGGAAGCCCCGCGCCACGGCTATGACCTGATCCGCGAGATCGAGGCCATCTCGGGCGGCGAGTATGCGCCCAGTCCCGGCGTGGTCTATCCTGCCCTGACCTACATGGAAGAGGCAGGTTGGATTGCGGTCGGCTCGGACGAAGGGGCTCGCAAGTCCTACGAGGCCACCGAAGAAGGCCGCAAGCACGCCGAGGCCGATGCCGACAAGGCAAATGCTTTGCGCCAGCGCCTGGCGGCTTTGGCAGAGGCCCGTGAGAAGGTCGACCCCGCGCCGGTCCGGCGCGCCATGCACAACCTCAAGACCGCCGTATTCGACCGTCTTTCGGTCGAAGGTGCGGACCGGGATTTCATCCTGCGGGTGGCGGAAGCCATCGACGAAGCCACGCGCAATATCGAAAGGATCGAGAAATGAGCACAATCGCAGCGAAAGTCGCCACGCCGAACGGCGGCAAGTACGTACGCCAGGTCTGCAAGCACTGGAGCCACAAGTTCGAGGTCGAAGTCGAGGGCGATACCGGCAAGGTCCATTTCCCGTCTGCCGTCACGACGATGGCGGGAGACGGGGAAGGCATCGCGATAGAGATCACCGGGGAGGACAAGGCAACGCTCGAACGCCTGACCGAAGTGGTGGCAAACCATATCGACCGCTTCGCGTTCCGCGAAGGATCGCTCAACTACGAATGGTCCTGGCAGTAACCCGGCGCAATACTGCCGGAATCGGAAAGACCCGGCAGCAGGCCTTTGACGGCGCGCTGACGGGTCTTTCATCGCAGCGGTGCCGCGGCGAAATGGCGCGCTGGCCTCGCCTCAGGCAGCGTTCTCGTTGACCGCCTCGGGGTTCCGTGCCCTTTCGAGGGGCAGCGGTTCCTTGAAGGTATTGGTGACATAGGGGAACGGGATCTCGATGCCCGCCTCGTCTAGCGCGGACTTCACGGCCATGACGATCTGGCTCTTGGTCAGGCGCAGGTCCTGCGCGACGGTGTCGGTCCACCACTGGACGAGGAAGTCGACCGAGCTGGCATTGAACTCCTGCGCGAAGACGACGACGCCCTTGTCCTTGTCCACCGCCTCGACGCTTTCGACGGCCTTCTGGATGACGTCCTGGGCTGGGCCGAGGTCCGTGTCATAAGAGACGCCGACGACGATCTCGTTGCGGCGCAGGGCATGGTCGGTGAGAATGTCCACCGGGTTCTTGAACAGCATGGAGTTCGGAACGACGGTCAGTTCGCCCGAGAACTGCCGGATGTGCGTTTCGCGCAAGGTGATCCTCTCGACCTTGCCACTGATGCTGCCGCAGATGACCGAGTCGCCGATGTTCATCTTGTCGCGCAGCATGATCAGCACGCCGGCGAGAAAATTCTCGAAAATATCCTGGAACGCAAAACCGATGGCGAGAGCGCCGACACCCAGGCTTGCGAAGGCGCCTGCCGGGGTGAAGCTGGGGATGGCGATCGTGAGGGCAATCAGCGATCCGATGATCCACACCAGCAATCGCACGAGGGTATCGAGCAGCTGCTTGAGATCGTTGCGGATTGCGGTTCTGCCGGTGATGCGATCGGCAATGCGCACGGCGGTGCGCGCAACGATCCATGTAGCCAGCAGAACGACAAGCGCGATGACCAGCGAGGGCAGGGCCTGCACGACTCCTTTGCCCATGGCCTCCAGTTCAGTGCGCAATGTTTCGACGTAATTCACGATTTCTTCGTCCCTTTCGGTCCCTTTTGAACGTAACGGGCCTGTCCCGGCCCGGTTCCAATGCAGCTTCGCGCTTGCGAAATGTCCGCGTTTCGAAGATGAGCGCCCCCATGACTGAGAATGCCCTGATCGAAGCCGCCCGTGTGTCCAAGGCCTGGCCCTTCCAGGAGGCCCAGAAGCTGCTCAAGCGCTATCCGGACGGCAAACCGGGCGGTGAGCCCATGCTGTTCGAGACCGGTTACGGTCCCTCGGGCCTCCCGCATATCGGCACGTTCCAGGAAGTTCTGCGCACGACGCTGGTGCGTCACGCCTACGAAACCCTGACCGGTGGCGCGCCGACTCGGCTGGTCGCCTTTTCGGACGATATGGACGGGCTGCGCAAGGTCCCGGACAATATTCCCAACGCCCAATTGCTTGCGGACAATCTCGGCAAGCCGCTGAGCCGCATTCCCGATCCGTTCGGGAAGTTCGAGAGCTTCGCGCATCACAACAACGCGATGCTGCGCGATTTCCTCGATCGCTTCGGCTTCGAGTACGAGTTCGTCTCGGCCAGCGACCGCTACAATTCCGGTGCCTTCGACAGTGCCCTGTCGAACGTGCTCTCACACTACGATGCCATCATGGGCGTCATGCTGCCCACGCTTCGCGAGGAGCGCCGCAAGACCTATTCGCCGGTCCTGCCGGTGTCGCCGACCACGGGCGCGGTGCTGCAGGTGCCGGTCGAAGTCCTCGATCCGGCCACCGGAATGATCCGCTTTGCCGACGAGGACGGCTCGACCGTCGAGCAATCCGTCTTCGGCGGCCATGCCAAGCTGCAGTGGAAGGTCGATTGGGCAATGCGCTGGGTCGATCTTGGCGTCGACTACGAGATGTGCGGCAAGGACCTGACCGACTCGGTGACGCAGTCGGGCAAGATCTCGCAGATCCTTGGGCGCCGTAAGCCCGAAGGGCTGATCTACGAACTCTTCCTCGACGAGAACGGCGAGAAGATCTCGAAGTCCAAGGGCAATGGCCTCACCATCGAGCAGTGGCTGACCTACGGGACCGAGGAAAGTCTTGGCTTCTATCTGTTCCGGGAGCCCAAGAGCGCCAAGCAGCTGCATATCGGCGTGATCCCCAAGGCGGTAGACGAGTACTGGCAGTTCCGCGGCAACCTTCCGGACCAGCCGCTCGAAAAGCAGCTCGGCAATCCGGTCTGGCACCTGCTGCGCGCGACCGGCAACGGTGAAGGCGCGGGCGACACCCTGCCGGTGACTTTCTCGCTGCTGCTCAACCTCGTGGGCGTGCTGGGCGCCGATGCAACCGCCGATCAGGTCTGGTCGTACCTAGGCAACTACGTTGCCGATGCGACGCCCGAGGCGCACCCGGAACTGGGCGAACTGGTGCGCGCCGCCCTGGCCACCAACCGGGATTTCATCGCGCCGACGCTGGTGCGCCGCGCGCCGGACGCCCATGAAGCCGAAGCGCTCAAGGCGCTCGATGCCGAACTGGCCAAGGCTGGGCCGGACACGTCGGCAGAGGAATTGCAAAACACGGTCTATGAGATCGGCAAGAACGAGGCTTACGGCTTCGGTAATTTGCGCGACTGGTTCAAGGCGCTTTACGAAACCCTGCTGGGCTCCAGCCAGGGGCCGCGCATGGGCAGCTTCATCGCGCTCTATGGCATTCCCGAGACGCGCAAGCTGATCGCAGAAGCGCTTTCCAGCCAATGATGCAACTGCCTCGGCGCACGCCTGAGCAGCTGGCCGAGGAGCTTCTCGGCCGCAAGTTCAGCGAGCTGGGGCAGGAAGAACAGAATGTCCTGCGGCGTATTGCCGCGGGCACCCTGATCGGCCCCGATGCCGACGAGATCGCCGCGACCCATGCCAGCCGCGGTGACCGGCTCGCTGACCGGGTTGCGGCGGTCGGCGGCAGCTGGGGCTTCATCATTGCCTTTGGACTGGTGCTGATCGCCTGGATGCTCGTTAACAGCCATGTGCTGGAAGCCTTCGGGCTGCATCCCTTCGATGGCTACCCGTACATCTTCCTCAACCTCATTCTCTCGATGCTGGCAGCGATCCAGGCGCCGGTGATCATGATGAGCCAGAACAGGCAGGCCGACAAGGATCGCATTGCCGCTCGGCATGACTACGAAGTCAACTTGCGCACGCAGCTGGAAATTTTGCGGCTTCACCGGCGCTTCGATCACCTCATCGAATACCTCGAGGCGCGCCGCGCCTCGGAAGCCGGGGAGGAATACTGAACCTGCCGGGGAGTGAGGCGAGCCTGCGGGCTTACCTTGCCACGCCCGCGCGGTGGGGGCGGCTCGCGGCGATCCAGCCGTCTATCTTCGCTTCCAGCACCGGCAGGGGCAGGGCACCCGACCCCAGCACTTCCTCGTGGAAGGCACGGATATCGAAGCGCGCTCCGAGCTGTTCCTGCGCCTTGCCGCGCAGGCGCTGGATGGTGAGCGCGCCGATCTTGTAGGCGAGCGCCTGTGCCGGCATTGCGATGTAGCGATCCACCTCGGCTTCCGCGTCGCTGCGCCCCATGCCCGAATTGGCCAGCATGTAGTCGATCGCCTGCTGGCGCGACCAGCCCTTGGCGTGGATGCCGGTATCGACGACCAGCCGCATTGCCCTCAGCATCTCGTCGTCGAGCGTGCCCCAGTGCTGCAGCGGGTCCCTGTAGAAGCCCATGTCGTAGCCCAGCGTCTCGGCATAGAGCGCCCAGCCTTCGACGAAGGCGCTGTTGCCACCGTAGCGCTGGAAACCGGGGAGACTCTGGTCTTCCTGCGCAAGGCTGATCTGGAAGTGATGCCCCGGCACGCCCTCGTGCATATAGAGCGTGGTCATGCCGCTGAGGAAGCGGTGCGGCAGGTCGTAGGTATTGTAGTAGAAGACACCGGGTTTGCCGCGTTCGGGCGCGCCTTCGGAATAGCTGCCGCCAGCCTCGAACTTCTCACGATAGGCCGGGTAGGGTTCGATCAGCATGGGCGTTTCGGGCACCCGCTCGAACCAGCGCGGCAGAGCGGCGTCAACCTGCTTGCCGATGCGGGCGAAACCATCGGAGAGCTGGCTGCCGTTGGTCGGATGAAAGCGCGGATCGCCGCGAATTTCGTCGAAGAATGCAGGGAGGGTTCCTGAATTGCCCAGCTGCCCGCGCACCCGGTCCATTTCCCGCTGAATGCGGGCGACTTCCGAAAGGCCGAGCTGGTGAATGGCCTCCGGTTCCAGCGTCAACGTCGTCTCGCGCCGGATCAGAGCGCGATAGAGCTGCGCGCCTCCCTTCATTTCGCCAAGCCCGATGGAATCGCGGGCCTCGGGAAGGTACTCGGCCTGCAGGAATTGCCGCAGGCGCCGGTAGGCTGGCCAGATCGCCTCGCGGGTCGCCGACCGGAATGCCGACGCGAGGGCCTTGCGGCTCTTGTCGGAGAGTGTCTCCGGGACCTGCCGGAGCGGGGCCGAGAAGGGCGAATCTTCGTAGGACTGGGCCAGCAGGGCGTCGATCTGGGCAATCATGTTGATCACCGTCAGGCGCGGTTCGACCACGCCTGAGGCCATGCCCTGCCGAAAGCGGGCGATGGCATTGTCGATCACACGGGGAAAGGCCCGGTAGAGCGTGAGGGCGCGCCGGTAATCTGCCTCGTCGGCGTAGTCGTAAGTGCCGCCGGGCGCGATCATGGCGGGGAACTCGACATGCAGTCCGCCGAAATGGTTGAACGGCCGTACCCTGGTCAGGCGGCGCAGTTCTGGCTGGAGCCACGCCAGTTCGTCGTCCTTGAGCGCTGCGAACGTATCGTAGGAAATCTGGAGTTTGGGCGGCAGCTCGGCGCGGTCGACCGTTCGCAGCGCTTCGCGGCTTTTGCGGGCAGAGGCCTGCACGTCGCGATCGAGGGCGTCGGTGTACATGCGTTCGAACTGGGCGCCTCCCGTCGTGGCGCCGGCATAAAGCGGGGTCAGGGGATCGAGTTCGTCCTCGCGCTGCGCGTCTTCGGCGAAGAGGCGAAGCAGGCGCAGGCGATTGCGCTCTGCATCGGCCGCAGGCACCGGGTGCGATGACTGGACGGCGGCCTCGGCACTGACCGGCAAGGCCGGAAAGGGGAGCGCGCAGGACAGGCCCAGCGCCAGGAGCGTAGCCGCGTTGCGAAATCTCATTGCCAGTTGCGAACCCGGAACCACTTCGTGACGACGTACTTGACGCCCCTGACGACTGGCCGGGCTGCATGCATGGTCAGCGGATTGGGCGTCCCGTCGGGCAATGCGTTGTTCCACAGCAGGAGGCAACCGGGTTCGGGCGGGATGCTCAGGCCGATGTGGGTAAAATCGGTCCGTCCACCTTCCTCCACGGCGTTGAGGTAGATCATCGCGGTCCAGCTGCGCTGGCCGCCGCAGCGCCGCTCCTGCCGCCAGTAGCCAGCCTCGGTATCGAACCAGTCGCAGTGCTCGTTGAAATACTGGCCGCATTCGTAGCGCTGGCCCTGCGCCGATTCCCCGCAGGACGGAGCGATGCCGGTAAAGTCGCTCAGGCGCAGTTCGAGATCGCGCACGATCCTGTCGTGGGTGTCGATGTCGCCTGAATAGCTGGTGCGGTAACCGTCCCAGCCTTCTTCTTCCAGCAGGCGGGAAGGGCAGGCGCAGGTGTCGATAAGCGCCATGAGGTGAGCGCAGTCGGCCTCGTTGAGGAAGCTGTTGGAGGTGTAGATTTCCACCGCCTCCACGGGCAGCCGCCTGACCGTGGGCTGGCCGGACAAGCGCTCCCGGACCGAAGCGCCGATCCTTGCAAGTGCCCTGCAGTCCGGATGAGGCGTGGCTGGCATCTCGATCGTGAGACTACCGGGAATGTTCCACAAATCAATCGCTTCGTTTCACACAGTAAAACCCTGCATGATTTTCGGCGCTCGCTGCGTGACCGGCATCGAAAGAAGGCCCCCGGCGCTGGTGCCGAGGGCCTTTCATTCGCCGTTCTTCTTGGGTTTACCAGAAGAAGTCGTAGATCACGTCGACCACTTCGCCGGTGTAGATATCCACCAGCAGCACGTCGTCGTAATAGCGGACCCAGCGGTAGGGACCGTAGACTTCCGGCAGCCTGTAGGACCAGGGATCGTCGATCCAGTAGCGTGAGCCGTAGAACAGCGATCCCAGCGAGAAACCGATGCCGATGCGCCGATACGAGTAATTGCTGTAAGGCGAGTAGTAGCGGCCGATCCGGTAGACCGAACGGTTGCGGGCCCGGTAATCGCGCCAATCGTAACGCTTGTCGCGCCGCCAGTCCTTGCGGTCCCAACGCCGCGCGTCACGATAGTCGCGCCGGTTGCTGTCGCGCCACTTGTCGTTGTCACGCCAACGGTTGTTGTTCCCGTCCCGCCACCTCTCGTTGTCGCGGCGGCTGGAGTTCGTGCGCGACTGGTCCCGCCAGTCCCGGCGCGTATCCACGCGGCGGTCATTCCGGTCGTTGTCGCGTCGCTCGACGCGCTGCTCGGTCTGTTTCGCGTAGTCGCCGCTGCGCATTCTCTGCTGCCACGTGGACTTGCGCTCCTGTTCGCTGCGCTGCTCGCGGCTGGTGTCGCGCGAGGAGCGGTTGCCCGACCAGCTGCGGTTCTGTGTCGGCGTGGCTTCCTGACGCACGCGGTTGTCGTTGTTGGCGTTACTGCGCGACCAGTCGCGGCGAGACTCGTTCGACGAGGCACGCTCCTGACGCTGCGCCCGCATCTGTTCGCCCCGGTTGCTGTAGCCACGGCTCTCACTGCGGGAGTTGTCCGGGCGCGATGCCGCTTCCGCCACGCTGGGAGCGACGAGGCCGGCAACGGCAATGGCCATTGCGCCCCACGCTCCAGCTGAAAAAAGTGCACCCGCCTTCATGTTCATCCTTCTTGCCATATCCGGTCTCCAAAACCGGACGTGCCGCACGGCGATCGCGGCTCATCCTGCAATTGTTCTAGACCATGGGCGCTGTCCTGAACGTGAACCGGGATATGACTCTTTGTTAATGTAGGGGTGATTGAAAATGAACAGGCCGCCGATCCGGTATCCCGGAGCGACGGCCTGTATATCATGCCCGAGGCGTTTTCGTCAGCGCGTCAGCTTCTTGTAGGCAAGACGCGTGGGACGATCGGCCGCATCGCCGAGGCGGCGGCGCTTGTCTTCTTCGTAGGCCTCGAAGTTGCCCTCGAACCATTCGACGTGGCTGTTGCCCTCGAACGCGAGGATGTGCGTGGCCAGACGGTCGAGGAAGAAGCGGTCGTGCGAGATGACCACGGCGCAGCCGGCGAAGTTCTCGATGGCTTCTTCGAGCGCGCCGAGCGTTTCGACGTCGAGGTCGTTGGTCGGTTCGTCGAGCAGGAGTACGTTGCCGCCCTGCTTGAGCATCTTGGCAAGGTGCACGCGGTTGCGTTCACCGCCCGAGAGCTTGCCGACGTTCTTCTGCTGGTCCTGGCCCTTGAAGTTGAAGGCGCCGACATAGGCGCGCGTCGACATGTCGTGGCCGTTGACCTTCATGTAGTCCAGCTTGTCCGAGATTTCCTCCCAGACGTTGTTCTTGCCGTCGAGGTGGTCGCGGTTCTGGTCGACGTAGCCGAGGTGAACCGTCTGGCCGATCTCGATGGTGCCGGAGTCCGGCTGTTCCTGGCCGGTGAGCATCTTGAACAGCGTCGACTTACCCGCACCGTTGGGGCCGATGACTCCGACGATGCCGCCCGGCGGCAGGATGAACGAGAGGTCCTCGAACAGCAGCTTGTCGCCGAACGCCTTGGATATGCCCTTGGCTTCGATGACCTTGCCGCCGAGGCGCTCAGGCACCTGGATGACGATCTGGGCCTTGCCCGGCGTGCGCTGGTCCTGCGCGTTCTGCAGTTCCTCGAACTTGCGGATACGGGCCTTGGACTTGGTCTGGCGGCCCTTGACGCCGGCGCGGATCCATTCGAGCTCGTCCTTGAGAGCCTTCTGGCGTCCGGTCGCCTCGCGGTCTTCCTGTTCGAGGCGCTTGGCCTTCTTCTCGAGGTAGGTCGAGTAGTTGCCCTCGTAGGGGAAGTACTTTCCGCGGTCGAGTTCGAGGATCCAGCCCACCACGTTGTCGAGGAAGTAGCGGTCGTGGGTGATCATCAGCACCGCACCTGCATATTCCTTGAGGTGGTTTTCCAGCCATTCGACCGATTCCGCGTCGAGGTGGTTGGTCGGTTCGTCCAGCAGCAGAATGTCGGGCTTCTGGATGAGCAGGCGGGTGAGTGCGATACGGCGCTTCTCACCGCCCGAGAGGCTTTCCACCGACCAGTCGCCCGGCGGGCAGCGCAGGGCTTCCATCGCCACTTCGAGCTGGTTGTCGAGGGTCCAGCCGTCGACCGCGTCGATCTGGTCCTGAAGCTCGCCCATCTCGGCCATGAGGGCGTCGAAGTCGCAGTCTTCCGGCGGATCGCCCATGATCATGGAGATCTCGTTGAAGCGATCGATCTTGTCCGCAGTCTCGCGCGCGCCGTCCTTGACGTTCTCGAGGACGGTCTTGCTCGTGTCGAGCCGCGGTTCCTGCGGCAGGTAGCCGACGGTGATGTTCTCGCCGGGCCATGCCTCGCCGGTGAAATCGGTATCGATGCCGCCCATGATCTTCATCAGGGTCGACTTGCCTGCGCCGTTCGGGCCGACGATGCCGATCTTGGCACCCTGGTAGAACTGCAGGTTGATGTTCGAAAGCACCGGCTTCTGGGCGCCGGGGAAGGTCTTTGTCATGCTCTTCATGACGAAGGCGTATTGCGCGGCCATCGGTTTCCTCTGGGATCTGGCGTGTCGGAATTTGCGGCGTGCTCTACAGGGGCGGGCCACCAGCCGCAAGGTTGCTGGCAGGTGGTCGTGTCGGTTCTTGCCGGAATGGCGCTGGGCTTGCGTCGAGAGCGTCGCAAAGTTGAATGGGAAATGGGAGTTGGAGCCCGCCCCGTCAAGATTTCGTGACCTGCCGTGAATTGGTCCGGTCAAGTTCTGAGACTTGGGATTGGAAATGTCGAGGCAGGGCGTTAGGCATTGTCCATGCTACGCAAAACCTTTTGCGCTGCCCTGCTTGCAGCGACCACTTTCGCCTCCTTCAACGCCGCTCCTGCCAGCGCTACGCCCACGCAAGGGTCAGGCGTCGCCTGGGACATCGTCGAAGGTCTCACCACCGAAATCGGCCCGCGCCTCGCAGGTTCCGAGGCCGAAGCGCGCGCCCGTGACTGGGCGCAGGCCCGGCTCCAGGCGCTCGGCTTCAGCGATGTTTCAGTCGAGGAGTTCAAGACCCTGGCCTGGCAGCGCGGCGAGGAACATGCCCGCCTGACCGCGCCCTATCGGCAGCCGCTGGCGATCACCGCTCTGGGTTTCTCGGTGCCGACACCGGCGCAGGGCCTCAAGGGTGAACTGGTTTATTTCCCGACGCTGGCCGCGCTCGAAGCAGCCCCCGAAGGATCGCTGAAGGGCAAGATTGCGTTCGTCGACCATGCCATGCGTCCCACGCAGGACGGTTCGGGTTACGGACCCTATGGCGATGTCCGCCGAAAGGGGCCGACGATCGCTTCGCAGAAAGGGGCTGCCGGCATCGTCATCCGCTCGGCCGGCACGGACAGTCACCGCAATCCGCATACCGGCGCCACGGTTTTCGCCAAGGATGTGAAGCCGATCCCGGCAGGGGCCGTCTCCAATCCTGACGCCGACCTGATCGCGCGCATCGCCTCGCGCGGCAAGCCGATGAGCATCGACCTCAAGCTGATGGGCAAGCCGTTTCCAGATGCGCCTTCGGGCAATGTCGTGGCGCAACTGCCGGGGCGCGATCCTTCGCTGCCGATCATCCTGCTCGCCTGCCACCTCGATTCCTGGGACCTGGGCACAGGAGCGATCGACGATGCCTCGGGCTGCGGGATCATCACGGCCGCGGCCCTGGCGGCGCAGAAAGATGGCCAGACCCTGCGCACGATCCGCGTGCTATGGTCGGGCAACGAGGAAATGGGCATCACCGGCGGCGGCGGCGATCATTACGTGAAGGTCCATGGCAGCGAACCCCATGCCGTTGCGATGGAAAGCGACTTCGGCGCCGACAAGGTCTGGCAGCTCAAGACGACTTTCGCCCAGGCCAATGCCGAGCTGGTGGACAAGGTGAAGGCGGCGCTTTGGCCGCTGGGTATCGTGCCGCATGACGGTCCCACCGAGGGCGGCGCCGACGTTGCCCCGATCATCGCGCACCAGAATCTTGCCGTGATCGATCTCGGCCAGGACGGGATGCATTACTTCGACCTGCACCACACGCCGGACGATACGCTCGACAAGGTCGATCCGATTGCCCTGCAGCAGAACGTCGATGCCTGGACGGCGGTGCTCAAGGTCATCGCCAACACGCCGGAGCCGATCGCGTCGGTTCCGGCGGCTGAAGGTGGCGAGTAAGCAGCAGAGGCGTCAGGCGGCGGCAGCGATCCGCCCGGCAACGGCGACGAGCCGCTGGGCCTGTTCCAGGTGTAGCAGTTCGGTCATCTTGCCATCCACGCGGATCGCGCCCTTGCCGGCGTTTTCGGGCTGGGCGAAGGCGTCGATGACGCTGTGCGCCCAGGCCAGGTCCGCCTCGCTGGGTGAGAATACCGTGTTGCACGGCTCGACTTGCGCGGGGTGGATCAGGCTCTTGCCCTCGAAGCCGAACATCAGCCCCTGGCGCGCTTCGGCCTCGAATGCCTCGAGGTCGCGGAATTCATTGCACACGCCGTCGAGGATGGCGACGCCATGCGCGCGCGCGGCGGCAACCGCCATCGACAGGAACGGCAGGAACGGCGTACGGCAGGGCGTAAGCTGCGCGCGCATTTCCTTGGCGAGATCGTTGGTTCCCATGATCCACAGCGACAGGCGCGAACTGCGTGCGCATTGCGCAATGGCATCGAGATTGCCCACGCTCGCGCAGGTCTCGATCATGGTCCAGAGCTGCATGTCCTTGTGCGCCCCTTTCAGGGCGTCTTCATAACGGGCGATGTCGGCCGGGGAATCGACCTTGGGCACCAGCACGGCGTCGGCTCCGGTCGATGCGATGGCGGCAAGGTCGTCCATGCCCCATTCGGTATCGATGCCGTTGGCCCGGATGACGACTTCGCGGTGGCCGAAACCGCCTTCCTCCACGGCAGCGACGGCAGCCGCGCGCGCTTCGGCCTTGAATTCGGGGGCTACGGCATCCTCGAGGTCGAAGATGACGACGTCGCAGGGCAGGCTGCGCGCCTTGGCAATTGCCTTGGCGTTCGAGGCGGGCATGTAGAGCGCACTGCGGCGCGGACGGTCAGTCGGTGCAGTCATCGTGTCTTCCTCTGGCTTGCCTGTTCCCTTGCGGCGGAGCGGGCCGCGGGGTCAAGTGTCTGGGAAGACCAAATGTCGGCGCCGCGAAGATCAGCAGCCGATGGTTTCGAGGATGCGTTCGCTCTCCATCCACAGGCGGCTGGCCGCACGGTCGTCCCGGGCCTGCGGTGCCGGTTGGATCTCGGCCAGGTCGCGGAAATAGCGTCCGCCCTGTTCGCCGACTTCCGGTGAAGTGGCCAGCCACATGATCGTGCGGGCCGGGTGTTCGGGCGGAGTGCAGGGGCTGCGGGCCATGGCATCCTGGATCAACTCGTCGCCGTGGCTGGCGAAGTTGGAGCCTACGCATCCCGGGTTTACCGCCTGGGCCACGATCCCCATAGGCGAGAGCCGCCGGTCCAGTTCGCGGGTGAACAGGAGGCTCGCCAGTTTCGCCTGGCTGTAGGCCTCGGTGGTTGCGAAACCTTCCAGCAGCATCAGGTCGTCCCAGTTCATCGCCTGGCAGCTGGCATGGCCGTCTGCCGCAACGGCGATGATGCGCACGGTTCCCGCCGGGGAATCCTTGGCTGCATACTCAAGCTGGGGAAGCAGTTCGCGCGTGAGCAGGAACGGGGCGAGATGATTGGTGGCGAATGTCGCCTCCAGCCCTTCGGAAGTGCGGTAATAGCCGTCTCGCACACCGCCAGCGTTGTTGACGAGAACGTGAATGCAATCGGTGAGCTGGGCGATTTCTTTCGCAATGCGGCGCACATCCGACATCTCGGTAAAGTCGCCGCGCAGGAAATCGACGCGTGCCTCGGGAGAGGCGATGGCGCGGATTTCTTCCTCGGCGGCATCGCAGCGCTCCGGCGTGCGGCCGGTGCCGATGACATGCCAGCCCATGAGGGCGAAGACTTCCGCCGTGGCCTTGCCGATGCCGGAGCTGGCGCCGGTAATGACGATCACGCGCCGATGACTTGACTGGGTCAATCTTCTCTCCCTCGGTGGCGAATGTCAGGAAACGATTGCCGGACGCGGGCGGGAGGTAGGCCAGGCGGTCCTGCCGATCAGGGCACGCGTGACGAGTTGCCTCTCCATTCGTCCTCTCTCCATGGCGCGTCCTGTCTCAGGATCGCGGCTGTTCCATAGCCGAGTCAGGCCAGGTTCAGGAAGATGTTTACGGTGAAACGGCCTGTGTTGTCGATACTTGGCCTCGGACGGCATCGCCATGCGTATCTTTACGGGTCATCTTTTCAAGGGCTGGACAGGCCCCATCACGACGCGCAGACTGAGGGCATGAAACGCATCCTAGCCCCCCTGTTCGCCATCGGATTCCTTGCAGCATCGTCGGTAGCGCAGGCTGCCCTGCCGATGGGCGCGACCGCGCCCGAGTTCAGCACCACGGGTGCGAAGGCGGGCAAGGAGGTCGACTTTGACCTCAAGCAGGCGCTCAAGCGCGGTCCGGTCGTCCTCTACTTCTACCCCAAGGCGTTCACGCAGGGTTGCACCCTGGAAGCGCATGCCTTTGCAGAAGCGACGCCGGAGTTCGCAGAACTGGGCGCCACCGTCGTCGGCATGTCGGCCGACGATCTGCCTACCCTCAAGAAGTTCTCGACCGAGGCCTGCCGCGACAAGTTTGCCGTCGCCGTCGCCACGCCGAAGATCATCAAGGAATACGACGTCGCCCTTGCGCGGGATGGCAAGCCGCAGGGTATGGCCGACCGGGTGAGCTACGTCATCGACCAGAGCGGCAAGGTCGTCTTCATCCATTCCGATCTCGATTATCGCGATCACGTGAAGATGACCCTGGCGGCCGTGAAGGTGCTGGCGAAAAAGCGCCCCTGAACGGCGTAGCCTTGCGGCCTCTTGCGGGGCCTTGAACAATCCCGATATCTGCGGGTAGTAGCGCTGGCTCGTCGCCCGCTGATTGCGAGCCGATCGCCGCGCCGCTTTACAATCGGCTGCACTTCGCTAAGCGGTGCGCCGCAGTTTCATTGGAGTTTCGTGCCATGCGTGCCGAAGGGCAGGCCCACATTGACCGTATCGAAAAGGCGCTCGCGCTTGTGCGCAAGTTCCTGGACTGGGATCGCGCGCTGCGCCGCTTCGACGAGCTGAACGCCCGCGTCGAGGATCCCACGCTCTGGGACAAGCCCAAGGAAGCCGAGGCGGTCATGAAGGAGCGTCGCCGGCTGGAAGCTTCGATCGGCACGGTCAACGAGATCAGCCGCGAGATGGCCGACGCCGTCGAGTTCGTCGAGCTGGGCGAGATGGAAGGCGATGAGGACACGGTCAACGAGGGGCTCGCCACGTTGGCGCAGCTGGCCGATCGTGCCGATGCGGACAAGGTCCAGGCACTGCTCGCCGGCGAGGCCGACAGCAACGATACCTACCTCGAAGTCCATGCCGGTGCCGGCGGTACCGAGAGCCAGGACTGGGCCGAGATGCTGCAGCGCATGTATACGCGCTGGGCAGAGCGCAAGGGCTACAAGGTCGAGCTGGTGGACTATCACTCTGGCGAAGCGGCGGGCATCAAGAGCTGCACGCTGCTGATCAAGGGCGAGAACGCCTACGGTTATGCCAAGACCGAAAGCGGCGTCCACCGTCTCGTGCGCATCAGCCCTTATGACAGTTCCGCACGCCGTCACACCAGCTTCTCGTCGGTCTGGGTCTATCCGGTGATCGACGACAGCTTCGAGGTCGAGGTGAACCCGGCTGACCTGAAGATCGACACCTACCGCGCGTCGGGCGCCGGCGGTCAGCACGTCAACACCACGGACTCGGCGGTGCGTATCACCCACCAGCCGTCCGGGATCGTGGTTGCCAGCCAGATCGACCGTTCGCAGCACAAGAACCGCGAGATCGCGATGGGCATGCTCAAGGCACGCCTGTTCGAGGAAGAAATGCGCAAGCGCGAGGAAGCGGCCAGCGCCGAACACGCCTCGAAGAGCGATATCGGCTGGGGCCACCAGATCCGTTCCT
Organism: Novosphingobium sp. PP1Y; assembly: GCF_000253255.1. Lineage (NCBI taxonomy): Bacteria > Pseudomonadati > Pseudomonadota > Alphaproteobacteria > Sphingomonadales > Sphingomonadaceae > Novosphingobium > Novosphingobium sp. PP1Y. The sequence goes on along the minus strand of NC_015580.1, from coordinate 2,888,962 downwards.
ACGTGCTGCAGCCCTATCAGCAGGTGAAGGACCTTCGCACCGGCGTCGTTTCGACTTCGCCCGGCGACGTGCTGGACGGCGAACTCGACGCCTTCATGGCTGCGGCGCTGTCACAGCGCGTGACGGGTGAAAAGGCCGACGTCGAGGATATCGACTGACCTGAGCGATGGGCCGCATGAGAGGTTTTGCCAAGTCCTCGGCGAGTCGCTAAGGGGCTGCATGTTTTTGTCTCGCCGCCTTTCCTGTGTGGTTTTTGCGCTGGCTCTCGCTGCCTGCCAGCAGAAGCCTGCCGATGACGGCAGGCCCGAGACTTCGCGTGAATTTCCGGTCGCCGATCGCCCCGTTTCGCGACTTGGAGCGAACTCCGTTTCCTCGGAAGTGGAGCGCGACAGCGTCAATGAAGCCGACGTCGTGATGAACCTCGCGGACATCCGTGAGGGGATGAGCGTGGCCGATATCGGTGCGGGCGAGGGCTATTACACTGTCCGGCTGGCGCAACGCGTCGGCAAGAAGGGCCGTGTCCTCGCCGAGGACATCGATCGCGATGCCAACGAGCAACTGGGCCAACGCGTCCTGCGTGAGCGGCTGGAGAACGTCTCCATCGTTCTGGGGACCGAAGACGACCCGCGATTGCCGCCAGACAGCTTCGACCGCATCATGCTCGTCCACATGTATCATGAGGTCACCGAGCCCTATGCATTCCTGTGGCGTTTGCGCCCGGCCCTGCGCAAGGGCGGAAAGGTCATCGTCGTTGATGTCGATCGTCCGACAGACGAGCATGGCATCCCGCCGGAACTGCTTTTCTGTGAATTCGCGTCGCTGGGCTTTCGTTTGACCGAATTTGTTCGTAAGCCGGAACTGCAGGGTTACTATGCGCAGTTCGAGGCTGGTAGTGCACGGCCTGAGCCTGCAGATATCGTACCTTGCCGGTTGTCTGGCGATAAGACGGCTTCACTGGACTGAGCGTTACGCCAGGGGGAAAGACAGAGAGTTTATGAGTTTCAAGGGTCTCAAGCCGATTGTTTATGGCGGACGTGAAGTCTGGCCGCTCATCGAGGGCGGTAAGGGTGTTTCCGCCACGAACCACACCAGTTCCGGCGCCTGGGCGGCGGCCGGGGGAATCGGCACCGTCAGCGCGGTCAACGCTGATTCCTACGATGCGGAAGGCAAGATCGTTCCGCAGGTTTACCACGCCCTTACGCGCAAGGAACGCCATGAGGAACTGATCCGCTACGCCATCGATGGCGCCGTGGAGCAGGTGCGCCGCGCTTACGACATTGCCAGCGGCAAGGGCGCGATCAACATCAACGTCCTGTGGGAAATGGGCGGTGCCCAGCAGGTTCTCGAAGGCGTGCTGGAAAAGACCCGCGGCATGGTTACCGGCGTGACCTGCGGCGCGGGCATGCCCTATCGCCTGTCCGAGATCGCCGCGCGCTTCAACGTCAGCTACCTGCCGATCGTCAGCTCCGCGCGCGCTTTCCGCGCGCTGTGGAAGCGGGCCTATCACAAGGTGTCCGAGCTGATGGCGGCAGTAGTCTACGAAGACCCCTGGCTTGCCGGCGGCCACAACGGCCTGTCGAATGCGGAAGATCCGCTCAAGCCGGAAGATCCCTATCCGCGCGTCAAGGCGCTGCGCGACACGATGCGCAAGGAAGGCATTTCAGACGATGTGCCGATCGTGATGGCCGGCGGCGTATGGTACCTGCGCGACTGGAACGAGTGGATCGACAATCCCGAACTCGGCACGATTGCCTTCCAGTTCGGCACCCGTCCGTTGCTGACGCATGAAAGTCCGATCCCGCAGGCGTGGAAGGACGCACTTCGCGATCTGGAGCCGGGCGACGTGCTGCTGCACCGTTTTTCGCCCACGGGATTCTATTCCTCGGCCGTGCGCAACCCGTTCCTGCGCAATCTCGAAGCGCGTTCGGAACGTCAGATTCCGTACTCGAAGGTCGAGGCCGGCGAACATACCGTGCGTCTCGACGTCGGCGTGAAGGGCAAGAACTTCTGGGTCGCGCCGAAGGATCTGGATCGCGCCCGCTCGTGGTCGGCACAGGGCTTTACCGATGGCCTGCGTACGCCCGACGATACGATCATCTTCGTCAATCCGCAGGAACGCGATGAGATCCGTCAGGATCAGGCCGACTGCATGGGCTGCCTGTCGCACTGCGGATTCTCCTCGTGGAAGGACCATGACGACTACACCACGGGCCGGCTTGCCGATCCGCGCAGCTTCTGCATCCAGAAGACGCTGCAGGACATCGCCCATGGCGGTCCGGTAGAAGAGAACCTGATGTTTGCAGGCCATGCCGCCTACAAGTTCAAGCAGGACCCGTTCTACTCGAACGGCTTCACGCCCACGGTCAAGGAACTGGTCGACCGGATCCTCACCGGCGACTGATCGCCAAGGGCAATTGCCGAATTCGGACGGCCGGCGGGGAGATGTCCTCGCCGGCCGTTTGCGTTTGTAGATGCGCGGGTTCTCGTGCGCTTTGCTCTAGGAGGAAGCTGAACGCCTTGCTGGCATGAAGAGCGCTGCGACGGCGACAATCAGGAATCCGGGAACGAGCACCCAGTTGAGCAGGTCGGTCCAGCTCTCGATCGCGTCGCGCACATTGGGAAAGCCGGCAACGCCGAGGGCCTTGAGCCCGAAGGTGCGGGCCATTGCGACGAGAACGAAGAGCATCCACCAGCCGCTGCGCCCAAGGTCATGCAGGCGCCTGGCGAAGAGGGCGAAGACGGGGAGAAACAGGAGGGTATCGAGGACAAGGCGAACCCAGCTTTCGGTATCGCCTTCGAATATGATCCTTGCCAGCAGATTGAGGGCAAGGTCGAGGCCGATGGCCCAGGCGAGGAACGCCGCCAGCTCGCGGCGCGAGGAACGGCCGGAGAAATCGAGGCTGCGTGCGCAGGCCTCCATCGCGAGGCGGCGCAAGGGCCTGTTTTCTCCGGCTGTCATTCTGACCTTTCTCTAGCTCAGTCGAACTCCCAGGCCCGCTCACCGTGGCTGGTGATGTCGAGGCCTTCGCGCTCGGCATCTTCGCTGACGCGCATCGGGAAGACAACCGAGGCCATGACCGCGAGAATGACGCTGGCAATCACCGACCACAGGATTGTCACGCCAACGCCGATGAACTGCGCGGCGGTCTGGCTGGCCATGGTCATGCCTTCACCGTAGCCCACGCCGCCCAGGCTCTGCGACATGAAGATGCCGAGCAGGAGCGAGCCGAGCATGCCGCCCACGCCATGCACGGCAAAGACGTCGAGCGAGTCGTCGATGGCAAGTTTCTGCTTCACCAGCTGGATCGCGTAGTAGCACACCACCGCGCCGGCAGCGCCGAAAAGGATCGCCGCACCGGGCGAGATGAAACCTGCTGCGGGCGTGACAGTGGCAAGCCCGGCGATGGCGCCGGTTGCGAAGCCGACGCTGGTGGGCTTGCCGACGGTGAAGCGTTCGACGAGCAGCCAAACAAGGGCCGCCGTCGCCGCCGCGGCATGGGTCGCGATGATCGCGGCGGCCGCATCGTCGTTGGCGGCAATCGCCGAGCCGCCGTTGAAGCCGAACCAGCCGACCCAGAGCAGCGCCGCGCCGGCCATCGTCAGCGACGGGCTGTGCGGCAGCATCAGGGTATTGGGAAAGCCGCTGCGGCGGCCCAGCATGATCGCGATGACCAGCGCCGATACGCCTGCGGTCGTGTGGATGACGATGCCACCGGCCCAATCGAGCGTGCCAAGGCTGGTTGCCAGCCAGCCGCCGCCCCAGATCCAGTGTGCGACGGGCGCATAGACCACGAGGCTCCACAGGGCGCAGAAGGCGATGACCCAGCCGAAGCGGGCACGGTCGACCCAGGCGCCCGCCATCAGTGCGGGGGTAATCGCGGCGAAGGTCATCTGGAAAAGGGCGAAGGCGCTTTCGGGAACCTCGGTTCCGGCGCGCACATTGCCCAGATTGCCGAGCATCCAGGCATTGCCGCCACCCAGCCAGCCATTGCTGACATTGCCGAAGGCGAGGGTGTAGCCGACCGCGATCCACAGCACCGAGGCGATGGCGGCGATCGCACCGCACTGGACCAGCACCGACAGGAAGTTCTTCGCGCGAACGAGGCCGCCGTAGAACAGCGACAGGCCGGGCGCGGCCATCATGAGGACGAGCGCGGAAGATACCAGCAGCCACGCCGTGTCACCACTGTTGCTCACATCGATTCGGCCGTCCTGCGCCAGGGCCATGCCCGGCAGGACTGCGAGCATGCCGGCAAGCGGCAGCAAGCACTGCTTTTTCATTTGAGATTTCCCCTTCAGGCCACGCTTCGCGAGGTCGCTGTGTTCCTCCTGCGGGGCGCCTTAGAGCACTCATTCGTCATGAGACAAGCGTTTGCAGCATGTTCTGCCATATCGATGGCATGAATGGCGTAATGATCGTGCCGGGGCGGCACGCGGTTCAGGGAAGTTCGGGCAGTACCTGGTCGGGAGGACGGTGTCCGTCGACCCAGAACTGGATATTGGCGATGATCCGCTCTCCGGCAGCGCCGCGTCCTTCTTCGGTAGCGCTGCCGAGGTGGGGCAGGGCGACAACCCCGGGCGCCGCGAGTAGCTGCGGATTGACGTTCGGCTCGTTGGCGAAGACGTCGAGGCCAGCGCCGCCGATGCGCTGCTCGGTCAAGGCTTCGATCAGGGCCTGCTCGTCGATGATCTGGCCGCGCGCGGTGTTAACGACGCAGGCCCCAGGCTTCATCAGCGACAGCCGGCGACGGTCGAGCAGCGCAGCGGTATCTGGCGCGGCAGGGCAATGAAAGGTGAGGATGTCTGCCTCGGCGACCAGCTTGTCGAGATCGGCCTCGTAGCGCGCGGAGACCATGTTCTCCAGCGAAGAGGGCAGGCGGTGCCGGTTGTGGTAATGGATCTGCATGCCAAAGGCGCGGGCGCGGTGGGCAACGGCCTGACCGATGCGGCCCATGCCGACGATACCGAGGCGCTTGCCGCCCAGGCTGTGGCCGAGCATGGCCGACGGTCCCCATCCTTGCCAACGGCCTTCGCGCAGTACGCGGGCACCCTCGCTGAACTTGCGCGAGACGAGGATTATCAGCGCGAGCGTCAGGTCGGCGGTATCGTCAGTGAAGACACCAGGGGTGTTCGTGACCATGATTTTGCGGGCGCGGGCTGCGGCAAGGTCGATATGTTCGGTGCCTGCGCCGAAGTTGGCGATCAGCCCCAGGCGTTCGCCTGCCTGTTTGATGAGGTCGACGTCGATCGTGTCGGTGACGGTCGGCACCAGAACGTCGCAATCTTGCAGGGCCGCTGCCAGTTCGTTGCGCGACATCGGCCTGTCTTCGCGATTCAGTGAAACGTCGAAGAGTTGCGCCATGCGTTCTTCCACTGCGGGGAGCAGGCGCCGCGTAACGATCACGCGGGGAGGGCCGTCGAAAACGCGGGCGGAAGCAGAGTCGGTCACGAAGGTCATGTCATTATCCGGCTATGCCTTCCACAGGGTCCGGGTCAAGAAACCTTGATGGGAAATGTCAGGCAGGCGTAAATAGCCGGCATGATCCGCTGGAAGTTACTGATCCCTCTGGTTGCCCTTTGCGGCATGTCCGTGCCTGCCCATGCGGGCGATGACGACAAGGTGCCTTACTGGGCCTCGATCGATACCGACCTTGCGAACTTGCGGGTAGGTCCCGGGGAATCCTACCGGATTGCCTGGGTCTACAAGCGCGAGCATCTGCCGGTGAAGATCGTGCGCCGCGAGGGTCCCTGGCGCCTGATCGAAGATCCCGACGGGGACAAGGGATGGATGCGCGACCTGCTGCTATCGCGCCAGCGATCGGCCATCGTGACGGGTGACGGCCTCATCGAGATGCATGCCGAGGGCAAGGCCGGTTCGCCGGTTCTCTGGCGCATCGAGCCCGGCGTCGTGGGCCTGCTCGGCAATTGCGAGTCGGGCTGGTGCGCTTTCGACGTGGAAGGGCACAAGGGCTTCGTGCCGAGCGAACGCCTCTGGGGCACAGGAGAGCCCTGAGCCCCAAATGAAAAGGCCCCGCCGTTACCGGCAGGGCCCTTCCTTCGAATCGTTATTGCCCGAAGGCGATCAGGCCAGTTCGACCGCAATCGCGGTGGCTTCGCCGCCGCCGATGCAGAGGCTGGCGACGCCGCGCTTGAGGCCCTTGTCCTTGAGCGCGTTGATCAGCGTCACGATGATGCGGGTGCCCGAGGCTCCGATCGGATGGCCCAGAGCGGTGGCGCCGCCGTGGATGTTGATCTTGTCGTGCGGGATGCCGAGGTCGTGCATCGCGAACATCGCCACGCAGGCGAAGGCTTCGTTCACTTCGAACAGGTCGACGTCGGAAAGCTGCCAGCCCACCTTGTCGAGGAGCTTGGTGATCGCGCCGACCGGTGCGGTGGTGAACTTGGCGGGCTCATGCGCATGGGCCGCAACGCCCACGACGGTGGCGACCGGCTTGAGGCCCTTGGCGGCAGCAACGCTGGCGCGGCTCATGACGACGGCAGCGGCGCCGTCAGAAATCGAGCTGGAGCTGGCTGCGGTGATCGTGCCGTCCTTGGCGAAAGCGGCGCGCAGGGTCCGGATCTTGTCCGGGTTGCCCTTGGGCGGCTGCTCGTCGGTATCTACGACGACTTCACCCTTGCGCGTCTTGACTGTGACGGGAACGACTTCGTCCTTGAACGCGCCGCTGGTGATCGCTTCCTGCGCGCGGCGCAGCGATTCGATGGAGAAGTCGTCCTGATTTTCGCGGGTCAGCTGGTACTCGTCGGCGGTTACCTGCGCGAAGGAGCCCATCGATCCGCCTTCGTAGGCATCCTCGAGTCCGTCGAGGAACATGTGATCGTAGAGCGTGTCATGGCCGGCGCGGGCGCCCGAGCGATGCTTCTTGGACAGGTAGGGGGCATTGGTCATCGATTCCATGCCGCCCGCGATGATCAGGTCGAGCGACCCCGAAGCGAGTGCCTCTGCGCCCATGATCACCGTCTGCATTCCCGAACCGCAGACCTTGTTGACGGTCGTGGCCTGAACCGACTTGGGCAGTCCGGCCTTGAGCGCTGCCTGGCGGGCAGGGGCCTGGCCGAGACCGGCGGGAAGGACGCAGCCCATGTAGATGCGTTCGACGTCTTCGCCCGCAACGCCCGAGCGTTCGACCGCGGCCTTGACCGCGGTGGCGCCGAGATCTGTGGCCGAGACATCAGCGAACACACCCTGCAGGCCGCCCATGGGCGTGCGTGCATAGGAGAGGATGACGATGGGGTCGTTAGCCGAAATCTGGGCCATGACTTTGCCTTTCTGCATGGAAGAACAGTTGACAGGTGATCTAATGCTGCATTGCATCAAAAGCAATCGGGCTGTCCAAAAGAACAACTGGGATCGCGGGCGGGTAAACGCTCCGCAGCTATGGGGTGTGACGATGATAATCCCGTGACGGAAAGTTGCCTGCGTTCGGCTCCCGCTCACTCGATCCGAAGTGTGCCGAGTCGCGCTGGGTAAGGCACGGTGTAAGCGATTGGTCCCTGCGGCACCGGCTGCGGCGTGTTCCTCGATTTTTGCCGGATTACCGCTGAAGAAGGGTGGTTGCGTCCAGGCGTGCTTGGCTCGGTTGCGCCTGTGCAGAGCCTGTGTGGGGCAATCCCGCGCAATTCAGGGGCTTTTCCGGTGATCGCTGGTGGATATGCGCCGGTCGCGGTCGCGCCGCAGGGGGCGAGGCGTGGCATTTGCGAGCTATCAATCTTGCTGCATCGCGATGAAGAAGGCCGGAATTATCCGATTGCCTCCCTTGCGATGGCCGGAGGGCTGGCCTAAGAGCGCGCGCAACGACCGGACGCCGCTCAGGCCAAGTCCGGCAGCCCTCACCGGTACGAGGCCATGACCATTGACTGATCTGTCGCAATATTTGCCGATTCTGATTTTCCTGGTGATCGCGTTGGCGCTCTCTGGGATTATCGTGTTCCTGCCCATGGCGGTCGCCCGTCTGACCGGGACGCACAATCCGAACTCGGACAAGCTCAGCGAGTACGAATGCGGTTTCCCCGCATTCGAGGACCCGCGCAGCCAGTTCGACGTGCGCTTCTACCTGGTGGCGATTCTCTTCATCATCTTCGACCTTGAAGCAGCGTTCCTGTTTCCGTGGGCGGTCTCGCTCGACGTGACGGGCTGGGCTGGCTGGCTGACGATGATGGTGTTCCTCGGCGAACTGGCCATTGGCCTCGCCTATGCATGGAAGAAGGGAGCTCTGGACTGGGAATGAGCACTCTCGTGGACAGCACCGGACAGCCTATGGGTCAGGGTGGCGCAGTTACGCCGCCCGATCAGGCGTTTTTCAAAGACCTCAACCAGGAAGTTTCGGACAAGGGCTTCCTCGTTACCTCGACGGAAGAACTTTTCCAGTGGGCCCGCACGGGTTCGCTGTGGTGGATGACTTTCGGCCTTGCCTGCTGCGCGGTCGAGATGATCCACGTGAACATGCCGCGCTACGACATGGAGCGCTTCGGCGCCGCGCCGCGCGCTTCCCCGCGTCAGTCGGACGTGATGATCGTGGCCGGCACCCTGTGCAATAAGATGGCCCCGGCGCTGCGCAAGGTCTACGACCAGATGTCGGACCCCAAGTACGTCATCTCGATGGGTTCGTGCGCGAACGGCGGTGGCTACTACCACTACAGCTACAGCGTCGTGCGCGGCTGTGACCGCATCGTGCCGGTGGACATCTACGTGCCCGGCTGCCCGCCGACTGCCGAGGCGCTGCTCTATGGCGTCATGCAGTTGCAGCGCAAGATCCGCCGCGCCGGTACGCTCGAGAGGTAATGGCCCCCATGCCCGTACTGCATTCCGCCCCCAAGTTTGCGTCCAACGAAGGCGTCATCGACGCGCTCTCCGCTGCGCTCGGATCGATGCTGATCTCGGCCAAGGAAGAGCACGGCGAAGTCGTGCTGACCGTGGTCCGCGACCAGATCGAGAACGCGCTGCGCCTGCTGCGCGACAATCATGAGTATCAACAGCTCATGGAAATGGCCGGCGTCGACTATCCGTCGCGCGCCGAGCGTTTCGAAGTCGTCTACATGTTGCTTTCGGTGACGAAGAACCACCGGCTGATGGTGAAGGTCAGTGCCGCTGAAAGCACGCCGGTGCCGACCGTCACGACGATCTGGCCCAACGCGGGCTGGCTCGAGCGCGAAGTGTTCGACATGTACGGCGTGATCTTCGCCGGCAATCCGGACCTGCGCCGCATCCTGACCGACTACGGTTTCGAGGGTCATCCCTTCCGCAAGGATTTCCCGCTCACCGGCTACCAGGAACTGCGCTACTCCGAAGAGGACAAGCGAGTGGTCTACGAACCGGTCAAGCTGGCCCAGGATTTCCGCTCGTTCGACTTCATGAGCCCTTGGGAAGGCGCGGAATACGTGCTGCCGGGCGATGAAAAGGCGGAAGGGGACAAGGCATGAGCATGCAGCTCGAGCAGTCGCCGACTACCGGCGACGAGATCATCAGCAACTACACTATCAACTTCGGCCCGCAGCACCCGGCGGCCCACGGCGTTCTGCGCATGGTCATGGAGCTCGACGGCGAGGTCATCGAGCGCATCGATCCGCACGTCGGCCTGCTGCACCGCGGCACCGAGAAGCTGATCGAGAACAAGACCTATCTTCAGGCCCTGCCCTACTTCGACCGGCTCGACTACTGCTCGCCGCTCGGCATGGAGCACAGCTACGTCCTGGCGATCGAGAAGCTGCTGAACCTCGAGGTTCCGCTGCGCGCCCAGTACCTGCGCGTGCTGTTCGCCGAGCTGACCCGCATATGCAACCACATGCTCAACATCGGCAGCCACGTCATGGACGTCGGCGCGATGACCCCGAACCTGTGGCTGTTCGAGATCCGTGAGGACTGCCTCAACTTCTTCGAACGGGCTTCGGGCGCACGCATGCACTCGGCGTGGTTCCGCCCCGGCGGCGTCCACCAGGACGTGCCGCTCAAGCTGCTGACCGACATCGCCGACTGGCTCGACACGCGCCTGCCGACGCTGTTCGAGGACGCGATGAGCCTCGTCGTCGACAACCGCATCTTCAAGCAGCGCAATGTCGACATCGCGCTGGTAAGCCGCGAAGATGCGCTGGCCTGGGGCTTCTCGGGCCCGATGATCCGCGCGGCGGGCATCCCCTGGGATATCCGCAAGAGCCAGCCCTACGACGTTTACGACCGCATGGACTTCGAGATCCCGGTCGGCACCAACTCCGACTGCTATGACCGTTTCATGGTCCGCGTCGAGGAAGTGCGCCAGTCCGCGCGCATCATGAAGCAGTGCCTTGCCGAGATGCCGGAAGGTCCGGTCATGACTGCGGACCGCAAGGTCGGCCCGCCCAAGCGCGGCGAGATGAAGAGCTCGATGGAATCGCTGATCCATCACTTCAAGCTCTACACCGAGGGCTTCCACGTTCCGGCCGGCGAAGTCTACGTCGCCACCGAGAGCCCCAAGGGCGAATTCGGCGTCTATCTCGTCTCGGACGGTTCCAACAAGCCGTACCGCTGCAAGATCCGTCCGACCGCCTTCTCGCACCTGCAGGCGATGGACTTCATGTCCAAGGGCCACATGCTGCCTGACGCGACCGCCATCCTGGGCGCCATCGACGTCGTGTTCGGGGAGTGCGACCGTTGAGCAAGCTCGCAATCGCCGAGGCCATGATCGCCGCCTACAATGCGCAGGACGCCGATCTCTACGTGACCTACATGACCGACGAAGCCAGCGAAGCGAACTATCGCGGCGCAGTTGTCCGTGAGGGCAAGGAAGGTACGCGTTCGGGCCTCAAGGCGGCTTTCGCCAGGTGGCCGCAGAACAGGGCCGAGATCGTTTCGCGAGAAGAGACCGACAACTACGTCGTCCTGCGCGAACACGTCACGCGCGGCCCGGCAACCGATGGCTCTGAACCCGTCGAGCCGTTCGACGTGCTGGCCGTCTACAGCTTCGAAGGCGACAAGTGCTCGCGGGTGGAGTTTATCCGGTGAAATTCAACACGCTTGAACTGACCCGCGTCTGGGCGGCAGTGACGGGCCTCGTGCTCGCCGTCTGCTACTTCGGCGCGCTCTATCTCGATACCGCCCCGTCGCCCTTGCTGGCGATGCTGGTAACCGCCATCGGCGGATTTGAAATGTTTCTTTTCGGCCAGGACCAGTGGCTGAAGCGCAGGGGTAAGCATGGCTGACCGCTATATCGAACCCGATACGCCCGAATTGCGGGCCCGTTGGGGCAACTTCGCGTGGACCGCGGAGAATGCCGAGAAGGCTAAGGACATCGTCGCGCGCTATCCGGCGGGCCGTCAGCGTTCGGCGGTGATGCCGCTGCTCGACCTCGCCCAGCGCCAGGTCGGTGCCGAAGAAAACACGCAAGGCTGGCTGCCGATCCCGGTGATGGAATACGTCGCGGCACAGCTCGACATGCCGATCATCCGCGTTGTCGAAGTCGCCACGTTCTACACGATGTACAACATCGCGCCGATCGGTCGCTTCCACGTTCAGGTCTGCGGCACCACGCCGTGCATGCTGCGCGGTTCGGACGACATCATCGCGGCCTGCAAGAAGCGCGGCATGAAGAAGGGCCACACCACGCCCGACGGCATGTGGTCGTTCACCGAGGTCGAGTGCATGGGCAACTGTGCCTCCGCGCCGATGGTCCAGATCAACGACGACAACTACGAGGACCTCACTCCCGAGCGCCTCGATGCCGTGCTCGACGCGCTGGCCAAGGGCGAGACGCCCAAGGCCGGGACGCAGGAGCCGGGCCGTCACACCGTCGAACCTTCGGGTGGCCCGACCACCCTGAAGGAGATGGTCACCGAAAATCACGATTACCGGGGAGAGTGGTAAGTCATGGCTCTCGCTGACAAGGATCGCATCTTCACCAATGTCTACGGCTACCAGCCGTGGAACCTGAAGGCTGCGCAGGCACGCGGCGCCTGGGACAACACCAAGGACATCATCGCCAAGGGCCGTGATCTCATCATCGAGGAGATCAAGGCTTCGGGGCTGCGCGGCCGCGGCGGCGCAGGTTTTCCGACCGGCATGAAATGGTCCTTCATGCCCAAGCAGCCGCCGCTCGACCATGCTGGCAATCCCAAGCCCAGCTTCCTGGTCATCAACGCGGACGAATCCGAGCCCGGTTCGTGCAAGGATCGCGAGATCATCCGTCACGATCCGCACCTGCTGCTGGAAGGCGCGCTGGTTGCCGGTTTCGCGATGGGCGCGCGTGCGGCCTACATCTACATTCGCGGCGAATACATCCGCGAGGCCGAGACGCTCTTCGCGGCGCGCGATGAAGCTTATGCGGCAGGCCTGCTGGGCAAGAACGCAGCCGGTTCGGGCTACGACTTCGACGTCTTCGTCCACCGCGGCGCGGGCGCCTACATCTGCGGTGAAGAAACCGCGATGATCGAAAGCCTCGAAGGCAAGAAGGGGCAGCCCCGCCTCAAGCCGCCGTTCCCGGCGGGTGCAGGCCTTTACGGCTGCCCGACCACGGTCAACAACGTCGAGTCCATCGCCGTTGCGCCGACCATCATGCGCCGCGGCGCCTCGTGGTTCTCCAGCTTCGGGCGCGACAACAACAAGGGCACCAAGCTCTTCCAGATCTCGGGCCACGTGAACAAGCCGTGCGTCGTCGAAGAGGAAATGAGCATTCCCTTCAGCGAGCTGATCGAAAAGCACTGCGGCGGCATCCGCGGCGGCCGGGACAACCTGCTGGCGGTTATCCCGGGCGGTTCCTCGGTTCCGCTGGTTCCGGCCGACCAGATCTGGGACGCGCCGATGGACTTCGATGGCCTCAAGGCCGTCGGGTCGGGTCTCGGCACCGCTGCCGTGATCGTCATGGACAAGTCCACCGACATCGTTCGCGCCATTTCGCGTCTCTCGTACTTCTACAAGCACGAGTCCTGCGGCCAGTGCACGCCCTGCCGCGAAGGCACGGGCTGGATGTGGCGCGTCATGGAACGCCTGCGCACCGGTGACGCTGCCGTCGAGGAAATCGACATGCTGCAGCAGGTCACCAAGCAGGTCGAAGGCCACACCATCTGCGCCCTTGGCGACGCTGCGGCGTGGCCGATCCAGGGCCTGATCCGCCACTTCCGCCCCGAGCTGGAACGCCGGATCGCTGAAAACATGCCGGAGGCTGCTGAGTAATGCCCAAGGTAACCGTAGACGGCGTAGAACTCGAGGTCCCTGCAGGCGCTACCGTGCTGCAGGCCTGCGAACTCGCCGGCAAGGAAATCCCGCGCTTCTGCTATCATGAGCGCCTGTCGATTGCGGGCAACTGCCGCATGTGCCTCGTCGAGGTGAAGCCCGGACCGCCCAAGCCCCAGGCTTCGTGCGCGCTTCCGGCCACTGAAGGCCAGGAGATCCGCACCGACTCCGAAATGGTCAAGAAGGCGCGGGAAGGGGTGATGGAGTTCCTCCTCATCAACCACCCGCTCGATTGCCCGATCTGCGACCAGGGCGGCGAATGCGACCTGCAGGACCAGTCGGTGGCCTATGGCCGCGGCGCCTCGCGCTATGACGAGAACAAGCGCGCGGTCACCGAGAAATACATGGGCCCGCTCATCAAGACGACGATGACGCGCTGCATCCACTGCACCCGCTGCGTGCGTTTCTCGGAAGAGATCGCCGGCGTGGACGAGATCGGCGCGCTCTATCGCGGCGAGAACATGCAGATCACGACCTATCTCGAACATGCTGCCAAGCACGAGATGTCGGCCAACGTGATCGACCTTTGCCCGGTCGGCGCGCTGACTTCGCGCCCCTATGCCTACGAAGCGCGTCCCTGGGAGCTGAAGAAGACCCTCGGGATCGACGTTTCCGATGCGATCGGCGCGAACATCCGCATCGACAGCCGCGGCCGCGAAGTGCTTCGCGTGCTCCCGCGCATCAACGACGATGTCAACGAGGAATGGATCTCGGACAAGGCGCGCTACCAGGTCGACGGCCTGACCAAGCGCCGCCTCGACAAGCCGTTCCTGCGCCGTGACGGCAAGCTGGTTCCGGCCAGCTGGGGTGAGGCCTTCGCCGCGATCGCCTCGCTCAATCCGGGCAATTCGATTGCCGCGGTTGCCGGCGACATGCTCGACTGCGAGACGATGTTCGCGGCCAGCAAGCTGGTCGGCGCGCTTGGCTCGAACCTGCTTGAAGGTCGCCAGACCGGCATGGACTACGACACCTCGAGCCTGGCCGCGGTGAACTTCAACTCCACGCTCGGTGGCATCGAGACTGCCGACGCAATCCTGGTCGTGGGCAGCAACGTGCGCGCCGAAGCGCCGTTGGTGAACGTGCGCCTGCGCAAGGCCGTGAAGGCCGGCGCGAAGGTGTTCCTCGTCGGCCCGGAGTGGGAAACCACGTTCGGCGGCGAGTTCCTCGGCGATGACCTTTCGGTTCTCGGCAAGCTTCCGGCCCATGTCGGCGAAGCGCTCAAGGGCGCGGCGCGTCCGGCGATCATCGTCGGCGGAGCAGGGCTGGGCCGTGGCGGCCTCGAAGCGGCTCTGGCGCTGGCGGGCGAGTTCAATCTCGTTCGCGATCTGGAAGACGGCACCAGGTGGAACGGCTTCAACGTCCTGCACATGGCGGCTTCGCGCATGGGCGGGCTGATGCTCGGCTACGCGCAGAAGGGCGGCATCGCCGACATCGTCGCAGCCAAGCCCAAGGTCCTGCTCTCGCTCGGTGCGGACGAAGTGGACTACACCCGGTTCGCCGACTCGATGATCGTCTACATCGGTCATCACGGCGACAAGGGCGCGCACGCGGCCGATGTCATCCTGCCGGCTGCGGCCTATACCGAAAAGGCCGGTACCTACGTGAACACCGAAGGGCGCGTACAGATGGCCGACAAGGCCGTCTTCGCTCCCGGCGATGCGCGCGAGGACTGGTCGATCCTGCGGGCCCTGGCCGATGCTTTCGGCGTTTCGGTGGGCTTTGACAGCTTCGAGGAATTGCGCGCTGCGATGATTTCCGAGGTCCCGGCCCTTGGCATCGAGGGTCTGGCCGACTACGGGAGCGACCTGCCTGCTGGTGGCGGTTCTGCCGCCGGCGTGATCGCCTATCCGGTCAAGGACTTCTACATGACCAACCCCATCGCCCGCGCCAGTGCGACGATGCAGCGCTGTTCGGCTGAACTGCTGCACGGCGAGGAGATTGCGGAGGCTGCGGAATGACCGCTTTCTTCCAATCCCTCGGCATGTCCCACGACTGGGCGTGGTTCGTCTCGACGATCTGCGGCATCCTGCTGATTGCGCTGCCGCTGCTGCTCGGCGTGGCGATGATCATCTACGCGGACCGCAAGATCTGGGCGGCCATGGCGCTGCGCCGCGGCCCCAATGTCGTCGGCCCGTTCGGTCTGCTTCAGTCCTTCGCGGACGGCCTCAAGGTCTTCCTTCAGGAAACCATCATTCCCTCGGCCGCGAACAAGGGCATCTTCCTGATCGCCCCTGTCGTGACCTTCACCGTGGCGCTGATGGCCTGGGCGGTGATCCCGTTCAATTCGGGCGCGATCCTCGCCGATATCAACGTCGGTCTGCTCTACGTTCTCGCGATCAGTTCGCTGGGCGTTTACGGCACGATCATGGCGGGCTGGGCTTCGAACTCGAAGTACCCGTTCTTCTCGGCGATGCGCGCTTCGGCGCAGATGATTTCCTATGAAGTCTCGATCGGCTTCATCCTCATCTGCGTCGTCCTGTGGGCTGGCACGTTCAACCT
This sequence comes from Novosphingobium sp. PP1Y, assembly GCF_000253255.1. Classification (NCBI taxonomy): domain Bacteria; kingdom Pseudomonadati; phylum Pseudomonadota; class Alphaproteobacteria; order Sphingomonadales; family Sphingomonadaceae; genus Novosphingobium; species Novosphingobium sp. PP1Y. The sequence goes on along the minus strand of NC_015580.1, from coordinate 2,873,247 downwards.
GAACGACATCGTCTGGGCCCAGAAGGGCCATGTCTTCGGCATCTTCAACGGCTTCGCGTTCAATCCGCTGCTGTTCCCGATGTGGGTGATGTTCCTGATCTCTGGCATGGCCGAGACGCAGCGCGCTCCCTTCGACCTGACCGAAGCGGAATCCGAGCTCGTCGCCGGTTACCAGACAGAGTACTCGTCGATGGCTTTCGCCGCCTACTGGCTTGGTGAATATGCCAACGTCCTGCTGATGTGCGCGCTCAACGCGACGCTGTTCTTCGGGGGCTGGCTGCCGCCGCTCGACATTCCGATCCTGTACCTGGTTCCGGGCTTCATCTGGTTCCTGCTCAAGGTACTGTTCTTCTTCTTCGTGTTCAGCTGGGTGAAGGCGACCGTTCCGCGGTACCGCTACGACCAGCTGATGCGTCTGGGCTGGAAGGTCTTCCTGCCCGTATCGCTGCTGTTCGTCGTACTCGTCAGCGGCTACCTCATGGCTACCGGACACTTCGCATGACCGTCGGACACCTCATCAAGAGCTTCACGCTCTGGGAGTTCGTGAAGGCGCACTGGCTCACCTTGAAGTACTTCTTCAAGCCCAAGGCGACGATCAACTACCCCTTCGAGAAGAACCCGCTTTCGCCCCGCTTTCGCGGTGAGCACGCCCTGCGCCGTTATCCCAACGGCGAGGAACGCTGCATCGCGTGCAAGCTGTGCGAGGCGATCTGCCCGGCGCAGGCGATCACCATCGAGGCCGCCCCGCGTGCCGACGGTTCGCGGCGCACCACGCGCTACGACATCGATATGACGAAGTGCATCTACTGCGGCTTCTGCCAGGAAGCCTGCCCGGTCGATGCAATCGTCGAAGGGCCGAACTTCGAATACGCGACCGAAACGCGTGAAGAACTGCTCTACGACAAGGCTAAGCTGTTGGCGAACGGGGACAAGTGGGAGCGGGCCATTGCCGCGAACCTTGAAGCCGATGCGCCGTATCGCTAGGGGCGCGCCGAGGTCATGATTCACGTATTTGCCTTCTACCTCTTCGCCGTGATCACCATCGCGTCCGCCGTGACGACGATCACTGCCCGCAACCCGGTCCACTCGGTCCTCTGGCTGATCCTGGCGTTCTTCAACGCCGCCGGCCTGATGGTGCTGACCGGCGCCGAGTTCATCGCGATGCTGCTCGTTATTGTCTATGTCGGCGCGGTTGCGGTGCTCTTCCTGTTCGTCGTCATGATGCTCGACATCGACTTCGCCGAACTGCGTGCCGGGTTCGTCAGGAACTTCCCGCTGGGCCTGCTCGTCGCAATTGTCCTGCTGGCCGAGATGGTCCTCGGCATCGGTGCCTACCGCGCCGGCGCGATGGACCTTGGCTCGCCCGACGGCACCGCCGCGACGCCTGCCGGGGCCAGCAACATCGAGGCCATCGGTGGCCTCCTTTACAGCCGCTACCTCTTCCTGTTCGAAGCCGCGGGCATCATCCTGCTCGTCGCGATGATCGGCGCCATCGTGCTGACCCATCGCCAGCGTTCGGACACCCGGGGCCAGAAGATCTCCAAGCAGATCATGCGCCGTCCCGATGAAGCGACCGTCAACGTCAAGCCCGAAGTGGGCAAGGGGGTCCAGCTGTGATCGGTATCGAACACTATGTCGTGGTCAGCTCGATCCTTTTCGTGCTCGGCGTTCTCGGCATCTTCCTGAACCGCAAGAACATCATTGTCATCCTGATGGCGATCGAACTGATCCTGCTTGCGGTGAACATCAACCTCGTCGCCTTCAGCTCCTTCCTGGGAGACCTGACCGGGCAGATCTTCGCCATGTTCGTTCTGACCGTGGCGGCGGGCGAGGCCGCAGTGGGGCTTGCTATCCTCGTGATCTATTTCCGTGGCCGCGGCAGCATCGCCGTCGACGACGTCAACCGGATGAAGGGATAAGGCCTTGCAGTCGATCCTGCTCATCGTTTTCCTGCCGCTCCTGGCAGCGATCATCGCCGGGCTTGGCAACAAGCAGCTCGGCAATGTTCCGGCAAAGGTGGTCACCACCGGCGCCCTGTTCATTGCCTGTGCACTGTCCTGGCCGATCTTCATCAGCTTCCTGACGGGCAGCGCCGAAGCGACCGTCGTACCGGTGCTGACCTGGGTAAAGTCGGGCCCGATGGCCTTTGACTGGGCCCTGCGCGTCGACACCCTGACCGCGGTCATGCTGGTGGTCGTCACGTCGGTTTCGGCGCTCGTGCACCTCTATTCGTGGGGTTACATGGACGAGGAGCCGGATCAGCCGCGCTTCTTCGCCTACCTCTCGCTGTTCACTTTCGCCATGCTCATGCTGGTGACCGCTGACAACCTGGTGCAAATGTTCTTCGGTTGGGAAGGCGTCGGTCTGGCCTCGTACCTGCTGATCGGCTTCTGGTTCCGCAAGCCTTCGGCCTGCGCTGCCGCCATCAAGGCCTTCGTGGTCAACCGCGTCGGTGACCTTGGCTTCATGCTTGGTATCTTCGGTACGTTCCTGGTCTTCGGCACCGTCTCGATCCCCGAGATCCTGCATGCGGCACCGGGCATGGCCGGTTCGACGATCGGTTTCCTTGGCCATCGTTTCGACACCATGACCGTCTTGTGCCTGCTGCTGTTCATTGGTGCGATGGGCAAGTCGGCACAGCTCGGCCTGCACACCTGGCTTCCGGACGCGATGGAAGGCCCGACCCCGGTTTCGGCGCTGATCCACGCGGCGACCATGGTCACCGCCGGCGTCTTCATGGTCTGCCGTCTTTCGCCGATGTTCGAGACCAGCCCGACGGCGATGGCCTTCATCACCGTGATCGGCGGCGCGACCTGCTTCTTCGCGGCGACGATTGGCTGCACCCAGTGGGACATCAAGCGCGTGATCGCGTACTCGACCTGCTCGCAGCTCGGCTACATGTTCTTTGCTGCTGGCGTGGGCGCGTACGGTGCGGCCATGTTCCACCTGTTCACGCACGCCTTCTTCAAGGCGCTGCTGTTCCTGGGTGCCGGTTCGGTCATCCATGCGATGCACCACGAGCAGGACATGCGCTTCTACGGCGACCTGCGTAAGCACATCCCGATAACCTTCTGGACGATGACGGCCGGTACGCTCGCCATCACCGGCGTGGGTGTGTTCGGTGTGGGCTTCGCCGGCTTCCACTCGAAGGACGCGATCCTCGAGGCGGCCTATGCCGCGGGCAGCGCCTCGGGCAGCTTCGCTTTCTGGATGGGCATCTTCGCTGCTTTGATGACCAGCTTCTATTCCTGGCGTCTGGTGTTCCTGACTTTCTTCGGCAAGCCGCGCTGGGCCGGTTCGGAGCACATCCAGCATGCAGTGCACCATCACCACGAGGATCCTTCCGAGGAAGCCGGGCATGACAACCATGTCCACAATCCCGAAGGCACTGCCGGCTATCATCCGCATGAAAGCCCGCTGGTCATGCTGATCCCGCTGCTGGTTCTCGCCTTTGGCGCGGTTGCCGCAGGTTATGTGTTCCAGCACGAGTTCGTCAGCGAAGGTACGGGCGAATTCTGGAAGGGCGCACTGGTGTTCCACGAACACCTGATCCACGCGATGCACTCGATCCCCGAGCTCATCAAATGGAGCCCGTTCATCGTGATGGTCATCGGTCTGGTTACTGCCTGGTACGGTTACATCCGCAACACCAGGTTCCCGGCGGCGGTCGCCGAGCAACTCGGGCCGGTTTACACCTTCGTGTACCGCAAGTGGATGTTCGACGAACTGTACCACTACCTGTTCGTGGTTCCGGCATTCTGGCTCGGCCGCGTGTTCTGGAAACAGGGCGACGTGGGTCTGATCGACCGCTTCGGTCCCAACGGCGCGGCCTGGGTCGTCGCCAAGGGTTCGACTTACGCACAGAAAGTCCAGTCGGGCTATCTCTACAGTTACGCACTAGTCATGCTGCTGGGCCTTGTCGGCGCCATCAGCTGGGTGATCGCGGGATAAGATGATGAGTGGTTTTCCGATCCTCAGCCTGATGCTGCTTGTGCCGCTTGCGGCGGCACTGGCATGCCTCTTCCTCGAAGCGAAGCCGGCGCGAAATCTTGCGCTGGCGGCGACCTTGGTCGATTTTGCACTGGGCGTCGTGCTCTGGGCGAATTTCGACATCGGCGGCGCGCAGTGGCAGTTCACCGAGCGGGTGGAGCTGTTCTCCGGCTTCTCCTACGCGCTCGGTATCGACGGCATCGCCCTGTTGCTGATCATGCTGTCCGTCTTCCTCATGCCGATCTGCATCGGTGCCAGCTGGAAGTCGATCGACAAGCGCGTTGGTGAGTACATGGCCGCGTTCCTGCTGATGGAAACGCTCATGATAGGCGTTTTCGCGGCGCAGGACCTGTTCCTGTTCTACATCTTCTTCGAGGCCGGCCTCATCCCGATGTACCTGATCATCGGCGTGTGGGGCGGTGCGGACCGTATCTACGCTTCGTACAAGTTCTTCCTCTACACGCTGCTCGGCTCGGTGCTGATGCTGATCGCGATGCTGTGGATGGCGAATACCGCCGGTACCACCGACATCCCGACGCTGATGGCTTACGATTTCGATCCGCAGGTCCAGACCTGGCTGTGGCTTGCCTTCTTCGCCAGCTTCGCGGTGAAGATGCCGATGTGGCCGGTCCACACCTGGCTTCCGGACGCGCACGTCCAGGCGCCGACCGCCGGTTCGGTCATCCTGGCAGGCGTTCTGCTGAAGATGGGCGGCTACGGTTTCATCCGCTTCTCGCTGCCGATGTTCCCCGAAGCCTCGGCCTACTTCGGTCCGCTGGTCTGGGGCCTGTCGATGGCAGCCGTGGTCCTGACCTCGCTGATTGCACTCGTGCAGCACGACATGAAGAAGCTGATTGCCTATTCGTCGGTTGCGCACATGGCGATCGTGACCATCGGCCTGTTCGCCTTCAACGTGCAGGGCCTCGAGGGCTCGATGCTGATCATGCTCAGCCACGGTCTGGTTTCGGGCGCGCTGTTCCTGTGCGTGGGCATCATCTACGATCGCCTGCACACCCGCGAAATCGATCGCTACGGCGGCCTTTCGATCAACATGCCGCGTTACGCGCTGTTCTTCATGCTCTTCACGATGGCCTCCGTCGGCCTTCCGGGCACCAGCGGTTTCGTCGGCGAGTTCCTGAGCCTCGCGGGTATCTACCAGGTGTCGACGTGGACCACGCTGATCTGCGCCACCGGCATCATCCTGGGCGCTGCCTACATGCTTTACCTCTATCGCCGGGTCGCTTTCGGCGAGCAGAAGAACGCCGATGCTGCCGCCATGGCCGACCTCGACGTCCGTGAGCTGCTGATGGTGGTTCCGCTGGGCATCGCGGTGCTGTGGATGGGCATCTATCCCGAGAGCTTCATCGCGCCGATGCGCGCCGACATTGCCGCGCTCGACGCCCGTCTTGCCGCTGCCAAGCCGGAAGGAGACTCCAAGGTCGCCATGGGTAAGGAAAAGCCTGTGCACGAAGAAGAAGCTGCGCATGAGGGGGCACACTGATGGACTGGTCACAGTCGCTGCGCCTGATCGCGCCGGAAGAAACACTGAGCATTGCAGGCCTGGTCCTGCTCCTGATCGCCGCCTGGGGCGGTGACAAGTCGAGCCGTCTGATCTCGATCCTGGCGGTTGCTGCGCTTGCCGCCGCGTCCTTCCTCGTCGCCCCCGCGCTGTGCGGCGGCGCAATGGGGCCGGATACCTCGGCTTTCTTCGGCCAGTTCCGTGCCGATGCCTTTGCGTCCTACGCCAAGATCCTGATCTATATCTCGGCTGCGGCCTCCTTGGTCATTGCCCCGAAGTTCTTCGATCGCTTCGATGCAATGCGTGCGGAATATCCCGTGCTCGTCGTCTTCGCGGCGCTGGGCATGGGCATCATGGTTTCGGCAGGCGACCTGCTGACGCTGTACATCGGTCTCGAGATGAACTCGCTGGCTGCCTACGTCCTTGCGGCCTTCCTGCGCACGGATGACCGTTCGGCGGAATCGGGCCTGAAGTACTTCGTCCTGGGTTCGCTCGCCTCGGGCATCCTGCTCTTCGGCATGAGCCTGACTTATGGCTTTACCGGCACGACCTCGTTCTCGGGCATCAACGCCGCGCTGTCCTCCGGGCTGTCGCATGGGGCGCTATTCGGCATCGTGTTCATGCTGGCAGGGCTTGCCTTCAAGATCAGTGCCGTGCCGTTCCACATGTGGACGCCCGATGTTTACGAAGGCGCGCCGACGCCGGTCACGACCTTCTTCGCGACCGCGCCGAAGGTGGCTGCCCTCGGCCTGACCATGCGCGTCATGCTCGATGCGTTCGGTGAGCAGGCCGCTGCCTGGCAGCAGATCGTGATCTTCATCTCGCTCGCCTCGATCGTCGTCGGTGCCCTTGGCGCCATCGGCCAGTCGAACATCAAGCGACTTATGGCGTATTCGTCGATCAACAATGTCGGCTTCATGCTGATCGGTCTGGCCGTTGCCACGCCGCAGGGCGCTTCGGCGATGCTCGTGTACCTTGCGATCTATGTCGCGATGTCGCTGGGCGGTTTCGTCGCGATCCTGATGCTCAAGGACGAGAACGGCAATTACGTCGAGGACATCGCGAAGCTTGCCGGCCTGTCGCGTACGCGACCGGCGCTCGCGCTGGGCCTGGCGATGATCATGTTCAGCCTTGCCGGTATTCCGCCGCTGTTCGGTTTCTGGGGCAAGTTCGTCGTCTTCCAAGCGGCGGTGCAGGCCAACCTGATCGCGCTGGCTGCCATCGGCATTGCGGCATCGGTCATCGGCGCCTTCTACTACCTCAAGATCGTCAAGATCATGTACTTCGACGAGGCTGCTGACGTAGTGAAGGGCGAGAATGACATCTGGCACAAGATCATCCTTGTCGCCTCGGTCGTCTTCATTTCGCCGCTGGGCTACCTGTTGACCAAGTGGCTGGGCGGTCTCGCTGACGCTGCCGCGGCAGCACTCTACTTCTCGTTTTGATCCGAACCGTCACTCAGACGGGTTCGACCAACGCTGATCTGGCTGCTCGCCTGTCCGGAGGGGAATACCTTCCGGAAGGCGAGTGGCTGGTCGCGGACCGCCAGACGGCAGGGAAGGGCCGCCTGGGCCGCGCCTGGAATGACGGGCTCGGCAATTTCATGGGCTCGACGGTAGTGAGGCCCGGGCAGGGCGATCCGCCGTTCGCCAGTCTTGCGCTTCTGGCCGGTCTTTCGGTCCACGAAGCCATCGCCTCGCTGCTCCCCGATCCTTCGCCCCTATGGCTCAAGTGGCCGAACGATCTCCTGCTGTCCGGCAGCAAGGTCGCGGGCATCCTCCTCGAAATGATCGCCGGGACGGTCATTGTCGGCATCGGCGTGAACCTGCGCGTCGCGCCGCATGTCGAGGGGCGTGCCGTTGCCGCACTTTGCGATCATGGCGTCGATATTTCCCGCGATGATTTCGCGAATGTGCTGGCGCGGGCCTTTGCTCTCGAACTTGAGCGCTGGCGTTCGGCCGGCCTTGCCCCCATGCTTCGTCGCTGGCAGAGTGCCGCACATCCCAAGGAAACACGCCTCACAGTGCTTCCTCCGGGAGAGGAGGCAATCGAAGGCGGGTTTGCCGGGCTGACGCAAGAGGGGAACCTCCTGCTCAGCCTGGATGACGGATCGGTGCGGACGATCCACGCCGGCGACGTGCTTCTTTCCGCAACTTCGCATTGAGGAAAACCAGGTCCCATGCTGCTCGCCATTGATGCTGGCAATACCAATGTCGTTTTCGCGCTGTTCGACGCAGGCGAGTTGAAGGGGCGTTGGCGCATCGCCACTGATCCGCGACGTACAGGCGACGAATATGCCGTCTGGCTGATGCAACTGCTCGGCATTCGCGGGATCGACGCCAAGCAGGTCGACACGATCATCATTTCGACCGTGGTGCCGCGCGCGCTCCACAACCTTGAGATTCTGAGCCGGCACTACTTCAATGTCGAGCCTCTGATCGCGGGTCAGGGCAAGGCCAATTACGCCATTGAAATCGACGTGGACGAGCCGCGCTCGCTTGGCGCCGACCGCGCCGTCAATGCGATTGCCGCCCATGCCAAGCATGGCGGAGACCTGATCGTCGTCGATTTCGGGACGGCGACGACCTTCGACATTGTCGACTTCAAGGGCGCGTACAAGGGCGGGATCATTGCGCCTGGGATCAACCTCTCGCTCGACGCGCTGGTCGGCAATACCGCCAAGCTGCCGCGCATTGCCATCGAGCTTCCCAAGACGACCAGCGTTATCGGCCGCAATACCGAGGACCAGATGTTGATTGGCGTCTTCTGGGGCTACGTCGCCATGATGGAAGGCCTGATCGCGCGGATGCGTGCCGAGATCGGCCGTCCCGCCAAGGTCATCGCGACGGGCGGCCTTGCGGTGCTGTTCGATGAGGCGACCGAGATTTTCGATGCCGTCGATCCGGATCTTACGCTCGACGGCCTTGCCATACTTGCCGAAAGGGCAGCTTCTAAGTGATACCCGGTAACGAATTGTTGTTTTGCGCGCTCGGCGGCTCGGGCGAGATTGGCATGAACGTCAATCTCTACGGCTGCCAGGGCAAGTGGCTGATGGTCGACCTTGGCATGACCTTCGGCATGAACGAGTACCCGGGCATCGATCTCGTCTTCGCCGATCTCGAATTCATCGAGAATGAGCGCGAGAACCTGCTGGGCATTGTCCTGACCCATGCGCATGAAGACCACATTGGTGCCGTTCCCTATTTCGCCCAGGAACTGGGCGTTCCGATCTATGCGACGCCCTTCACGGCAAAGCTGGTCGCGGCCAAGCTTGAAGAGGCCGGTATTCTCGGCGATGTCGAACTCATCGTGGTGGAAGACCTCGAGCGTTTCGAGATCGGGCCTTTCGGCATTCGCTACGTGCCGCTCGCGCACTCGATCGCTGAAGGCAACGCCCTGCTGATCGATACGCCGTTCGGCCGAATTTTCCATACCGGCGACTGGAAGCTGGACGACGCGCCGCAGATCGGCACCCCGGCAACCAGCGAGGAACTGACGAAGATCGGTGACGACGGCGTGCTGGCGCTGGTCTGCGACTCTACCAATGTGTTCAATCCGAAGGCATCGGGTTCGGAAGGCGATGTCTTCGACGGCCTGCTCGAGGAAGTGAAACGTCACAATGGTCGCCGCGTTCTGGTGACCACTTTTGCGTCCAATGTCGCGAGGCTCCAGACGCTAGGCGAAGTGGCGCGCCGCACCAACCGCAAGCTGTGCGTGGCGGGGCGCTCGCTCGATCGTATCATCCAGACCGGCCAGGCTTGCGGATACCTCACGGATCTGCCCGAGATCGTCGATCCGGAAACGGCGATGGACCTGCCGCGCAGTGACGTGCTGATCGTCGCTACCGGTGGGCAGGGTGAACCGCGCGCGGCGCTTGCGCGCATTTCCGAAGGCAATCACCCGATCAAGCTGGAGAAGGGCGATGTCGTCCTCTTCTCCAGTCGCCAGATTCCGGGCAACGAGATCGCCATTGGCAAGATCCAGAATCGTCTCGCGGACGACGGTGTCGTGATTGTCACCGACCGGCAGAGCCATATCCACGTTTCGGGCCATCCCGGGAGGCCGGAACTCGAGGCGCTCTATGGCTGGATCCGGCCCGACATTCTTGTGCCCGTGCACGGAGAAATCCGTCACATGCGTGAGCAGGCGAAGCTGGGCCTGTCATGCGGCATTCCCAAGGCGGTCTTCCAGAAGAACGGCGATCTCGTGCGACTGGCTCCGGGGGCACCGGGCAAGTTCGGCGAAGTCCGCTCGGGCCGGCTCGTACTCGACGGCGATATCATCGCACCTGCCGATGGCGA